>NZ_JBKFBA010000071.1:0-13635 GCF_053345925.1 Rhodococcus sp. C26F
GTGGTTGTGCGGCGTCGCCGTTTCTCCAGGTGGTCCCTAGGGTGTTACTGAAACCTTGAGCTCTCGACCGAGAGGCGCTACTTTCTTAACCAAGCGATTGCTTGTTTACGAAGGGCGTAACTCATGACCGTTTTTCCCGAATGGGGAACCCTCCCGCAGATGCTCCGTCGGCGCGCGTACCAGGATCCCGACCATGTGGCCGTCATTGATGGCGAGCACGTCCTCGACCTTGCAGAACTGCGCACGCAGGCTTCGAAGATTGCCCGCGCGCTCATCTCTCGCGGTATCGAGTCCGGCGACCGGGTTGCCGTGTGGGCACCGAACTGCTGGCAGTGGGTAGCCGCAGCCTTCGGCATCTGGGACTGTGGGGCGATCATCGTTCCATTGAGTACCCGAGCAAAAGGCATCGAGACGACGGAAGTTCTCGAGCGTACTGGATGTCGCGCACTGGTGATGACAGACAGCTTTCTCGGCACCGACTATTTAGGACAGTTGTCCACTGCCGCAGGCGAGCCCGGAAACGGGGTTCCATTCTCCCGGCTCCCCCACCTGAGCACTGTGGTTCTCTTGAGCGGACGCCCGTCACTTCCGGGAGCATTCACCTGGGACGACTTCTTGGATCTGCACCGCACCGTCGACCTGGACGTCGCCGAAGCACGCGCGCTCGCCGTGGACCCTGAAGACATCTTCGAGATCTTGATGACCTCCGGAACCACGGGGCAACCCAAAGGCGTGACGTTGTGCGGCAATCAGATCCTTCGCGCGTACTGGGACTGGGCAGAGATCTGTGGGCTCGGAGCCGGAGACCGACTCCCGGTTGTCAGCCCCTTTGCACACGGATTCGGAATCAACGCCGGAATCATCGCCTGTGTCGAACGGCTGGCAACGATCGTTCCAATCGCGGTCTTCGATCCTGACAAGGCACTCGATATGGTCGAAGAGCTACAGCTCACTGTGCTTGCCGGCCCACCGAATCTTTTCGCCAAGATCCTCTCGGACCCTACGCTGACAGAACGCGACATCTCCTCGCTTCGATGGGCCGTTGTCGGCGCCGCCAGCGTCCCCGACGAGTTGGTGGTGTCCATGCAAGATCGCCTCGGTTTCGAACGTGTCACCAACGCATACGGATTGATCGAGGGATCCGTCGTGACCATGACACGAGCAGGAGATCCTCCGGAAGTCGTTGCAGCATCTGCCGGTCGTGTCGTATCAGGAATGGAAGTCCGCCTCGTCGACGCGGACGAAAATGTAGTGCCAACCGGTGAACGGGGTGAGATCCAGATCCGTGGATACGGTGTGATGAAGGGTTACTGGGACGCTCCACAGCTGACAGCAGATGCGTTTGCTCGAGGAGGTTGGTTCCGCACAGGCGATGTCGGCTCATTCGATGCTGACGGAAACCTTCGTATCGTGGGACGCACGAAGGAGATGCTCATCGTCGGCGGGTTCAATGCATATCCCGCAGAGATCGAGAGCCTCCTACTCCACCACGCCGATCTCGCACAAGCCGCCGCCATCGGCGTGCCCGATAACACACTCGGTGAAGTGGTTTGGGCATATGTAGTTCCTAAACCCGGTGCGACACCCACGGAGGAAGAGCTCATCGCATGGGCACGCGAGAACATGTCGAACTACAAGGCACCACGACGAATGTTCCTACTGGACGCGCTTCCCACCACCGCAAACGGAAAGATCGACAAGGCGCGACTCGAGCAGCACACCAGTGAGCTGGGAGTCCGAGTGCGATGACCTCGAGCGCCGGCACTAAGAACGAAACATCGGATTTTGCCCTAGCCGACTACATCGCTATCCAGAAACTGATCCACCGCTACGCGTATCTTATCGATTCGGGACAATTCGACGAAATGGGCGCGCTGTTCGATCGCGCCGATGTGTACATCGGAGGAGAACTCGCGGTGCGCAACGACGGTACGGCTGTCTCAAGGCTCTGGGAGAGCTATGTCCGCATGTATCCGAACGGTACGCCTCGTACCCACCACATCGCGACCAATGTATCCATCGAACCCGACGGTGTCGGAATCGCTCGCGCTCATTCCTACATCCTCGTCGTCCAGAACCCCACCGACGTCCCGCTCGTGCCCATCACAGCCGGCGACTACCTCGATCGGTTCGTCAAAGACGAAGGCGTTTGGTACTTCAGCGAACGCCGTGTCGGAAACGATCTTTTCGGTGACATGTCCCATCACCTCACCCACCCGATGCAAGTCAACCCGAATGCGGCACCGCAACGGTGGGACCTCGTCTGATGTTCGCCGGCGTCCAGATGTTCACATCCGCAGAGTCCATCACCCCCGCCGATCTGGCCGCTATGGCCGAAGAACATGGCTTCGAGTCGGTGTTCTTCCCGGATCACACACATGTCCCGGTCGGAGACACATCTTCCGATTATTCGGGCCATGACGTGCCGGAGTACTACCGGACGGTCCTGGATCCAATCGTAGCGATGACCGATGCCGCCCGGGCGACATCCACCATCAAGGTCGGTACAGCGATCTGTCTCATCACAGAACGCGATCCGATCATTCTTGCCAAGCAGATCGCATCCATCGATCAATTGTCATCCGGCCGAGTGATCCTCGGTGCCGGCGCGGGCTGGAACGACCAGGAAATGCGCAACCACGGGGCGGACCCGGCCAATCGGTTCGGACTGTTCCGCGAACGAATCGAAGCAATGACTGCGATTTGGAACCACGACGAGGCGTCCTTCCACGGCAAGCTCGTCAACTTCGATTCCTTGTGGTCCTGGCCCAAACCTGTGCAGCAGCCGCGGCCACCGGTGCTGATCGGCGGCAACGGCCCGAGCATTCTTCGACGTGTAGTCGCCTACGGTGACGGATGGATGCCGTTCCGTGACGGCACGAAGCAAGTCGACGACGACCTGTCCGGAGAACCAGAAGACTTCGAAGACTCACTTGCACACCGGATAGGTGAGTTACGGGTCCTGGCCAAGGATGCAGGACGCGGCGTACTGCCGGTGACGCTGTTCAACGCCTGTCCCCATCCCGCAGCACTCAACCGGTATCGGTCCATCGGGATCGATCGGGTCGTTTTCTGGCTACCTACCGCTGACCACGGCACGACACTTGCGACGGTGAAAGCACTCGCGCATCTGCTCGACTGTCTGCGTTGACGTACTCACGTCAACGGAAAGTGGCACGCTACGGACCGGCTAGTTGCTACCTCAATCATCGGAGGCTCTGCCGCCGCACAAATCTCTCGCGCACGGGAGCATCGAGTTCGAAAACGGCAACCTGACGGTGGGGCCAGAATCGACGGGACTTCTCCTACCGGGAGAGGCTTCCGCTGATCGACATGCGGATCCGGCACAGGCACCGCATCGAGCAAGGTCCTCGTGTAGGGGTGCAGCGGCGTATCGAACAGATCCATGGTCGGACCGATCTCGCACACCTTTCCGAGGTACATAACCATCACTCGGTCACTGATGACACGAACGACACTCAGGTCGTGCGAGACGAAGAGCATGGTCAGGTGATACTGCTCTTTGAGATCCTCGAGCAGGTTCACGATTTGTGCCTGCACGGACACGTCGAGGGCCGACACCGGTTCATCGCAGATGAGCACCTCAGGTTCCATCGCCAGGGCACGCGCGATACTGATCCGTTGACACTGACCTCCCGAGAACTCGCCAGGCAGACGCTCGCCTACGATCTCCACGTCGAGACCTACCGATTCCATGGCTCGCCGCACCCGTGCTGCCGCATCGGGCACTCGCCAGATGGACAGGCCTTCCCCGATGATGTCCCGGACCTTCCGGCGGGGATTCAACGCCGAGATCGGGTCCTGGAGTACCACTTGGAGTTTGCGGCGCACCCTTCTGAGCTCTCGTGGCGACATTGAAGACAGATCCTGTCCAGCGAATTGCACCGTACCTGCAGTGGAAGGGGCCAACTGGAGCACCGCTTTTGCCGTAGTCGACTTTCCGCATCCGGATTCACCGACGATACCGAGTGTCTCACCTCGGTGGACTCGAAAACTCACGCCGGCCACAACGGTCGTTGATCCTCCACGCCCGTCGGGGAACGCCACTTCGAGATCTTTGACGTCGAGCACGACCTCGTCGGCGGCTCGATCGGATTTCACAAACGTGGTCACCGGAAGATTCCTTCCTTTATGTCCGTACCGTCCACCGGGTTATGACAGGCATAGCGATGGGTTTCGCCGCTGGGGCGAAAATCAGGCTCTCGAAGACAGTCGTCTGTCGCGTGCGAGCACCGCGGTGCAAAACGGCATCCTGGCGGTAGGGACAGTGGGTCCGGCGGACGACCACTGATCGAGAACAGTCGGGCGTGCGGCACGGCATCCACCCGGGGAGTCGATCGAAACAGGGCGGACGTGTATCGGTGCCTCATTCCCCCGAACAGGGAGCGAGTCGAGGCCGATTCGACGATTCGCCCCGAGTACATGACCGATACCTCATCGGCATGTTCGGCAACGACGCCGAGATCATGGGTGATGAGAATCAACCCCATCCCCCGCTCGCGGCGAAGTTCGTCGAGCAGCTCGAGTATCTGGCGTTGCACCGTCACATCAAGGGCGGTAGTCGGCTCGTCCGCTATCAGAAGATCAGGCTTACATCCGATCGCCATCGCAATCATCACACGTTGTCGCATTCCCCCCGACAGCTCGTGTGGGTACTGATGGAGGCGCCGTTCGGGATCGGAAAGACCGACCTGTTCCAACAGATCCGCCGCCCTACGCCACGCGTCACGCTTGCTCAGGCCGAGGTGAAACCGTTGCGGATCAGCGATTTGGGCCCCGATCTTCCGTACAGGATTCAGCGCCGTCATCGGATCCTGGAACACCATGGCGATCCGTGGCCCCCAGAAGTGCTTCTTCTCCACTGGAGTGAGAGTCGCGAGATCTCGACCGTCGAAATACACACTCGAGCCGGATCCCACAGAAGCATTGCGGGGCAGCAGGTTCATGATCGTTCGAACGAGTACGGACTTGCCCGAACCGGATTCGCCCACAATTCCGTGTGAACGGCCTCGATCGACCATGAATGACACCCCGTCCACCACACTCGATGGCCCCCGTGGCGTATCGAACGTCGTGGTCAGATTTCGAACTTCCAAAAGCGGATTGTGCATGGTAGCTCTCTTCGCTTGTCGAGATGCCTAGTGCTTACGTGGCCGAGGATCCCACTTCTGTTGTGCCCAATCACCTATCTGGTTCAAGGCCAGCACGGTGAAGAAGAGAACTGCGCCTGGCACGAAAACCAAGTGGGGATGATTCGACAGCTCGGTCTGGCCCGCTGCGATCATGTTTCCCCAAGTAGGTTCGGGACGTTGGATGCTCAGCCCCAGGAAGCTGAGCGACGACTCCGCGACGATCAGCACCGCAACCACGACGAAAGCATAGGCAACAGTCGAGGCGACGACGTTGGGCAGGAGCTCGCGCGCGAGGATACGAGGGGACCCTGCGCCCAGCGCCTTCGCTGCCATGACGAAGTTCCTCTGTGAGTACGACATCGTATTGGCACGGGCCAACCGAAAGAACGTAGGGACTGCCAGAACGCCTAACGTCAAGGTGACATTCCGTACGCTCGGCTGAACCACAGATGACAGCGCAAGCAACAGAATCAACGGTGGAAAAGCCAGAAGCGAATCGTTGAGGAAGTTCAAGATCGCATCGACCCTTCGCCGGTGATACCCCGCGAGTAGTCCGAGGCTTCCCCCGACAATGACTCCGATCAACACCGCACCGAACCCTACGATCAGCGATGTGCGGGCCCCGTATATTACTCCGCTGAGGATGTCCAGGCCTTGCCGATCCGTGCCGAACGGGTGCGCGGAGAAAAGGTCCGGAGAGGCCAGGATCGGTGCAGACAGTGTCGCCGATGGATTGCGGCCCTCTGATAGCGGCAGGAAGTCGACGACGAGGACGGCGACCAGCTCGACGGTCATCCAAACGATACTGAGCCAAAGACCGAGAGCTCGCGCGCTCTTCGCACCGCGGTATCGGCCGCGCCCGGCGCGCGCCGTCGGTGACGAGGAGCGACCTTCCGCAGCTGCGACGGAACCACCGTCGACTGGTTCTTCGACCTGTTCAGACACTGACATGACGAGTCCTCGGATCAAGGTAGAGATAGGAAAGATCGACCAGGGCATTCACAAGCACATAGAGCGCCGCCACCGTCAACACGGCGGCTTGCAGAACCATGAATTCCTTTTTCGACACGCTTTCGACTATCAAGGTGCCCATACCGGGCAGACGGAAGATCGTTTCCACGATCACCGTTCCTCCGAGGAGTCGTCCGAAGCTGATACCCGCAATGGTCACCAATGAGAACGTCGACGGTCGCAAGGCTTGTTTCACCAGGATGTGACGACGCGGCATGCCTTGCGCGCGGGCGGCCAGGACGAAATCCTCGTTCAAGGTGGTCACCATGTCACTTCGAAGGACGCGTGTGAGTTGCGCGCTCTCGGTCAATCCGAGCACGAGTACCGGCAGAGCGACAGTACGGAGGTTCTCGACGAGCGTGCCGTCGCCGATACGCACGAAGCCCTGGCGTGGGAACTGTGGAAAAAGTGAGACCAGAATTAGGCCTACAACCAGGATCCCGATCGCGATCAGCACCATGTTTCTACGCTCACGTGCCGTCCTCGACTCGGCGCTGCGCAGCGCTGCGACCAAAAAGACGGCTGCGGACAGAACCGCTGCCGCCGCGATCGAGATCCTGACTGTGTCCGGCCTGAAGACCACCACGTAGATGACAATGAGCGCAAGTAGAAAGCTCGGAACGGAGATCAGGCCGAACGAGATCGTGGACGCGACTTTGTCGAAAGCGCGATCATAGCGGTAAGCCGACCACGTACCGACCGGAAGTGAGATTGCCAGGGCTACAGCCACAGACAAGACCGCAATCTCCAACGTCACCGGCAATCGATTGGCGATGAGCTCTGTTACATCCTGGATCGGCGGTACGAGGGTGTGCCCCAAATCTCCGTGCCGGAGACCTCCCAGCCAGTCGAGATACCGAACCAGCCACGGTTTGTCGAGTCCGAGTTCCTCGCGGACAGCTGCGTATTGCTCCGGCGTTCCTTCCGCACCCACTACCGCTACTGCTGGATCGCCCGGTACCAATTCCACGAGGAAGGCCGTTGCAAGGCTCACGAGCACGAGGACTGGAACGACACGACCGAATACAGCAGCGATTCTGCGTGTTGTCATCGCGTATCCTTTTCCCTCATTTGATCAGGCCCCTGCAACGAACGCCTTGTCGTAGCGAAGGACACTCCCTCTGGTCACGAGCAACCCGCCGATCTGGATCGAGTGGATGTTGTCCTCCTCATACGCTGCGATATTGGCGATCACGGGAGACTCGTCGAAGATCTGCTGCATCTGGGCGACGATCTCCTTCTTCTCATCCACCGAAGAAGCAGTTCGTAGGTCGGCCAGTGCTTCGTCCATTCGTGTGTCCGAGTATCCGTAGTAGTTCGACATACTCTGGCTGTTCAACTGCCGGTTCATCAACGCCCACATGCCCTCGTCCGTGTAGTTCGGACCCCATATGACCAAGTCGTAGTCCCTGTCCGACGCAACCGTGCCGAGAACCTCGGTCAGGGACTTGTCGGTGTCGAGTTCGACGTCGAATCCCACGCTTTCGAGAACCGCTTCGACAGCGATCGCTTCGTTGATTCGAATGGGACTGTTGTCTGCCAGGAGACGAAGGGAGCCATCCCATCCCGATTCCTTTGCCTCTACGACCAACTTCCTGGCCAGTTCCGGGTCGTACGCCGGCCCTTGTACACCCGAATAAAGACCCGGTGTGTTCTCGTGGATGAGTGCCGAGGTTGCAAGCGCCGTCCCGTTGAAGACTCGCGCGTTGATCGCATCCGGGTCGATCGCAGCAACAATCGCCCTACGCAATCGGTTGTCCGAAGTCGGCCGTCCGGGCGCAGAGTTCATCACGACACCTTCACCGTAGTTGTACAGCGTGGGCAACGTACCGAACCCTTCTTCGCGTGCTTGGGCAATCGCCGGCGGCTCACGTAGCAATGCCACGTCCACTTCACCTGTCCTGAGCGCATCCAGAGTCGATTCGGCACCTTGGATACTGATGAACCGAAGCGTCTCGATGCAGACCGGCCCGCCCCAATAGTCTGCCTTGGCAGACATCACGATCTCCTCGCCCGGCGCGTACTTGATGAGTTCGTACGGTCCGACGCCGGCGCCCTGCGGATTCAGAGCGAACTGTTCGGCACCGAGTTCAGCCACTACGCGCGGATTCGTCACCATGCCGATGTCCGTCGCCAGGACGTGCGGAAAGTCCGGATATGGACCGTCAAGGGTGAACTGTACGGTCAGAGGATCGAGAACCTCCATGGAGACAATGGTTTGCGCCTCTCCCCTCGAGACTTGAGTGTTCTGCGGCGACTGATGTCTTTCCACACTCTGCTTGACGTCCTCGGCACTGAGCGGGTCACCGTTGCCGTATCGGACCCCGTCACGCAGAGTGACTGTCCAGACGCTGAAATCATCATTGGGCGAAAGAGACTCGGCCACGTGCGGTTCATAGGACTGCGATTCGACGTTATACGTGACCAGCGTGTCGAACAACGCCCTGGATCTCAGTGCCCCCGCTTCCTGCGGCACCGGGCTGACCGACCGGATCGAGTCCACGCGGAGCCAGAAGCGTTGCATGAGTGACAGACCCCCCGATCCTGTCGGTTGTACACGTACCGTCGGCCACTTCCGTGCTGCTTCCGCCTGCACTGGCACACCCCGCGACCGTCCCGAGCATGGCTGCAACCGCCACAACAACCGACTTTCGGAGTCTCATGCATGTTCTCCTTGTGTTCGAGTACGGCCTACGACCGCACGGATTCCTCCGCTGACCGCCGTCACTCCCCGGCTCTATGCCCAACGACGTGTCATGTGTTCAGACCTGGTCAGTCGTGGCTGGTGGCCGGGACGAGTTGTCCCTAGGGATGTGCGGGATTCTTGGCCCCGGATGAAATAGTTACTGAGCGTGCACTTGCTCGACCATATTATGACCTAAGTCACTGATGTCAAGATTGCGAGTTCTCGTGACGTTCAGCGTGACTCGACCTCGAGCGATGACTCGCTGACGGGCACTCCCCGGTAACCCACGCCAGCACGCACTGCTCGCCGGACGTGTGCTGGCAGCACGGCCGATCAAGTTGCCAATTTGAGCATGCGCTTGGTTAAATACAGGATAGTCTCAGGATGTTCGCCCGTGGGTGATGGTCACCCTGAAACGCTCCCGCGGAAGGAGGGCAACGAGGTACACATCTCCGATACGCACGCCGGCGAATGAGCAATGCCGGGGTTGACTGGGCGCTTGTCATACCTGTCTCACCGAACGGGTTACGACGCTGTCATTGGGTACGTGTCAGCCCAGGACGATCGGCGTCTCGCCTACACAGCGCTGAGGGGTGGTTATGCCCCTCCCCTCGGAGCGGACTTCAAGAACGACTTCCTCGGACAGACTTCTTTCCTCAGGGCCGAGCGAGGCATTGCGCAGCTCGCTCGGAGACGGCCGACCATTTGACAGTGACTACTGTCAGTAAAGTGACCTTATCGAGGCCCGTACTGTTCTGCCACTACAAGACGCAGGCACGCAACGGTACTGCCGACAGGCCAGGGGTTCCGAAACGGTAATCGAGCGTTCCGTTTTCTGGGTCTTCCGGATGACGTCGCCATCGACACAAACCGGGGACAGCCGGAAGCGGAGCGACTACGACGCCCGGTCACGTTTGTGACCACGCCATCGAACTCGAGGTGTACCGCACAGGAGCCTTCGTGCGCACTTTGGGGGAGGACTGAGGGAGGCATCGATCACGGATCGCCATCCACATGGTTTTCGAACTCGGCATCAACCGGCGGAGCTGGGCGCTGCCTCTCGTACAGCCCTGTGGTAGTGAATCCTCCGTGGGATTCGCACCGTCCGCCTCGGCGGATCCCGGATTAACTACGTTCCGTAGACCGGCGTCGGCGGCTGCGACGCTGCGATCAGCTTCTCGACGACGGGACCGAGTTCCTTCGGATCCCAGCGATCGCCCTTGTCGATCGCCTCACCGTGGCGCCATCCGTCGGCCAGCGACACCTTGCCGCCCTCGGCCTCGAACACGCGACCGGTCACGTCCTTCGCTTCGGCACTGCCGAGCCACACGACCAGCGGCGAGACGTTCTCCGGCGCCATGGCGTCGAAACCCTCTTCGGGTGCGGCCATCATCTCGGCCATCGCGCCACCGGCCCCGACGGTCATGCGGGTGCGTGCCGAGGGCGCGATCGCGTTGACGGTCACCCCGTAGCGGCCGAATTCGGCTGCGGCCTGGATCGTGAGCGTCGCGATACCGGCCTTGGCGGCGGCGTAGTTGCCCTGGCCGATGCTGCCCATCAGGCCGGCACCCGAGCTCGTGTTGATGATGCGGGCGTCGACCGGGTTGCCGGCCTTGGACTCGGCGCGCCAGTAGGTCATGGCGTGACGCATCGGCGCGAAGTGCCCCTTGAGGTGCACGCGGATGACGGCGTCCCACTCCTCCTCGCTCATGTTGGCGAGCATGCGGTCGCGCAGGAATCCGGCGTTGTTGACGAGCACGTCGAGCCGGCCGAAGTTGTCGAGGGCGGTCCTGACGAGGTTCTCGGCACCGGCCCAGTCGGCGACGTCGTCACCGTTGACGACGGCCTCTCCCCCGGCCGCACGGATCTCCTCGACGACCAGCTCACCGGGGCTCTCCCCCGTGGCGGTTCCGTCACTGCCGACACCGATGTCGTTGACGACGACCTTCGCACCCTCCGCGGCGAAGGCGAGGGCGTGGGCGCGACCCAGTCCTCGCCCGGCGCCGGTCACGATGACGACGCGCCCGTCCAGCAGTCCACTCACTTCGTCTCCTTCGTTTCGGCCGCTGCCATGTAGGCAGGGCGTTCACCGCCGCCGTGGACGGTCAATGTCGATCCGCTGACGTAGGCCAACAGCGGAGAGGCCAGGAATGCGGCGCAGTGGCCGATATCTTCGGGCTGGGCCAGCCGTCCCAGCGGAACGGTCTCGCCGACCGCCGCGTTCTACGCGACCCTCCGGCGCCATCAGCAGACTGGGTTCGACGGTCTGCGCGTGGAACTTCGGACTGGCATCGGCCGGCAACGCATAGGGCGAACCGTCGGCATTGTCCATCCTCGCGTCGTTTCGGCATGCGAGAACACCTTGGGGGTCATAGCTACGCCGATCCCACGCACGACGCTCGGAGCACGACGATAGCCCACCCAAAATCGCTTTCATCACGACACCAAGCAACTGCTTGGTCAACACGAGTCCGAGGCCGAAGCATCAGGAGATCTAAAGCCGACATGGAATAGCGAGATGACTACGGTCACCGGCAACTATCTACTTATGGAACCATCGCCTTCAGACGGCTCGACCTGACTCAGTAAGGTCCTTGCCACAAGCACGGTCCGGCCACGCTCGTCGAACTGCATACCACGGCCACCTGGTCCGAGACGCTGACCGCATCAACGATCAGCTCTATGAACTCCTGGTATAGGGTACGCACGAACCGAACGCACCAAGACAGTTTCGAGTCATCCGACGACGCCGGCGCGGCGTTCGTCCTCGCTCGTTCCGCCCCAGATGCCGTAGGGTTCGCGGGTATCCAGTGCGTGGCGCAGGCACTGTGCGTGCACGGGACAGGTCCGGCAGATGTGTTTCGCTGCAGCGATCCGGGCGTCGCGGGCTTCACCGCGTTCGTGGTCGGGGTGGAAGAACAAAGCGGCATCACGCTCTCGGCACGCGGCACTTAGTTGCCAGTCCCATGATTCAGCAACCGGTTTCGGCAGCGTGAGTAGCTTTAGGGCCGGCACCGTCGGATTCCCTTCGTCATGTCCCGAATGGTGCGGATGAGAGTGTCGGTGGAAGCGTCCCCGGTGTCCGGACCCGAGTCCGCGGTCAGCGCGGGCTGCAGCGTGAGAGCTTGGGTCTTGCCGAGTTCGACACCCCACTGGTCGAACGAGTCGATGCCCCAGATCACCCCCTGCACAAATGTCTGGTGCTCGTACAACGCGATCAGCTGCCCGAGCGTGCTCGGTGTCAATTTCGGAGCCACGATGGTGGTCGAAGGCCGGTTACCGGGCATCACTTTGTGCGCCACCAGGGATTCGCCTGCGCCGTCGGCAGCGACCTCGTCGGCGGTGCGGCCGAACGCGAGCACCTTGGACTGGGCGAGCATATTTGCCAATAGGACCCGGTGCATGCTGCCGGTCCCGTCGAGGGTGGGCAGATCGTCGGTGGACTCGGCGAAGCCGATGAAGTCCGCCGGAATCAGCCGGGTGCCCTGATGCAATAACTGAAAGAACGCGTGCTGACCGTTCGTGCCGGGCTCGCCCCAGAAGATCTCACCAGTGTCGTAATCGACCGCGGTGCCGTCGCACCGCACCGACTTGCCGTTCGATTCCATCGTCAGCTGCTGCAGATAGGCCGGCAGCCGGGCCAGATCCTGACTGTAGGGCAACACCGCGCGGGACTGGGCCCCGAATACACTCGAGTACCACACCCCGAGCAACCCCAATATCACCGGGGCGTTGCCCTCGAGTGGAGCAGTGGCGAAATGGGTGTCGATCGCGTGGAAGCCGGCCAGCAGTTCGCCGAATCGGGCCGGACCGATCGCACACATCACCGACAGCCCGATCGCCGAATCCACCGAGTAGCGGCCGCCGACCCAATCCCAGAATCCGAACATGTTCACCGGGTCGATGCCGAACGCCGCGACCTCGGTGGCGTTGGTCGACACTGCCACGAAATGCGCCGCGACAGCGTCCTCACCCAACGCAGCGACCAACCAGCGCCGCGCAGCGGTGGCATTGGTCAGGGTCTCGATCGTGGTGAAGGTCTTCGAGGCAACCACGAACAAGGTGGTGGGCGGGTCCAGATCGTGCAGTGTTGTGGTCAGGTCGGCCGGGTCGATGTTGGCGACGAATCGCACCTGCGGACCGTCGGCGAAGTGACGCAGTGCGCGCGTGACCATCGCCGGGCCCAGGTCCGAGCCGCCTATGCCGATGTTGACCACCGTGGTGATCCGCTCGCCGGTGGCGCCGCGCCACGTGCCCGAACGCACTCGGTCGCAGAACTCTGCCATCTTCGCCAGCACGGTATGCACGTCGGTGACCACGTGCTGACCGTCCACTTCGAGGCGCGTCTCCGCAGGCAGACGCAGTGCGGTGTGCAGCACGGCGCGGTCCTCGGTGGTATTGATGTGGGCGCCAGTCAGCATGGCATCGCGACGGTCCTCGAGGCCGCAGTCACGGGCCAACGCAAGCAGCAATGCGAGCGTGGTGTCGGTGATCCGGTGCTTGCTGTAGTCGATGTACAGTTCCCCCGCCCAGACGGAAAATCGCCGCGCCCGAGATGGATCCGCCGAGAACAACCTCCGAAGATCGACTGTCTCGAAGTCCGCACGATGTCGGAACAACTGTTGCCACGATGCGGTATCGGTGAGCTTCCCTGTGGCCGTAGTCATTTGAACTCCTTGCATCTCAGGCGAGTGCGCGCAGGCGGGGGGCGAGGTCGCGCTCGAACAGTTCCAGGAACCGCTTCTGATCATGACCCGGCGCGTGGAACACCAGATGATTCAACCC
>NZ_JBKFBA010000072.1:0-13428 GCF_053345925.1 Rhodococcus sp. C26F
TCCGTCGCTACATCATCTGGCGCAACAAGCACGCCGAGGATCAACAGCTACGGGAGATCGTCGACAGGGCAAACGTTGCGTGATGCGGCACTAGGTAGAGCGCAGCAATGCGGACAGCAAGTTGCGATCGAGCAATGCCAGCTCAACGACGTACTCTCCGACTCATACCCACCCCGGCAACGCAGCCTGACCGACACTCCGTCACCGGTGGCCGGTTATCGGATCCTTCGGAGACCGGACAGCGGCGGTTCGAGCAACCGTGCACCTTCCTCGGTCAGGCACTTACTGTGCCGTCCGGGCGGTGATACGACCCCAGCTCGCGGATGGACACCCGGCAGTGAAGTACACAAGCCCGTTCTGCACCTTCGCACTTCCGGACACCACGGGAAAGGGTCGAGGGCACAAAATTTCCGTACACGGACACGTTCTGCGACAAAGGGCCCAACGTGCCGCAGTCGTTGCCGGCGCGTGGTTTCCTTCGTCCTCCTCGTTTATCGCAGACTTGCGACGGCCGTGATGACGAGAATTCCGACGATGACGGTCAGCGACAGTCCGGTTGAGATTTCGGGGACCGCTACGTGTTCACCACCGTTGATCCAGTCCAGGGTGTTCATTTGACTAGTCCGATCAGCGAGCTCCGCTGACACCGCACCGTCCAGCGTTGCATGCACTGCTTACGACACACACTTACCTCCTTCGTACAAAAGACTTTTGACCAGTCTCGGCGCACCATTCGTGATCCGGCTGGGAAGCAGCCGGTTCACGACATTCGATCCAGGACTGTCCCAGCCCGTCACGTTCGGGGTCGGAGCCGGTACGTCAATACGCGGCAGAACTATTGCAACCTCCCGGACGATCCAATTTGCTCTGTCCGGATCGTCCGGGTTTCATCGGGATATGGCGTCAAACCGATGGCAATGGAGCAAGGACGAACCCCTGTTCGGCGACCCAAAATCTCCACTCGGTGCACTGATCTTGGGAGCAGCATTCGCTGTCGTAACCCTCGTCGCCGCTGCCCTGAAGTAAGGAACGTACGGCCACTGCCGATCGACCGGTCAACACCGCAGCATCGAAACCTCAGCTCCGCCCTCCTCTTTGCTGGGGTGCGCACACGCTCCCGATGCGAGAGACGGTCGTATCCCGCGCCTGCTCCAATCAGTCCTTGTAATCCAACCGTCTTCGCGATCCCCTTGGGAAGACGCACCACTGGACGCGGACCGTCATGATCGCAGCCAGGTCCGCGACAAGTCCTGCCTGCACTCCTCGGCAGTAGCCGGTCACGCCGAGTTCGCTGATCAGATCCCGGACATGGCAGGCAGGCAGCGGGACGCGTGTAGGTGTTCGTACACCTCACGCATCAGGGGCGCATTCGGCTAGATCGTGCATGGCCTGCCGATGCTACGGCGAGCGCCTTGCTGACGGCAGCCACAAAACCGATACCGTCTGCAGCGACTCGCTTGTGTCGGGCAGGAAGGTCATCGTTTCCCGAGATCATCGACCCCGAAGATTGTGCGCATTTCGCTACGTGTCCTCCGGTAGGTCTCAACGAGATCGACTTCGTCGCCGTCTTCGATCCCCTTGATCCATGCCTCGAAGGCTGTGCGTGCCGCTGCGCTGACAATTTCGACCAGCAGCCGCGCATAGGACGGAGGATGAAGTGCACGAACCTTTTCCGTCACGCTCTGGGTGACTCGGGACATCGCGACGGCATCGGACGCGAAGGCGGCGCCGCGGAGGTGATCGTCGGAGGCAACGAGACGACGTGTCCTGAGCACGCGATCCTTGACGTCGTCGGCGGATGACATGAGACGCTGCAGCGAACGCTCGTAAAGCGTTTCCAGGCCCTCGAGATCGACCTGCTCCGGTGATACCGAGTCAAGCCAAGCGAGCAGGTCCGCCTCGAAGTCTTTGTCCGGTCCGTAGACCGATTCCTCCTTTGTCGCAAAGTAGCGAAAGAAGGTGCTCGGCGATACGCCCGCTCGGCGAGCGATCTCATCGACCGTGGTCGCGGCTGCCCCCTGCTGCTCGAACAATTCCAGCGCCGCCAGAGTGATCTCGCGACGCGTTTCGAGTCGCCGCCGTTCCCGCAGACTCGGAACGCGTGCTTGTGACACCGACCCACCCGGTGCATCCATCAGGCGGCTCCTTTCGACTCGAACCCAGACGCCAAGCAGACCACAACCAGAATCCACCCTGACAGTCAAAATTAATTTGACAGTCACTACCACTTCGGGTGACTCTCTCATGAGTGCTGTGATCGCGGCAAAGTCGTCCTCTCCAGAAAGTTCCACTGATATGCATGTGCACCAGCCCGACGACCAACTGGACGCCACCCCCGAGGAACATCTGGAACAGGGCAACAAGCTGCTGATCAGCGTCCTTGTCGCTGCGGCCTTCGTTATGATCCTCAACGAGACGATCATGAGCGTGGCTCTGCCCCGGTTGATGGACGACCTCGACATCACCGCAAGTACCGCGCAATGGCTCACCACCGGCTTCCTGCTGACCATGGCCGTGGTCATCCCGATCACCGGTTACCTGTTCCAGCGCTTCACCCTCCGCCAAGTCTTCATCACGTCCATGGGCATCTTCAGCCTCGGCACGCTACTCGCCGCGATCGCACCCGGATTCGGGGTTCTTCTGGCGGGACGGATCATCCAGGCCGTTGGCACGGCCATCATGCTCCCGTTGCTGATGACCACAGTGCTACGCGTGGTTCCTGCCCACAAGCGCGGCAGCATGATGGGAATTATCTCCATCGTCATCGCGGTGGCACCGGCCATCGGCCCCACGCTCTCGGGCATCGTCCTTGATGCACTCGACTGGCGCTGGATGTTCTGGCTCGTCCTGCCCATCGCGCTCGTCGCCTTCGCTCTCGGAACCGCACTGGTGAAAAACCTCACGACACCGGTCGCGGTCCCGCTCGATCTGGTATCGGTCTTTCTGTCAGTACTGGCATTCGGCGGAATCGTCTACGGTCTCAGCAGCATCGGGCACTCCGCCGAGGAGTCGGGTATGCCCGTGTGGATACCGCTTGCCACAGGCGCACTCACGCTGGCCGTGTTCGTTCGGCGTCAGGTCTCCAGGCACAGCACCGGCCGCGCCCTGCTCGACCTGCGGCCCTTTGCGACCCCGACCTTCAGCATCGGACTGGCCATGCTGTCGATCAGCATGATGGCGCTCTTCGGTGCCCTGATCCTGCTGCCGCTGTACCTGCAGAACATTCGTGGTCTCGACACCCTCACCACCGGTCTGTTGCTGCTCCCCGGCGGGCTCGTCATGGGCATCCTGTCTCCGTTCGTCGGCCGCATCTTCGACCGTACCGGCCCGCGTGTCCTCGTGATCCCTGGAGCCGTGGTCGTCAGCGCGTCGCTGTGGCTGATGACCATGCTCGACACGCAATCCGCACTACCAATGGTGATAGCCATCCACTCGCTGCTGATGGCAGGGCTCGCGACGGTCATGACGCCTCTGATGACCTCCTCGCTGGGTTCGCTGCCGAGCGAGTTGTACTCGCACGGCAGCGCCATCTTCAGCACCGTCCAGCAATTGGCCGGCGCCGCAGGTACCGCACTGTTCATCACCGTCATGTCGAGCACCGCAGTATCGCGCGCGGCCGAGGGCGCGAACGAACTGAGCGCAAACCAGTCCGGTGTCCACGCCGCCTTCCTCTACGGTGGCGCAGTGTCCCTTATCGCCGTCGCTGCCTCGTTCTTCATCCGCGCACCGGAAACCACCACACTTACCCAGGCATGAGGCCGTCGGCTGGTGTTGCGCCGCTTCGCGTTCACCGGCTGGCCTTGAGAATTACCGAGCCTTCCCTGCCAGAGTCAGCTGCGAACGTCCGGGAGATCATGCCCAGGTCGAGCCGAATCCCGAGCGGACACACACGATCATCGATCCGCGAGGAGACCGGGACGTGTCCCGCCGGTAAGCTTTTCGTTGGCGGCGCCCGTTCAACTGTCGTACCAACGTACTCAGGAGTTGTCATGGCTCGTTCCACCGGACGAAACGTGGACGGCGCACAGGCCGGCGAAGTGAGCGCATACGACCTCACCACAGTGGTGCAAGCCCTGACCGGCGAACCGTTCAACATCACCGACACGGACACCGTCGAGCATCACGGGACTGAGCGCCCTCCGCATGACACCGACCTGAGCACATCCTCCGCTCCACCGAACGAGCATCGTCACCGCAAGTAGCGAACGGCCTCCGCTGCGTGGGCGGACGGGGCGTCGCGGCGGGGGCGATGCTGAAGCACGCAGTGACGTCACAGGCTACGCCTAGTACTGCAACGACAGTTTGTGACCGAGGTTGCGTCTATGGTAATTGATCTTGGTGCAGTCGGAGGTGTTGGAATGGTCGGCCGGGTTCACAGCGTTCTGCAGTCGGTTCGCGCACCGGTTCTCGCGGGTGGAGTCCCGCCGGCGGATGGTGACGTATGTCCGGGGATTGCTCGCGGAGGTCGAACGCAAGAACGGCTGGAGACTGGCCGAGGCCGCCGGGGACACCGGCCCGGAAGGCATGCAACGACTGCTGAACTTCTACGCCTGGGACGGCGACGGGCTGCGCGATGACGTGCGGCAGGTCGTGGTCGAGGCGATCGGCGACGAGGAAGCCGGGGTGCTGATCGTCGACGAGACCGGCTTCCTCAAGAAGGACAACACCTCCGCCGGGGTAGCGCGACAGCACTCGGGAACCGCCGGACGGATCGAGAACTCGCAGATCGGGGTGTTCCTCGCGTACGCCTGAAGACCGCGGTCGGGCATTGATCGACCGAGAGTTGTATCTACCGAAAGCCTGGACCGAGGACCGCGATCGGTGTCGCGATGCCGGCATCGACGACGACGTCGAGTTCGCGACCAAACCCGAACTGGCCCAGTCGATGCTCGAACGCGCACTCGATGCCGGGATTCCGTTCGGGTGGGTTACTGCCGACGAGGCCTACGGGCAGGTCGGCCGGCTGCGGATGTGGCTCGAATCCCGCGGAGTGGCGCACGTGCTGGCGGTGCCCAAAACGCAGATGGTGGTGTCGATGCAATTGCGGCAGCGCCGCGCCCACACCGTGATCGCCGAGCTCGACGCCTCGGCGTGGCAACGACTGTCGTGCGGGGACGGTGCGCACGGACCGCGGGTCTACGACTGGGCGGCCGCCCCGATCCGGCCCATCCGTGAACCGGGCCGCGGTCATTGGTTGCTGGCCCGTCGGTCGCTCACCGATTCCGACGAGATCGCCTATTACATCTGCTACGGGCCCGCCGAGACCCCGCTTGCCGAACTGGTGGGGTGGCCGGCAGTCGGTGGGCGATCGAGGAATGCTTCCAGACCGCGAAGAACGAGACCGGGCTCGACCACTACCAGGTCCGGGGTTACACCGCATGGTATCGGCACATCACCTTGTCGATGGCTGCGGCCGCGTTCTTGACGATCCTGCGTCGAGATGCGCAAAAGGGGGATCTTCGTCCGGTCTCGGCAATCTGATTCCTCTGACAGTCAACGAGATTCGACGGATGTTCAATCGTGTTGCGTGTCCGTTGAGGCACACTCTGCTCCACGTGTGGCACTGGTCGAACTAGCGTCGCATCAGCCAAGCCAGAGCCCGCGTCAGCCATTACAAACGTCGACATCCCAAACTGTCGTTGCAGTACTAGGTACTCGGCCTTACCGCGGCAGCGCATGACCGCATGGAGTCGCAAGCACGGGCTCCTTTGCAAGCGTGGCTCTCTGTATGGCCACTTCTTCCACGCCGCTTGACAGTTCCGTCATAAGGTCCCCGCAACTCGGCACTCATCTCGACGGGACGCCTACTGCGCAGTCGGCTGTCATCAACGACCGTCTGTCATGGCCACTGGACGAAGGTCGGATCCGATATCCACAGATCGAAGCTCCTGCACG
This sequence comes from Rhodococcus sp. C26F, assembly GCF_053345925.1. Taxonomy (NCBI): domain Bacteria; kingdom Bacillati; phylum Actinomycetota; class Actinomycetes; order Mycobacteriales; family Nocardiaceae; genus Rhodococcus; species Rhodococcus sp. C26F. The sequence goes on from NZ_JBKFBA010000072.1 coordinate 5,896, forward strand.
GTGCGAGGGCAACTGCAAAGCCCAAACCGCGTGCCACGCCGCAGGAACTGCTGACTTCACACAACGACCGGAACAGGACAGGACCGCAATCCAGATGCCAGTCGCTGCTGACGACGATTCGTAGCGTTCATGTTTGGGAGGGCTCCGTCGGCACGGCGAGGGACACAGCCGCGCCGACGGAGGGGGCCCGACGCGACAGGGGGACAGCGCCGGAGCCCATGTCGATGCGGGGGACAAACATCGACACAGAGTTACGCCCCATGCAGGGGTCGATCCACTCGGGGGGACGGAAGAACGACATAGTTGGGGCGCACGTTCGGATGGTAGGTGTCCTCATTTGCGAGAGATCACGCCGAACACTCAGTACTCTACTGCGATAGATGGACAATAGCAATATGATTCGCCCAATCATCCGTACTACGTAGACTGATTCTTTTGATTCACAATCAATTTCACCTACCAAATGACGAGACATCTTGCGTATCACATTGACACATTGAGCAATGCCTAGTCGACACCACCCGCACTAGGAGGTTTTCTGAATGATCCTTTGCTCTGTAGGCGCCTACGAACGACAGTAACCCTATGTTGATGCGTCGGGGTTCCTGCCGTCTGGCCGTAGCAAGCGTGCACCGCCTGGACTGGGCACTGCTGCGGCTTCTCTCGGTGCGCCGCCCCCAACGGACGAAACGAGTAGGTTGCAGGTAGTTGATCGAGGAACGTCGGTAGAGCCAGGCGCTGATCGAGACCGTCCGTGCAGGCCTACACGGAGTCTCGAAGCATAGACCGAAGTCCTGAACATGCTGGATCCACCCACAGAGTCCGCCCTCAACGCGCAACACGATGCAGGTGTCATCTCGCTACTGTCGACGCCGGGTGGACGAGGATTTTAACGTGGTCTTCAGGATCGAGCAGCGAGGCGAAGGCTGCCCCGACATCATCGATCGTGACGTGGCCAGTGATAAGCAGGCTCGTATCGACTACGCCCTGTGCGAGCCTGTCCAAGGTGATCCCATAGGGGTCCTCGACCTCGCCAGACCCGAAGTTCATCGCGATCTGACGCCACTGCGCAATGACCGGAATAATTGTCTCCGGCTTGAAAGGCGAAGCCACAACCTGAATGCGGGAACCATGCGGAAGCGTTCTGGTCAGTTCATCGATCGCACCTTGCCGACCACTGCACTCGTATGCGACAGCCGGAGAATGCACTGGCTCTTGAGGCAGTAGTGCTGCGGGACCTCCAGGTATAGGCGCCGCCACGGTTGTAGCACCGAAAGCAGACGCCAACTTTCGCCGCTTGGGTGAAGGTTCGACGACGATGATCGACTCGCAACCTCTCTGAGCGAGAGCAATCACTACGCCCAATCCAATGGGTCCGGCGCCGATTACCAGCGCTGTCTCCCCTTGCCGGTACTGCGATTGCTGCACGTGGGTTTCCCCCACGTGCAAGGGTTCTGCGAGCGCAGCATCATCGAGCGACATGCCGTCGGGAACGTGACGAAGGAAAGCGCTGTCGACCACGATCCTCTCTGCGAATGCACCCGGATACTTGTTCGAGTATCCGATAATGGTCATCTCACCCGTGGCAGGGTCGGTCGCCACACCGATGCCGGCCACCCGGTCCCCGGTTCCGAAATCCTTGACGTTCTCACCGCAATCCACCACGGTTCCGGAGAATTCGTGCCCCGGCACGACCGGACGCGCCGGATCAAAAACCGACAGACTGTTCTGTCCGGCAAGGGAGACATCGACGAACGCCTGGGCGTCCTTCCAAAGACTGAGATCGCTGCCGCAGATACCGCAACTGTGCACTGCAACGAGGACCTGATCGGGACCGAGAGCCGGTGGCTCCGGGATGTCGGTTGCGGTAATGGTCCCGTTCAGAAGTGCCGCAGCACGCATATGTCGATCCCTCTCTGCGTTTGTTCGGGTTGTCAGGCTTCGAGTGACTCGGAGTTCCGCGGGGCGTAAAGGGAGATCACGAGCGCGACGAGGCCCATCACTGCTGCCAATGAGAAGACAAGTGCAACTCCCTTGCCGCTGTATATCGGCGTGCCGCTGACGACCTGGGCGGTGTTCCGGCTCAGGACGAGTCCAGCGATCTGGGCGAACAGGCTACCGACAATCGACATGGTGGCGCTCAGAACACCGGCGGAGACACCTCGTTGCTCGGCAGGTGCGACTGCCATCAACAGGTTGGGACCGGCCGCGTAGACCATGGCTCCGAAACCGACGATTCCATACATGACGATCGGGCCCCAGGAGTGCTCGGTGAAAATACTCAGCCCGGCTGCGCCCAGCGCGATGAAACCGGAGCCGAGGATGAGGAAGAACTTGAATCCATACCGCTTGGCAAACAGCCCTACCACCAGTCCGCCGAGGACGGTGAGTACTCCGGGGACGACCAGGTAGCGGGCGACTCCGGTCGCGTCGAGGCCGAATCCGTAGCTTCCCCCGAGTTCGCGCGGGGTCTGCAGGAAGGTCGGGAGGTAGCTTGCGATGACGGTGATTGCACCGCCACCGAATGCATAGGCCAGAAGCACGGTCGACGTGATCCGACTGGTGAGGATTGCGGGCTCGATGAAAGGCTCGGGAGTGTGTTTCTCCCAGGCCCACCACGCCGCCAGGATCAAGATTCCCGCTCCGAGAACGCCGAGAGTGCGGGGGTCGGCGAATTCCCACGTTGAGATCTGCGAGATTCCGAACAGGAGGGCGAAGACACCTGCCACGAGGCCGATCGCTCCGACGAAGTCGATGGGGCTGTGGTTTCGCACTGTCGATTCGGGAATGAGTGCGATCGTGCCGATTGCCCCGATCAACGACAACGCCCCTACAAACCAGAAGACCGACTCGAGCGAGATGTTGTCGATGAAGAAGCCGGCGATGAAGGGGCCTGCGATGGTCACAACGCCTACCCCATTGGTTGCGATGCTGATGCTGATATCCCGCATTCGTGGCGGGAAGACATCTCGCATCAGGGCAATAGTGATGGGGAGAAAGGCTGCGCTCACTCCGGTAAGTGCCCGCCCGACCAGGAGAACTTCGAAGCTCGGAGCCAGGGCGCTGATGACCGAGCCGATCAGCGAGACGACAGCGGCATACACCAGCACTCGTCTTTTGCCGTATCGGTCACCGAGTTTGCCAATCAGAGGCGCGACCACGCCACCGACGAGAGTAAAGATGGTGATTGTCCAGATGACCTGGGTGGTCTCGTACTTGGCGGCAAGGCCTCCGAGTGCAGGCGCGATTAGCTGGAATCCGAGTGCGGACTGCTCGGTCAACACGACGAGTACTGCAACGGCAGCAATCCATCTGCCCGATCCCTCGGGTTTGTGGGAATGCGACCCGCCCCGTGGCCGGTCAGCCGGTCCCCCGGATGGGTCGGGGGTTGTTACTGCGGGTTCAATGATGCCCATTGGTGGTTTACCTCAGATCAGACGCTGCGGCGCACAGTTGCGTGGTGGGTAACCCAAGATCGCAAACGAGACTCAGGTCACAGGAGAACTCTCACACAATGCCGCGCGATAGTCAATCGGTTGATCGGAACAACTGATCGCATCCGGCCAACAGGGACCTTCCTCAAACGAAGCGAGCGCCGGCACTCGGCCGGCGCTCGCAAAGGAACAGATGGACTACTCCCCTTCTCGGTACTCGACGCTTGACCACGTCTCCAACTTGTCCCGCAGAGAAGCCAGGTACCGCAGAACTTCGCCGCCGTCGAGGGCGCGATGATCGAAGGTCAAGGACGGGTCGACGACCGTTCGGATTTCGATGGTCTCGTCCTCACCCTTCCCCACGGCAATCGGCTCACGTCTCAACCCGGGCAGGCCGAGAAGCGCTACTTGCGGAACGTTGAGCAGAGCCTCGGCGCGAAGGGATGGTCCAACAGCCCCGGGGTTACTGAGGGTGAACGTGCCCCCCTGGAGGTCTTCGAGCGAGACAGTGCCCGCTCGTGCCCGTTCGGCAAGTTGGGCAATCTTCTCTGCTATCCGGGTGACTCCTAGGTCCTGGGCGTCGCGAATGACAGGCACCATCAATCCGTCAGGTGAATCAACGGCAACCCCCAGGTTGACCGTCGACCACCGAATCATTTCCCGCTCACCGAGACTGGCGTTGAGATTGGGAAACTCCGAGAGCGTCGATACTGCGGCCTTCGCGATGAAGGCAAGCACGGACGGCTTGGGGCCGATCCACTGCGAGCGTATGGACAGCAGCTGCGTCAAATCGACACGCATGTCCGCCGTCAACGACGGAACCGCGGCCGCTACGGTCAGGTTACGTGCGATCGCTCGTCGACGTGGACGAAGGCGTTCGACGACATGAGGCACATCGTCGTATCCGGCGGGCAGATCACTCGATCGGGCGTGTTCGCTCATCTGATCTACTCGACCGACGCAGGCCGGTAGCTCTGAAGAGCTTCCTCGGCCTCGGCTTCCGGGACCTCGGCTGCGACCATCAGTGCCACGACAGTACCGACTGCGACCTCGTCGCCTTCACCGAACAAAAGACGCACGACCCGTCCAGCATGAGGCGAAACAAGTTCGGTATCGACTTTGTCGGTGCTGACATCGGCCAGCACCTGGTCGACCTCTACGGTGGCTCCGACCTCGACCAGCCACTCGTTGATTTCGACGTTCTCGACAGACCCGCTGTGCGGCACCTTCACTTCGAGGATTTCCGTCATTTCGCCTCCGTTCGTCGTGCGTCCGAACTCGTCGTTTCGGTGACGCGTCATGCTTGCTGGTTTGACGGTAGCCTGGATCACCTGCTTCGGTCAATTGATTGAATCACTCGATCGATTCATCGACCACCGTCGCATGAAAGGTCACCCAATGGGCCGACGACGAGACACCGACGGCCGCGCCCTCCTCACGAGTGCAGCTCTCGAGCTTTTCGCCAACTACGGAATCGACGGGACATCGATTCGCGCAGTCAACCGCACCGCTGGCCTCGGACCTGCTTCGGTGCACTACCACTTCGGCACGAAGGAGGCATTGGTCGACGAGGCGTTGGACCTCTATGGCAGCAAGGTGGTCGAAGCAATCATCGAGAAAGCACGCACTTTGGCATCGCGTAGCGAACCTGTCCGTCCTCGCGATCTGATTCTGATGTTCTCGCGCGCTTACGACAGCTTGCTCGACGAGCAGGACGAGAACGCGCAGAACTGGATCCGCTTAGTGGACCGACTGCTTGCCATCGACCCCCTGCGGGTTTCCGATGTACATGCAACCACCGAGGCGGCCAACGCCGTGCGCCGGCTGTTCCCCCACGCCCGCCCGGAGGACATCGGACACGCACTCACTTTGGCCATTCGTGTCTACGTCAGCGCACTGGCACAGCGCGTACATCGTCTCACTTCGGCAGATGAGCCCACCCAAAAGACGGCACGCGGCGAATTGCAGTTCATGATCACCTTCCTCGCCGGGGGCATCACAGCCGCACTCAATGAATCAAGTGATTCAATTGATTGACTGAATCGAGTGATTTGAACTACCTTGGTTGCACGCTATGGCGCGTCACACGACTCGATCGATCCCAGTACGCGCCCCACACCATGGACAGGAGACTTCGATGGGGAAGCTCGACGACGAGCAGCTCCGGACGATGCTGACTCGCATGGCGCAGGCACGCGCCATCGACAAGGTCATTACCGAGCACACGAAAGAACACCGATTCGACGGGTACTGGCATCCCGGAGAAGGCCAGGAAGCCGCCCCGATCGGTGCAACTGCAGCCCTACGCGACGACGACTACCTCGCCTACCACTTCCGAGGCTCGGCCTGGGCACTCGGCAAAGGAATGCCCCTCGAACCCGTAATCGGCGACATCTTCGGGCGCACCACCGGATCCACCGGAGGTAAGGGCGCCGGCTCCCCGAAGTGGGCAGATCCGACCATCGGTCTTCTCGGCGAGGGAGGAACCCTCGGCAGCGCATTCGTCGTCGCCGGTGGCGCAGCACTCGCCATCGACATCAAAGGCACCGACCAGGTCGCAGTTGCCGCATTCGGCGATGCAACATCCGCACGCGGAACGTTCCATGAGACACTCCTCCAAGCCTCCGTATGGAACCTCCCCTTGATCTACTTCTGCGAAAACAACCACTGGCAGGTCGCAACGCCGTTCGAGGCATGGAGCCCCACCAAGACCGTTGCCGAGCGCGGCGCCGCCTACGGTGTTCCCGGACTGGAAGTGGACGGCCAGGACGCTCAGGCGGTTCACGAGGCGATGAGCATCGCCGTCGAGCGAGCCCGCGCAGGCGGCGGCCCTACGATCGTAGAAGCCCACGTCACCCGAGCGCGAGGCCACTACGAGGGCGACCTCCACCGAGCTGACATGTCGTCCTACCGCGACCCGATCGGCGTCCTCGCCAAGCGCGTCGAGAACGCCGACGAGATCATCAAACAAGCCGAGGCAGACGTCCGTGCGGAATATGCCAAAGCACTCGACGCGCCCGTGGCCGACCCCGACATCCTCTGGAAGGACGTGTTCGCATGAGCACCAATCCGACGGGCACCTCCACGGTGGCCGCAACCAAACGTATGCGCTACATCGAGGCGATCGAGTCCGCGATCTGGGAAGAAATGGAACGCGACGAATCGGTCTTCACCCTCGGGCAGGGTGTGAGCATCGGCGGGTTCTTCGGCAAGAAGGGCCAGAAAACCCTCGCCGAGCAGTTCGGCACCAAACGAGTCCGCGACTCCGGAATCACCGAGGCGTTCATGGCCGGTTGCGCCGCGGGTGCCGCTATGGTCGGGATGCGCCCCATCATTCAGATGGGCTTCGCCGGGTTCTCCCTCATTGCCGGCGACGAGATCTACCACAAGCTCGCAAAATGGCGATACATGCACGGTGGGAAGTTCGAACTACCAGCCGTCATTCGCCTTCCCGGTGGACATCAAGACGCCGCAGGACCCGAGCACTCCAACAGCTACGAAGTCCTCGGCATGCACATGCCCGGACTCAAGGTAGTCGTCCCTGGTACCGCCGCCGACGCGAAAGGGCTTCTCAAAGCTGCTGTACGCGACCCTAACCCTGTCCTCTTCCACGAGGTGCGCTCGCTGAATTTCACCAAGGGCGAGGTCCCCACCGATCCCGATTTCATCGTACCGATCGGAGTCGCAGAGGTTGTGACACGCGGCAATGACCTCACCATCGTGACGTACGGCCACATGAGGAAAGAAAGCGTCGCTGCAGCAGAACGACTGTCTCGAGAGGGAATCTCTGCGGAAGTCATCGATCTCAAGAGCCTTGTTCCCCTGGACTACCCGACCGTCTTCGAATCGGTCGCCAAAACCAAGCGTGCGATGGTCGTGAACGAAGCCGCGCTGACCGCCGGACCGGCCTCGGAGATTGCAACGCGCATCTACGAAGAGATGTTCAGTTCCCTCGCAGCCCCGGTCACCCGTGTCTGCGCCCCCGATGTACCCGCACCGCAAACCATCCGACTCGAAGCGATGATGCGTCCGAATCCGGACCAAATCGCCGAAGCCGCAAGGAACCTTGTCAAGTACTAGCTCGCACGGCGGCGGTGCC
>NZ_JBKFBA010000073.1:0-12367 GCF_053345925.1 Rhodococcus sp. C26F
CGAGAACTGCACGGCCGTGGAAGCCCTGCGGCCTCAGTTGTCGGGGCGGCTCGGTGTCGTCGTGGGAGTGGACTCCTCCTCCGCCGGCGGACTCGACTCGCTCTGCTCGAGCTCACGTCCCGGGATGGGCGCGGGCGTCGACCGGCGGGTCGTGTCGGGCACCTCGCGGTCGCGCGGGCGGGCCGGGGTGGCGCTCGTGGTGGGAGCGACGCGGACCGATCCGTCGCTGATGAACAGCGTGACCGTCGATCCCGGGACGGCCGAGCCGCTCGGGGACGTACCCGTCACCGTTCCGGCGCGTTCCTCACCGGCGATCGTGGCCTCCGAGACCGAGAATCCGGCGTCCTGCAGTCGCTGGACCGCGCGGTCCTTCGACAGGCCCGTCACGTCCGGAACCTGGGCGTTGCCCGCGCCGCGGACGTACCGGGGATCGGGGGCGGGCAGTTCGATGGAGCCGAACTTGTTCGCCACCGGCAGCATCGCCGAGAACCACGTCCGCGCCGGTTCGGTACCGCCGAAGAGGTTGCCGTCGTAGCAGGGGCGGACCGGACCCGAGCAGATCTGGCCGGGAGTGGGGGAGTCGCCGTAGGTGTAGACCACGCCGGCGAACCGGTTGGTGAAGCCGAGGAAGGCCGACGACATGTGCGACTCCGTCGTACCGGTCTTCGCCGCGACCGGCAGGTTCCAGCCCACCGACCCCGCGGCGCCCGAAGCGGTACCGCCGGCGGAGGTGTCCTTGCTCATCGCCGTCGCGAGGGTGTCGGCGAGACCGGGCTCGACCGCCTGCTCGCACGCCTGCTGCGTGATCGGCACGGGCTTGCCCTCGCGGTCGAACACTTCCTCGATCGGGCTGGGCGGGCACCACTTGCCGTGCGAGGCGAGGGTTGCCGCGACATTCGACAGCTCCAGCGCGTTGATCCACGTCGGGCCGAGCGTGTACGAGCCGAGGTGCTGGTCCTTCTGCATCTCGGCCATCGACTGGTCGCCGAAGCCGGAGGTGCGGGGCTGCAGGTACGACCGCAGACCCAGGCGCACCGACATGTCGACAACCGCGTCGACGCCGGTGGCCTCGATGAGCTTGACGAACGCCGTGTTCGGCGACTGTGCCAGCGCGTCGGTCACCGACAGTCGCGACGGATACGGCGCGGCGTTCTCGACGCAGTAGTAGTTGGCCGGGCAGCCGCGGGCACCGCCGTCGCCCAGACCGCGGGCGTTGTAGCGGGACGGGACGTCGAGCACGGCAGAGGTGCCGAGACCCTGTTCCATGGCGGCGGCGACGGTGAAGATCTTGAAGATCGACCCGGCGCCGTGACCGGCCAGCGAGTAGGGCTGCGGCTGGACCGTCTCCTTGGCTTCGGCGTCGAGACCGAACTTGCGGCTCGACCCCATGGCGAGGACCTTGTGCGAATCCTGGCCCGGCTCGATCACGTTCATCACCGAGGCCACGTCGTCGACGGTGGGGCTGGTGAACCGGTCGAGCGACTCCTTGACGGAGTTCTGGACCTCGGGGTCGAGAGTCGTGCGGATAAGATATCCACCCCGGTCTATCTGCTCGCGCGACAGACCGGAGTTCTCGAGGTACTGCAGCGCGTACTCGCAGAAGTAACCGCGGTCGTCGGCAGCGATGCAGCCGCGGGGGAGCGTGTTGGGCTCGGGCAGCACGCCGAGCGGCAGTTCCTTCGCAGCGCGGATCTCGTCGGCGCGCTCCGGGATGTTGTCGATCATCGTGTCGAGCACGATGTTGCGACGGGCGAGCACGCCGTCGGGATTGGTGTACGGGTTCAGCGCCGAGCTGGACTGCACCATGCCCGCGAGCATCGCGGCCTGCGGGATGTTCAGGTCCTTCGCGTCGATGCCGAAGTAGGTCTGGGCGGCGTCCTGGATGCCGAACGAACCGTTGCCGAAGGGGACGAGGTTCAGATAGCGGGTGAGGATCTCGTCCTTGGTGAGCTGATCGTCGAGGGTCAGCGCCATGCGGATCTCACGGATCTTGCGGGCCGGCGTCGTCTCGATCGCCGCGCGGCGTTCGGCGTCGGTCTTCGCGATCACGTGCAGCAGGTAGTTCTTGACGTACTGCTGGTCGATCGTGGAGGCGCCCTGCTCGACCTGACCGCTCGTGGTGTTGGTGAGGAACGCGCGGATGGTGCCCTGCCAGTCGACGCCCTGGTGCTCGGGGAACCGCTTGTCCTCGATCGAGACGATCGCAAGCTTCATCTCGTTGGAGATCTGGTCGCTGGGCACCTCGAAGCGACGCTGGTCGTAGAGCCACGCGATCGGCTCGCCCGCCTTGTCGACCATGGTCGTCACGGCTGGGACGACACCTTCGACGAGCTCTGCGGAACTGTTGTCGACGGTGTCCGCGGCGCGGTTCGAGACGTACCCGAATCCACCCGCGGCCGGGAAGAGCATCCCTGCTACGAGAACGCCGCCGAGGGCCGTGCAACCAGCGAGCTTCGCCACCGTTCTTCGGATCGACACGCCTACACACTACGTGGCGGGGGACCGGCCGGCCGTTTCCAGGGAGCGGGCGTGGCACGACGGGCGCTGAGAAAACGCCTCCGACGTGCAACTTTGTACGTACGTACCAGAAAAGGTTTCGTTCGCCTTGCGCGTGGGCATCAGTTTACCTAGATTGAGACATCAGTGTGACGCAGATAACACCTTGACGGGCAGGTTTCGCGCCGTCGCGGCACACGGGCGGCGCAGACCTCGAACACCGCGAACCGGCGTTCGGAAAGTAAAGGGGCAACTGAATGCACATGACCACCCCGACGACCCGACTCGACGTCGATCAGGCCGAAGCGCGCATCGCTTGGGTCTCCAAGGCTCGCTGCCGCGAAGTCGATCCCGATGAACTGTTCGTGCGTGGCGCAGCGCAGCGCAAGGCTGCGGTGATCTGCCGGCACTGCCCGGTGATGCTCGAGTGCGGGGCGGACGCCCTCGACAACCGTGTCGAGTTCGGCGTGTGGGGAGGCATGACGGAGCGGCAGCGTCGTGCTCTCCTCAAGCAGCATCCCGAGGTCGAGTCCTGGGCCGATTTCTTCCAGGCGCAGCGACAGCACCAGAGCGCGGTCTAGTCACCACCTCACCGGTACGAACCGCCGAGATCATGACCCGCGAGACATCACGCCTCGCGGGTCAATTGCTCACCCACCGCCCGCAGCGCCTCGAGATCCGAGACCTCGAAGGGCAGCGAGGGCACCCCGACCACGGGGACGGCGGGATTCGCCGCGGTGAAGTTGCGTAGCAACCGCAACTCCCGCTTGGCGATCACGGCCCGGTGCGCGTGGATGCGGAGAACGGCCTCCGCGGCCTTCGCGTCCACGCCCTCCTCCTCGGCGAGCTGGTCCGCCGCGGCGAGGGCGTGATCGGACGGCAGCGCCGACAGTGTCGGATGGGTGCGGTTGAGCACCAGGCCCGACAGCGGCATGCGATCGCCCGAGAGTCGCTCGACGAAGAACGACGCCTCGCGCAGGGCATCGGGTTCGGGTGCCGCGACCACCATGAAGTGGGTTCCCGGCTGCTGCAGCAACCGGTAGGTGCGGTTGGCGCGCTCGCGGAAGCCCCCGAACATCGAGTCCAGCGACTGCACGAAGGCCGACGCGTCCGACAGCATCTGGCTCCCGACGATCGTCGAGACCGCCTTGAGCGCGAGCCCCATCGCGCCGGTCACCAGGCGGCCGAAGCCACGCCCGGGTGCCGTGAAGATCCGGATCATCCGCCCGTCGAGGAAGGCCCCGAGCCGCTGGGGAGCGTCGAGGAAGTCGAGCGCGTTCCGGGACGGCGGGGTGTCGACGATGATGAGATCCCACTCGTCGCTCTGCGCGAGCTGACCGAGCTTCTCCATCGCCATGTACTCCTGCGTGCCGGAGAACGACGACGCCACGGTCTGATAGAAGGGATTGTCGAGGATCTGCTGCGCCTTCTCCGGCGTCGAGTGCTCGAGCACCATGTCGTCGAAGGTGCGACGCATGTTGAGCATCATGGCGTGCAGCTCGCCCTTCGCCTCCGGTCCGAGCTCCACCTTCTGCGGTGAGTTGTCGAGCGAGGCGACCCCGAGGGCCTGCGCCAGTCGCCGCGCCGGGTCGATCGTGAGCACCACGACGCTGCGGCCCCGTTCGGCCGCGCGCAACGCGAGCGCCGCGGCGGTGGTCGTCTTGCCGACACCTCCCGACCCGCAGCACACGATCACCCGGGACGAGCGGTCGTCCAGGATGCGGCCGACGTCGAGGGCCTTCCGGATCGGTGCGCTCATCGGACACCCTGCTCGGCGAGGGCATCGGCGAGTTCGTAGAGGCCACCGAGATCGACACCGTCGGCGAGGGCCGGTAGGGACATGCGTGCCACCTTCACTTCGTCGAGTTGAGCGGCGCTCACCTGTTGCGCCTGGAGTACCGCGGCGTGCTCGATGGTCTCGGTCAGCAGGCCGGCGAAATCGTCGTCGGAGAGCTTGATGGACACCTTCTCCAGGGTCGTCCGGACCGCGGGTCCGGCGATGCGGCCGGCAGCGACGTCGTCGACGAGTTCCTCGGGCAGGTGTTCGGGGGCGGTGCGGTTGACGATCACCGTGCCCATCCGGAGATCGGCGGCCTCGAGTTCGTCCACCGCGTCGGCCGTCTCCTGCACCGGCAGAGCCTCGAGCAGGGTGACCAGGTGGACGACGGTCTGGTCGGAGTGCAGCAGACGGACCACGCCCTCGCTCTGCGACCGGATCGGACCGGACTTCGCGAGATCGGCCATGGCCTTGGTGACGTCGAGGAAGCTGCCGATGCGGCCGGTGGGCGGGGAATCGACGACGACCGCGTCGTAGACGGGGGTGCCCGACGCGTCGGTGCGCACCACCGTCTCCTTGATCTTGCCGGTGAGGATCACGTCGCGCAGGCCCGGCGCGAGCGTGGTCACGAACTCGATCGCCCCCATCCGTCGCATCGCGCGACCTGCGAATCCGAGGTTGTAGAACATGTCGAGGTATTCGAGGAAGGCCGCCTCGATGTCGATCGCGAGAGCCGACACCTCCCCGCCACCCGGCACGGTCGCGATCTTCGTCTCGACCGACGGGAGCGGCGGCACGTCGAACAGCTGCGCGATGCCCTGACGTCCCTCGGTCTCGACGAGCAGGACCTTGCGACCTCCGGCGGCGAGCGCCAGTGCGAGCGCCGCGGCCACGGTGGACTTCCCGGTGCCACCCTTGCCGGACACGAAGTGCAGTCGCGCCTGGGCGGCGCCTGCCGGCCATTCGCCGGAATGTGATGTCGGAGATGCCACGATCACGAGCCTATAAGTCGTGGACGGTGAACGGTGCCGGATAGGGTCAGGACATGAGTGAAACCACCACATGGGAATACGCAACCGTGCCGCTGCTCACGCACGCGACCAAGCAGATCCTCGACCAGTGGGGTGCCGACGGCTGGGAGCTCGTCACCGTCCTGCCCGGCCCCACCGGTGAGCAGCACGTCGCCTACCTCAAGCGTCCGAAGGGCTGACCCGTGTCGCACAACACCTGGAGCGCACGCCTGACCGAACTCGGCATCACCCTGCCGCCGGTCGCCGCCCCGGTGGCGGCCTACGTGCCCGCCGTCCGCAACGGCGACGTCGTCTACACCTCCGGTCAGCTGCCGCTGGCCGACGGGAAGCTGACGCACACCGGCAAGGTGGGTGCCGAGGTGTCGGCGGAGGAGGCGAAGACCGCGGCCCGCACCGCCGCGCTCAACGCGCTCGCCGCAGTCGACGGTCTCGTCGGACTCGACAACATCGCGAGCGTCGTGAAGGTCGTCGGCTTCGTGGCGTCCGCCGAGGGCTTCACCGGCCAGCCCGGCGTCATCAACGGCGCGTCGGAACTGCTCGGGGAGATCTTCGGTGAGGTCGGCGCGCACGCCCGCTCGGCCGTCGGCGTCGCCGAACTGCCCCTCGGCGCTCCCGTCGAGGTCGAGCTGATGGTGGAAGTACGCTGACGCCACCCTCCCCGACCGAGGGCGGCTCCCGACGGACCCGACACGAGAGGCACAACTGATGGCGCTGGTCCACCCCGCCTACGCGCAGCTGCGGCAGGTCACCGAGAACGCCGCGGTGATGCTGGCGGAGAACCCCTCGATCATGTCCCTCGAGGGAACGAACACCTGGATCCTCCGGGCCCCCGGCAGCGACGAGTGCGTCGTGGTCGATCCGGGTCCCCTCGACGAAGGGCATCTCGAGCGGATCGCGCAGGTGCCGGTGGCGGCGACCCTCATCAGTCACCGCCATTTCGACCACACCGAGGGTGCCGAGCGTTTCTCGCAGCTCGCGGAATGCCCGGTGCACGCGGTGCTGCCGGAACACCGCCACGGCGGTGGGCAGCAACTGTCCGACGGCGACGTCGTCGAGGCGGCGGGTCTGCGCATCCGGGTCGTCGCGACCCCGGGGCACACGGCCGACTCGCTGTCGTTCGCGATCGAGCAGGACCGCAGTGTGCTCACCGCCGACACCATCCTCGGCCGCGGTACGACCGTGCTCGACGACTCCGACGGCGACCTCGGCGACTACCTGCGGTCGCTGAGGTCGCTCATCGGACTCGGCGGCGGTTACACGGTGCTGCCCGGGCACGGCCCCGAGCTGCCCGACCTCGAGACGATCGCGCGGGAGTACCTCGCCCACCGGGAGGGCCGGCTCGAGCAGGTGCGCGGTGCGCTGCGCACCCTCGGCGCCGACGCCTCCGCGCGGCAGGTCGTCGAGCACGTCTACGCCGACGTCGACCCCTCGCTGTGGGGCGCGGCGGAGAAGTCGGTCAACGTGCAGCTGGAGTACCTACGCAGCCACAGCTGAACCGGAGCAGCCACGGCCGGCTGAAGTGAGACACACGAAAGGCCGGGACGCAGAGCGTCCCNTTTCGGCGATCCGTGGGTCAGCGAGCGCGACGCGCCAGACGCTCCGAGTCGGAGATCAGCACGCTCTTGCCCTCGAGACGCAGCCAGCCGCGGTGCGCGAAGTCGGCCAGGGCCTTGTTCACGGTCTCGCGGGACGCGCCGACGAGCTGCGCGATCTCTTCCTGCGTCAGGTCGTGCGTGACACGCAGGGCGCCGGCCTCCTGGGTGCCGAAACGCTGGGCGAGCTGCAGCAGCGCCTTGGCGACACGACCGGGGACGTCGGTGAAGATCAGGTCGGCGAGGCTGTTGTTGGTGCGACGCAGACGACGGGCCAGCACGCGGAGGAGCTGCTCGGCGATCTCGGGGCGCTGGTCGATCCACGCCTTGAGTGCGTCGCGGTCCATGCTCACGGCACGCACCTCGGTGACGGTGGTGGCGGTGGAGGTGCGCGGACCCGGGTCGAAGATCGACAGCTCGCCGAACATGTCGGACGGGCCCATGATCGTCAGGAGGTTCTCGCGGCCGTCGGGCGAACGACGCCCGAGCTTCACCTTGCCGGAGACGATGATGTACAGCCGGTCGCCGGGTTCACCCTCGTTGAAGATGACATGGCCGCGCGGGAAATCTACAGGCTGAAGCTCTTTGATCAGCGCCGCAACCGCCGAGGGCTCGACTCCTTGGAAGATGCCTGCTCTGGCCAGGACCTCGTCCACGTGCGCTCCTTTTGGGAATGATTCGTCATCTACTGCCGGGTCTGCACGTCGACGGACTTCCCGGGCAGGTCACCTGTCAGGCGTACGAGCGCCCAGTCTATCGTGCGCGCTGCACGAGTGAGTGACCGATACCACGGAAACGGTCGACGAACCCGATCATCGGCACTTCGAGGCTACCGGCAGGTAGTCGTTCAGCTGGCGCGGCGCGCGCGCAGATGGCCGTCCGAATCGTCCGCGCTGTCGGCGCTCGGTCCGCGGCGACGGCGACGCTGGAAGCGGGCCAGGGCCCCGGGGAAACCTTCACGAGCGAGTGCCGCGACATCGGCCTGGTCCGCCTTGTCGAGGAACTCCTCCACTTCCTGCTCACGGACGGACAACCGACTCAAGCGCGCTTCGACACGTTCCATGGACAGTGCGAACAACATGAGCAGCACCGGGAAGAGGACGACAGCAAGAGCTTGCATACCCGGAAGTAAACACCGGAAAGATCTCGGAAGAGACACGGGGCCGGATCCTGGGGAGAGTGTTTACGTAGAGTGGATCAGGTGCATGCCACCCAGTCCGAGAGCCCCGAGACGGCCCCGCGCCGAGTGACCGGAAAGGCTCGCGGACCGGAGTCGCGCCTGGCCCTCGTCCGTCGCGCACGACGGATGAACCGACGCCTCGCCGAGGCCTTCCCGCACGTCTACTGTGAGCTGGACTTCACGAATCCGCTCGAGCTCGCCGTCGCCACGATCCTGTCGGCACAGTGCACGGATGTGCGGGTCAACCAGGTGACTCCCGCTCTGTTCGCCCGGTACCCCGACGCCCGCGCGTACGCGGAGGCCGACCGCGCCGAGCTCGAGGAGTACATCCGCTCGACCGGCTTCTATCGCAACAAGGCCAACTCGCTCATCGGTCTCGGCCAGGCTCTGCTCGAGCGGCACGACGGCGAGGTGCCGGCCCGCCTGAAGGACCTCGTCGCGCTGCCCGGTATCGGCCGCAAAACCGCCAACGTCATCCTCGGAAACGCCTTCGATGTGCCGGGTATCACGGTCGACACCCACTTCCAGCGGCTCGTGCGTCGCTGGGAATGGACCGACGAGACCGATCCGGTCAAGATCGAGCACGCGGTGGGTGCGCTCATCGAGCGCAAGGAGTGGACGCTGCTGTCCCATCGCGTGATCTTCCACGGTCGGCGCGTGTGCCACGCACGCAAGCCGGCATGCGGGGTGTGTGTCCTCGCGAAGGACTGCCCCTCCTACGGGACCGGGCCCACTGATCCGCAGACCGCGGCCGCGCTGGTGAAGGGACCGGAGACCGAGCACCTGCTCGAGCTGGCCGGGCGGTGACGGAGTGCGTCCTTCCACAGCAGGCCGCTGGAGCCTGGCAGCCCTCGTCGTCGTCATCGCGTTGATCGTCGCCATCTGGCCGCGCGACCGCAGCGACCCTCCGCCGACCACCGGTTCGGGACCGGCCACCCCGTCGGCCGCACCCGTGGATCGCCGACCCCAGGACGACGCGCAGTCCCTCGCCCCACTACGGGAGACCGCCGCGCTGGATCCGTGCCCGCAGCCGGGCGTGTCCTCGCCCGCTCCCGCCGGCCCGCTCGCCGGTCTGGTCTTCGAGTGCGTGGGCGACGGTTCCTCCGTCGACCTCGCGGCCGCCCTCGCCGGAAAGCCCGCCGTGGTGAACCTCTGGGCGTGGTGGTGCGCTCCCTGCGCCGAGGAACTGCCGGTTCTCCAGGACTACGCCGCCCGGGTGGGCGAGGAGGTCACCGTCGTCACCGTCCACACCGACCCGAACGAGTCGAACGCCCTCGGCCGGCTCGCCGACTACGACGTGCATCTGCCGGGTGTGCAGGACGGCTCGGGTCGCGTGCAAGCCGCGGTCGGTGCGCCCGCCGTCCTTCCCGTGACGGTGCTGCTCCGCGCCGACGGATCGATCGCCGCCGTGCTCCCGATCCCCTTCGAGTCGGCAGACGAGGTCGCCTCGGTCGTCGAGGAGCACCTGGGGGTGGCCGCATGATCCCCGAATGGCTCCGGCGTGTCGCCTCGGTGTCGCCGACCGACCCGCACGGCCTCAACCCGATCCTGAACCGTCGCGCCCCGCGCGACGCGCGGGTGCGGCAGGCCTCCGTGCTGGTGCTGTTCGGCGGGTCGCCCGAGGCCGATCCGATCGCCCGCGGCGGACTTCCCGCCGACGCCGACGTCCTGCTCACCCAGCGCGCCGCGACGCTGCGGCAGCACAGCGGGCAGGTGGCCTTTCCCGGAGGCGCCGCCGATCCCGAGGACTACGGCGCCATCCACACCGCGCTGCGCGAAGCGGAGGAGGAGACCGGCCTGGATCCGTCCGGGATCCGGCCGCTCGCCGTGCTCCCCGAACTGTTCATCCCGCCTTCCGGCTTCGACGTGACCCCCGTGGTCGCCTACTGGGAGACCCCGAGCCCCGTCGGCGTGGTCGATCCGGGGGAGGCGACCCGCGTGGTCCGGGTGTCGCTGCACGAGCTGCTCGACCCTGACAACCGTTTCCAGGTCCGGCACCGGCTGGGCTATCAGGGCCCGGCATTCCAGGTGGACGGGATGCTGGTCTGGGGTTTCACCGCGGGTGTGCTCGCGGGTCTGTTCGCGGTGTCGGGGTGGGAGATCGAGTGGGATCACCACGATGTCCGTGACCTCGACGTCGTACTCGCCGAACTGGAGACGGGGGTGGTCGAATCATGACCGGATCGGGCTGGATCGATCTGATCATCGTGGTGATCGTCCTGATCGCCGCGTCCTCCGGACTCCGGCAGGGAGCCGTCGCCTCGGCGCTGGCCTTCCTTGGTGTGCTGCTCGGTGCGGTCGCCGGCATCCTCATCGCTCCGCACGTGCTCGTGCACATCGACGACGCGCGCATGCGCATCCTCGCCGGGATCGCTCTGATCGTGGTGCTGGTGGTGATCGGCGAGGTGGCCGGCATGGTGCTCGGACGTGCCGCGCGCAGCGGTATCCACAGTCCGGGCGCGCGGGCGGTGGACAGCGTCGTCGGCGCCGGTCTGCAGTCGGTCGCGGTGCTCGTCGCCGCGTGGTTGCTCGCCATCCCGCTGACCGCCACGACCCAGCCCGCCGTCTCCGCGGCCGTGCGGGGATCCCAGGTGCTCGGGACCGTCGACGACGTCGCCCCCGACTGGATGCGCGCGATCCCCAACGAGTTCTCGGCGCTGCTCGACACCTCGGGTCTGCCCGAGGTGATCGGGCCGTTCGGGCGCACCCCGATCGCCGAGGTGGAGGCACCCGACGGTGGTCTCCTCGAAGGATCGGTGCCCGCCCGGCTGCAGACGAGCGTGCTGCGCATCAACGGCGTCGCACCCAGCTGCCAGAAGGCGCTCGAAGGATCCGGTTTCGTCGTGGCACCCGAACGGGTGATGACGAACGCGCACGTCGTGGCCGGAACCGCGGCGGTGACCGTCGATACGGAGAGCGGCCCGCTCGAAGCGACCGTCGTGCTCTTCGATCCGGAGGTGGACGTCGCGATCCTCGCGGTGCCGGGACTGACCGCGCAGCCGCTGGGCTTCGCCTCGGAGCCGGCGGAGTCGGGTGACGACGCGATCGTGCTCGGCTACCCGGGGGGTGGCCCGTACACGGCGAGCGCGGCGCGCATCCGCGAGACGCTCGACCTGCAGGGTCCGGACATCTACCGCGGCGGCACCGTCGAACGCGAGGTGTACACGGTGCGCGGCACGATCCGGCAGGGCAACTCGGGTGGTCCGCTGGTCGATCCGTCCGGCAGCGTCCTCGGGATGGTCTTCGGCGCGGCGGTCGACGACACCGACACCGGCTTCGTTCTCACCGGTGCGGAGGTGAGCCGGCAGTTGGAGATGGCCGGAGTGAATCAGCCGGTCGCGACCGGCGCCTGCATCGTCTGACGCCTGTCCGTCCGGCGGACGGGCAGGTCAGTCGAGTCCGCGGACGAAGTCGGCGAGCAACGCCGTCACCGCTTCGGGTTTCTCCTGGTGGGCGTAGTGGCCGGCCCCGTCGACGAATTTCAGGATCCGGCCGGGGGCGTGCCGCACGCAGCGCCGCAGGGTCGCGGCGAGCACGTAGGGATCCAGCGCGCCGTGCAGTTGCAGGATCGGCAGGGTGAGCTCGACGTCCATGGCCTTCATGAAGCGGCGACCGTCGGGACGCCACTGGCTGCGGAACGCCCAGCGCTGGTATTCGAGGGTCAGGTGCGCCGTGCCCGGGATGCGGATCGCGGTGCGCAGCCGGTCGACGACGTCGGCGAACTCGTCGGTGCGTCGCCAGTCCGGGCCGCACCGCACGCGCAGCAGTCGTTCGATCTCCAGGCCGTTGTCGCGGACCAGTTTCCGTTCGGGACGCCACGGCAGCTGGTAGGTGAGGAAGGTCGGCAGTAGAGCGTTGCGTTGCGCGCGGTCGCGCAGGGTCGCGTCGCGCAGCGAGATGGGGTGCGGGGAGTCGACGACCGCGATCGCCCGCACGACATGGGGATGGAGCACCGCGGTCGCCCAGCACACGAGGCCCCCGTCGGCGTGGCCCACGAGGATCGCCTCGGTGTGCCCGAGGGCGCGGATCAGTCCCCCGATGTCGTTCGAGAGCGTCCAGCCGTCGTATCCGCGCGGCGGCTTGTCCGTGTCGCCGTAACCGCGCAGGTCCACCGCGACCGCCCGGTAGCCGAGATCGGCGAAGGCGGTGAGCTGGTGACGCCACGACCACCACAGGTCGGCGAAGCCGTGCACGAACACCACGAGCGGTGTGTCCGGGTCGTGCGGGCCGACTTCGACGGCATGGAAGCGGATGCCGTTGGCGTGGATGTCTCGATGCGTCCACGGTCCGG
>NZ_JBKFBA010000074.1:0-12328 GCF_053345925.1 Rhodococcus sp. C26F
ACACGCCGCAACCGGTCGGCGTGTCGGCCAGAACGGGCAAAGGTTCACGGGTGCGGCACTAGAGTGCGGACTACCGGCGAAAAGTACGGAGCATGGACAACGGCCCGAAACCCCGATTGCGGTTGCACCTCATCGCTCGCTGTTGCGCTGCTCTGGTCTGCGCGGCGTAATGTAGAGACGCTTCAGAGCAACCACGCCACGTCGGTTCGTGAACGGACGGGTTCTGAATGGATGTACGTGACTCCACTGCTTCGGTTGGGGCACGATGTGGTGTCACGTGCCCCTTCGCCACCGTAGATGTGGCTTTGGTGTCCGGAGGAGCATTACTTCGCCCGGCAATGATGAGACTTACCACTGGGGTGGGCGCGGCCGCACCCACCCCAGTGGTATCGATCAGGCTACCGCGACCGCAATCTCGTTCGGCTGGTCCGGGAGTTCGGTGGATCTGACGATCTCGCCGGTAGTGAGATCGACGGCGTGAACGGTGTTGTTCGCAGGTTCGGTGACGTATCCGAGGTCACCGTCGACCACGATGGCGGGGTGCGGGTTCTGCCATTCGGCCGGCCCCTCCCACGGCGAGATCACGGGGTACTTGCCGGTGATTTCACCGGTGGCCGGGTCCATGACATGAATGGATCCGTCTGTGGCAAGAATATAGGCCTGCTCGTTCGGTCCGCGCGCGATACCGCGCCAGGTGTACTCGATGCCGTCGGGCAACTCGATCGCTTCGTACGTACGCGCTGAGGTGTCGATCAGGGCCACCATGTTCAGCAGGTATCCCTCGGCGTCGGGATCGTTCTTGTAGTCGCCGACGACGAGTGGGCTCGTCTCGGACACGTATGCGTTACCCATGCGTCCGTAGTCGTCAGGGGCGGTGAGCTTCTCGAACTCGCCGTCGTGATAGAGCAGCGCTCCGTCCTCGCAACCGAAGATCACGGCCTCATCGGCCGCTGTTCCTTCACCGTGGATCCCGGGACACTCCTCGTTCCGCGCTACCTCGTTCAGATCCGTGTCGAGTGCTCGCACCCCGGTACGGCCGTCGGCGTTGCCGATGGTCGTGAGTAGCGTGCCGTCCTCGAGCACGATCGACACTCCATGGTGAGCTTGATCGCCAGGGATCATCCGGGTCGCAGGCAACGCGTTGTCGTTCGTCAGCAACGCGTCGGTGTCGAAGACGACGGTATTGCTGGTGCCGTCGTCGTAGAGGACGGTCTTGCCATGGTGACGAACGACGTGCGCCGGAGTCTCGGCTTCGAAGACGAGATCGGTCAGTTCCGGTGTGGCGGTATCGAGTACCTGGAAACCACCGGTCGTCGTCACTAGGACATGACGGCCGTCTCCGACCGCGTTGAGACGAGTGAATTCCTCGGAGTCGAACTCGCCGAGAATCTCCAGGGTCTCACGGTCGAGTACGACGAGCTCATTCTCGATTGCGACCGCGATGCCCCCTTCCGTCGAGGCTTCGGCAGCAGGGGACATGGGAGTCGTCTCTGTGACCGCGTGCTCGTCCGATCCGCTGCACGCGGTGGCCAATAATGCGGCGCCGACGGCAACCGCCACCGTTCCTCTTACGGGTAGGTGTCGTTGTCTCATCGATCTTCCTTTCGGGATAGGGATGTCAGAGAGAGAGTCCGGCGGTGATGCGTTCGGTGTTGGCACGCATCATCTCCAAGTAGGTTTCGGCGCCCTGCCCAGGTTCGGTGAGCGACTCGGTGAACAGTTCGATCACCTCCACGTCGAGGCCGACTTCGCCGGCAAGGACCTGGACCAATCGGTCGGGTTGTGACGACTCGGCGAAGATCGCAGGAACGCCGGTTTCGACGATGGCGGAGGAGAGCTCGCGCAGGTCACTTGCACTGGGGGACGCGAGTGTCGTGCCACCAGGAATGATGGCACCCACGATCCGAAAATCGAATCGCTCGGCGAGATAACCGAAAACGTGATGGTTGGTCACCAGATTGCGTCGAGGTCCGGGGACCGAGCCGAACGCTGCGGTCATCTCTGCGTCGAGTTCTGCAAGCTCCGCACGGTAACGCTCGGCGTTCTCCTCGACCGTCGCTGTGTCGATGCTGTCGATCGATGCGAGCGTGTTTTCGAGCGCATCCACGACATCGCGCATACGCGCAGGATCGGTCCAGAAGTGCGGATCGGGTGTGCCTTCGTTCGCCTCGGAGTACGCCAGGACGTCGATGGCGGTGCCGGCGACGAACGTGGCCACGCCTGCGTCTGCGGCGCGATCGAGGTGTTGCTGGAGTCCTTCTTCGAGGCCGAGCCCATTCGATACCACCAGATCGGCTCGACCCAACAGGGATGCTTCCTGTGCCGAGATCTCGAAGGAGTGCGGATCAGCGTTAGGTTTCATGAGCGTGGTCACGTCGGCGGCATCGCCCACAACGTTCTCCACGACGTCCCCGAGAATGTTCGTGGTCACGACGACTGTCGGCCGGTCCTCGTTCCCGCTCGCGCCGCCGCAACCTGCGAGAACGAGTATCCCTGCCATCGCCGCACCGGCCAGATACGTTCGCCGCATCATCGTCCCGTCTCCGTGAAGAAGATCGGTGTGGTAGGCATCTCGAGAGTGCGGGCAATCCGAGCGTTGTCGGCGTAGGCGATCTCGTAGACGACGCCTTCCGCGGGAGCGTTGAGATATGCACGTTGTCGGTCGACGATCAGTTCGACGCCTTCGAGCAGTGCAGGATCCGTGATGCTCCGCGGTAACAGTGGTTCGGTTGCCGCGACTTCACCGCCCGAGCCGCCGTCGTAGACCCGGATCCGCCCGCTTCGGTCGAGAGCAACGATGTGCTCATCCGCGTCGTCTGCGGCGGACACCTGGAGAAGCGGTTCGGTGGTCGGGATCAGGTGCCAGCTGCGGGCGCGGGTATCCAGCAGCCAGATGCCTTCGTCGCCTGCACGCGCGGCCACGGTCGGTCGCCCTTTACGGTTGCCGAACGCCATTGCCGGCGGCGCCTGCGTATCGGCAGGATAGGGAAGATGCTCGAAGACCACGTCACCGTTCTCCGCCGTGGCGAGAAGGGCCCCGGTGGCGCAACCGATCACGACGCCGACCCGGGTGGTGATGGCGTCCCGGGCATCGTCACATTCGGTGCTCGCCCCTGCGACGGGTGTGCCGTCGGAGCGGTGGAACCGCACCTGCGTGGTCTGTCCTCGATCGCCTGGATGAGTGACCAGTGCCCCGCCGGCCAGGGGGACGGTCAGTCCGGGATGAGGTGCGATGTCGAGCCGGAACAACTCGCGTATCTCCCCTTGGGAGAGAGCGTGGTTGTCCAGTAACACCGCCTCACCGGTGTCGGAGAAGAACAGGCCGGTCCCGCCGGTGGTCGACGTGTTCGAGGTCGAGACCGTTACGGGGCCTTGACCGGTGACGGCGCCGAGTAACCTCGGCTCGGCTCGGTAGTGGTGGAAGTGGTCGGTGTGGTCCCAGGTCCACACACCGCTGTCGACGATGTCGACGCCCTGTGGTGTCGTCGCGAACAGATAGCGTCCGTCGGAGGTCACTGCGGACGGCGTGGAGATGGCGCCCAGTTCCACGGTGGTGCCGTCGAGTAGATCGAGCATCCCGACGGCGCCCGCGGCGTCGATGCTCACCAGGTGCAAGGGTGGCTCGGCGACCTCTTCCGCACCTGCAATCGCACCGTGGCCGTCACCGATAGTCTGCTGGTCTTCCAGTACAGGAGGAGTGGACTCGGCCGGCTGAGCGGTGCAGGAAGACAGCGAGATAACGGTGGTCACGGCAAGTGCGGTCATAGTCCCGCGTCGAAACATTGTCGGCTTTCTGATCGAAAATTGGTTGGTCAACGGGTTTCGGTGCCGATCGAGACCGGTGACTCGTCTTTGAGGTGCACGGTCTCTCCCGCCGGATCCGAATTGCGACGATGGCGGAAACGACTGTGTGTGTGGCGAGTGATCGCCGAAACCAGGGCCAGAAAGATCGCGCAGAACGCGATTGATGCGCCGGCCGCGGTTCCCTCATGCCACGAGACGAGTAGGCCCGAGGTGACGGCTGCGAAGCCGAACATCGTGGCGAGAAGCATCGTCGAGGGGATGCGTCCGGTCCATTGACGGGCGGCGACGCTCGGGCCGAGCAGTAGGGCCACGACGAGCAGCGAGCCGACCGCCTGATAGGAAGCGACGACGGCGAGGGTCACCAGTGTCACCAGCATCACCTGGGCGAGCCGCGGGCGCAGACCCAGCGTGTGGGCGATGCGTGGGTCGAACGCGGACGCGACGAAGGATCGGTGGAAGGCGATTGCAATGCCGAGCGTGACCGTGAGGGCGCACGCGAGTGTGAGTAGTTCCGCGGTTCGGATGGCGAGAATGTCGCCGAACAGGATGGTTGTCGCGTCGGTGGCGAAGCTACGCGAATGCGAGACGATGATGATGCCGCTCGAGAGCATCGCGACGAACAGCAGGCCGATGGTGGTGTCGTAGGACAGACGACCCCGTCGTTGCAGGGCGCCGATCGCTGCGCTCATGGCTCCGGCGCTGATCGCTCCTCCCACCAGCACGGGCAAGCCCAGAACTGTCGCGAGGGCAACCCCGGGCAACATTCCGTGCCCGATCGCTTCGCCGAGAAAGGCCATGCCGCGGATGACGACCCAGGTGCCGACGACTCCGCAGATCGCTGCGACGAGGGCGCCTCCCAGAAGGGCGCGGACCATGAAGTCGGTGCTGAAGGGATCGCTGAACCAGAACACGAGGCGTGAGCCTAATCGGAAATGACAATGGTTACCAATTGCTATAGTCGCATGAATGACGACTCCCACCCTGGCGCTGACAGCCCACGCTCTGAGCTACGCCTATGACGAACGGGACGTTCTGCACGGCGTCTCGATCACGTTGCCTCACGGAACGGTGACAGCCATCGCCGGCCCCAACGGCTCAGGTAAGTCGACGCTCATCGAGTTGCTGGCCGGAGTCCGCACTCCGCGCCGCGGGGAGATTTCACGATGCGGCGAGGTGGCGCTGGTCGTTCAGCGGCCGTCCGTCCCCGACACCTTGCCGGTGACCGTGGTCGATGTCGTCACCATGGGAACGTGGGGGCGACGGCTCGATCGTCGGAGTGCCCGCCGTGTTGTCGCGGAGGCGATCGAGAAAGTGAACCTTGTCGGTTTCGAGAAGCAGCCGTTTTCTGCGCTGTCCGGGGGCCAACGGCAGCGCGCTCTCCTCGCCCAGGGGATCGTGCAGGACACGCAGATCCTGCTTCTCGACGAACCCGCCGCGGGACTGGATTCGGCCAGTCGCCAACGCACACGCGAACTCCTTGCCGAGCATGCGACTCGCAAGAGAGTGGCAGTTGCTTGCGTTACCCACGACGACGAATCAATCGCTGCTGCAGATCGTGTGCTTCGACTCGACTCCGGACACGTAGTGGTTGCCTGAAACGACGGGTTGGATTTCGCAACGGATCGAAGGTTCGGGACTGGACCTCGATTTCTCTTCCTCAGGAGCCGTTCGCTATTCGAGCGAGAAGCAGCATCCTGAGGCTATGATCGAGGTATTCGCGGCACTTGTCGATCCGTCGAGGCGACGTATCCTCGATGGGTTGGCCGAACGGGACGGGATGGTCGTAGGAGAATCCGCAATGACGCAGGATGCCCCGTGTTCAGCCTGCGGGAACAGGTCGCTGCGGGGTCACAGCCGGTACGACTGCGCCCTCACCGCGGTCGGAACCGTCCCAGCCGCCCCATCCTTCGGGTGTGTAGATTCTTGCGCCCGAACGGGGAAGTGCAGCCGACGGACCTTCGCCGAACAGAGCGGCGGACTGACCTCGGCATATGCTCGGCGCACTCCGCTGCTGACCGGAATCTTGGAGCCGATCGGGTTGGCGTTGGCCGGACGAGTTGGAGCATGCCTGGACTATGACCTGAGACCAAGGGGCGAAGATGGCACGTCATGATCTGGGTCGGGCATCTGTTCGCCGGAGTCGTCCACTTTGCGCATCCGACCTCACCGGGTTGCGTGGCACGAAGGGGAACTCCAATGATTCTCTGCGGCAATGCTTCCCAACGGAACCGACCTGTCCGTTCATGACGGCGAGACGTTGCGCGCAGTGGAGGATCGTCTCAACAATCGGCCACGCAAATGCCTCGCCTGGCGGCGAGCAAACGCTCCGCGAGTTCGCTCTGATCGATGGTCTCCCCGGCCGCCGGGGGTCAATGATCGTCTCGCCCAGAGCTTCCGTCGTATCAGGCACGGACATCTCCTCTTGGGCCAGGCCGGGCCCTCACACACCGTTTCCGGTATTCCACTGTGGTGATCGGGCAGGATCAGGCCATGGCACCGACCGATCTGAGCACCGTCGAACCACCTGAGGCATGCTTGGCATGGGTGAAATCCGCTCATCCCCGCCAGGTCATCCTCGATCACCCGGTAACCGTCAATCTGACCTGGTGGAATGAGGCCCTGCACGAGCGTGGCCTTCCCGGAGGGCCCGTCGTCGGACGGGACAGCACCGGGCAACGTGTCGACCACGGCAGGGGCATCATCACCCGCGGGGACATCTTCGCGCTCGCGGCCGCGTCGTCGGGTTCTCCCACCGATACCCTCGCTCTGCTGTGGCACACCCTCGCGTGGGGCGCGGGCGGGAAGGTGCGACAGATTCTCAACCGGATGGATTCGGTTGCCCGGGATCGCTCTGTTGCCGCGCTGGCGTTGCGCACGGCCGCACAACTGTCCCACCGGGACCCCGAAAGTGCCTACGACACCCTCTACCCGCAGGGCGCCCCCGTGGTTTCCCATCTCGGCCCGGCGTTCTTCACGAAGTACCTGTACTTCGCCGGGGCCGGTGCACCGGATCACCCCTCGTTGATTCTCGACAGCCGCGTTGCGGCCGCCCTGGTTGAGATCGGGTGGACCTCCTTGCATCCCGAAACGGGTTGGCCGGCGGTGACGTACCAGCGGTACTGCTCTCTGCTCGCTCGGTGGGCGCATGAGGCAGGCAATGTGCGCCTGGATCTGTTCGAACGGTGGTTGTTCGACCATTCGATCAGTTCCTGACCTGTGCGAGCCGGCAGGGACGTTACGCGATGTGGACCCAGTGGCTGGTGCGGAGCTTGTGTGCTGCGGCGATCGCCTCGGGTCCTGATGGGATCCGTTCTTTGCGGCGGTGCGGCGGCCACCGGTGCCAACCGTGGCCACCGCCGCCTGTTCGAGCACATGGACGTTCCGTGCTCGCGGACCATGACCCCGGCTCCGTCCGGTGCCAGGCGGTGCCGCGCGATGGTGATCGGGGAGGCGGCGACGATGTCGATGACCTCCGATCCGAGCACCCGGGTGACGGTGGCCTGCGCCGACGCCAACTGCGGTGGCACCGAGTATTGATTGCCGCGATAGGTGTTGCGTAGATACGTAAGTGCGCCAATCCTCCCCCGAACCAGTACTGGTGAGGACCGCGGCCTCAGTTCAGCGGAGAGCGATCCTGACGCTCGCCGCATGGTAGGGGAGATGGAGGGGAAAGAAGCATCCGCTGAGTGGGAGGTCCGGGACCGACTCGGGACCGCGGAAGTCATCCTTGATGCTGGACGCTGCGCGTAGCGTCAAAGCGGTACTTCGAGAATGGGGTTCATCCGAATGGCGCATCTTCAGCGTTACGACGGTCGTCGCGTCCTGATTACCGGCGGCGGTTCCGGTATCGGTCAGGCAAGTGTGCTGCGTATCCTCGATGAGGGTGGAAGCGTCGTTGCGGCCGATATCAGCGAAGAGGGCTTGCGGGACACTACGGCTAGGGCTTCCGATCTCGGACGCCGGCTGAGTACCATCGTGCTGGATGTCGGAGATGAGGAATCGGTGCGTAACGGTGTCGCCGAAGCGATAGAGCGCCTCGGTGGCCTCGACACCTTGATCAACGCAGCCGGTGTGCTGCGTTCGTCTCATTTCGAGCAGACGACACTTGCCGAGTTCGAGCAGATTCTTCGGATCAATCTCGTGGGAACCTTCCTGGTCACACGGGAGTCGATCGCAGCGTTGAGGAAGGGAACCGGTCCAGCCGTAGTCAACTTCAGCTCGACGTCTGCGATGTTCGCCCATCCGTACATGTCCGCGTATGCCGCGTCCAAGGGTGGCATCCAGGCGATGACCCACGCTCTGGCTATGGAATTCAGTAAGCAGGGCATTCGCTTCAATGCGGTACAGCCGGGTTCGATCTCGTCGGGTATGGCCGACGGCAGCGGTGAAGCCGGACAGAGCACAGGACCCGGGCTGCCTGCAGACGCGGACTTCACTCTCTTCACCAAGATTTCACCGGCTGTGCCGTTAGCGGACGGCGCAATCTTCGCCGGCCCGGATTCGGTGGCCTCTGTCGTGGCGATGCTCGGCTCTCCCGACGCGTATTTCATTACCGGAACCGAAGTCCGCATCGACGGCGGATCACATATGTGAGCACGAATGAGGCACGGATGGTTCCCCATGTGCATACCCGAGAGTGTTTCCGTGACAGCTCTCGGACTTCGAGTTTCCCCATGATCCAACCGGATTCGTCAGGTCTCCTGACGGATGGGGGATCACCGGCGCCGTAGTCCGACGGTATCCTCGATATTGAACGACAATACAAAAAGTGTTCCGGTGCCGACCGATGATGTCGGGTCACTGCGTCCGCCCGTGTCGGTGCGTGGGGGCGGTGAATTCTGTCCGTATGTGGCTGCTGATTCTGTGCCCGGATCGGTTTTCTGTCAGGAGGTGTCATGGTTCGTTCCACTCAACGTGAATCAGTCGGTTCGTCGGCTGAGGAGGTGACCGCGCGTGATCTCGCGATGGTGGTTCTAGCGTTGACCGGAAAAACGGCCGACGTCGACGATGTCGATGCGGTCGAGCCGGCAACGCGGTCCCGGCGTGGAGACGCGTGACCTGATCGTCTCGGACAGTCTGATACCTCGGACGAGAGACGTCGTCGCGCACACCGCTGAAGATCTGGTCGGCCAGGCACGGTCGAGACTGCTGCACGATTGGGTGACACAATCGGGGCGTCCACCTCGACCTTCAGTGTTTTCGAAAGGTGGGAGCAGGGGCTCGAACGGTGCCCATTGTGCGTCGGTCACCGACGATGACGGCTACACCGCGTACGGGAGTCGATCGATCTGGCGGCGGGTGAGGCATGACGGGCGCAGCGCGATAGGTGAAGCTGGCAAGTGAGCTCCTGGTAGGGCAGGGATGTGAGCACTCACTGACCTACCAGGAGTTCACCGCATCTCAGCTGCCACGCGCCGACGCTCACTGAGCTTTCAGATGCTCTCGCAGATGTCGGCGCTGAGTTCAGTCGCAGTCGGGTTGTTCATGTGTGCGTCGCCGGTGCATCCCAGGGCAACCCCGTGACTGCCTCGGAGTCACGGCGATCAGCCGACCGGTTGGTGCTGCCGAGTGGGATGGCGATGTCGACGACCTGCGACTCGATGGTCAACGACACCTTGCGGGCGTGGGCGCGCCCGGTGGGGGAGTCGTACGCGATCAATACATAGCGACCGGTCGGCGGCAGCTGGAAGGAGTAGCGGCCGCGGTCGTCGCAGTGGGTGGAGTCGATGTGTTTTCCCATCGCCTCGCTGAGCGCAACCAGTGCACCGGGGGCGAGCCGGCCGTCGCAGGTGACGGTGCCGGAGACGGTGAGCTCGTCGTCGAGGGTGATGTCTTGGACGATCTCGCCGCCGGCGAAGTCGATCACGGTGGCGGACGGTGCCCGGGCCGGGTAGCACCACCGCATAGCGGCCGTCGTTGTCGGCCGGGCTCCAGTCCAGTTGTTCGCCGTGCATGTCGAGCACTGATACCAGCATCATCCCGCGGGCGTTGTTGTCGGAGCGGGTCAGCCGGATCTGGCCTCGCACGACCGCTTCGTGTTTCTCGTGGCCTTGGGCGCGGGCGAGTTCCAGTTCGTGGTGGGTGCGGCGGTCTCTGGGGATCAGGGCCGCCACCGCGGCGCAGGTCGCTGCTGCCAGGGCGCCGAGGCCGAGTACGAGCTGGAAGGCCGTGTCGGTGGCGTAGAACGTACCGGCGATCTCGACCTGGTGGGTCGCCATGATGACCGCGACCAGGGTGCTGGCCAGTGAGGTGCCGACCGAGCGCACCAGCGAGTTCAGGCCGTTGGCCGATGCGGTCTTGGTGATCGGCACCGAGGACATGATCAGTGTCGGCATTGCGGCGAAGGCCAGTGCGGTGCCGATCCCGACCAAGGTCGAGCCGATGACGACCGCGGTCACGGACTCGGCGTAGACGAGGCGGCCGGCGTAGGCCAGTGCCATGAGCGCCGCGCCGGACAGGAGCACCATGCGCCCGCCCCATCGGCTCAGCAGCCACCCGGACAGCGGTGACATGGCCACCATCGCCAGACCCGAGGGCACCATCGCCAGACCGGCAGCGCTGACGCCCAGATCGAATCCGGTGCCGCTGGCGCTGGGCTGCTGGAGCACCTGGACGGTGACCAGCATGTTCACGAACATCGCCGTCCCGGCAAAGATGGAGGTGAGGTTGGTCATCAGCACCGGTCGTTGCGCACGGGTGCGCAGGTCGACCAGGGGCTCGTTGACGCGCAGCTCCAGCGGCGTCCAGATCGCGAACAGCAGCACCGACGAGGCAAACAGGCCGAGGGTCAGCGGCTGGTCCCATCCCAGGTGTTGCCCTTGGAGATCGGCAGCAGCAGGCATACCAGTGCCGCTGAGAGCACCAGTGCCAGTCTCTGAGCCCAGGAGTTGTTCGCGTGTCCGCGAAGCAGTGGACATGCCCTCGGCGAGCGCACCGCTGGTCCTCATTCGGGCCCCGCTGTTGCCGGTGACCGGCCGGGGGCGTTGGTTTGTCAGCAGGCCGGTTCGATCGTGGCACTGGACCGACGGGGGTCAGGCCGGCTCCGGCCTGGCCTCCACACGTCGACTGGGTGGCGGATTGGTGGCTCGATGGCCGAGCACTCGAGTCCGTAGCTGTTCACGTGGAACTGTCGAGCCTGGTGAAGACGGATAGTCTGAAAAGTGTTTAGCAGCAAGGTGGCTGATAAACAGGACTGTAATCTTCACGTCGGTCGTGGTTGGTACTTCGCTGTCTTCACCCGTTCGCAGATCCTCGAGCGCAAGCGCCTCGGCAAGCTTGTGCCGTCCGCAACTGTCTACGCCGACCGGATCCGCAGCTGGCATCGGAGGTCGCCGGCGCGGATTCGATTATTCACTGCTGAGGCGGTGGCCGGAATCGACCTCGAGGACGGCAGGTACCGGAGCGTCCGAGAGTCTCCGCCCGAACGATGCGGACTCAAGGCCTATCTCGTGCGCCGCGTGTTTCTCGGTTGGACCACGGATGGCGCGTCGTGGGTTGACGTAAGGCCGCTTTACGGCGGAGGTAAGTATGTGCACACATAACCGGCACGACGTGCACTCGGGAGGTCGGAGAGACTCTCCAGGGCGGCGGACATCGAAAGCAACGATCTCCGCATCGTCGTAACGGGAACGCTGAACGGCGTATCGAGAATATCGAGTGCGTCGAACCGTCCCAGGCACAGATCGGGCGAGGTATCGACGTTTCGGGTCAGTGAAGGTCGAGCAGGGCACGCAAGGCGGCGACGTGGTCGGTGAACGCTCTGCGTCCGAGTGGGGTGAGCGATGCCGTGACTCGGCGGCTGGCTCCGTGGCGTTCCCGTTGAACGTGTACGTAGCCGACGTGCTGGAGGATGGTCAACTGTTTGCTCAGCGCTGAGTCGCTGAGATGAAGAGTGTCGCGTAGGTATGCGAATTCGGTCCATTCGGTGGGTGCGAGTAGGGACATCAGCGACAGGCGTGTGGGGGCATGGATCAGCTCGTTGAATCCGTCCGGTTGCGCGGCGGGGGTGTTCATGCACGATCCCCTGGGCGGAGGGAGTGCCGGTGGGCCAGCGGTGCCAACGCCCACCAGCTCATCGCGGCGGCCAATCCGCCGAGTGATCCGGGCCAGGGGATGCCCGCTCGGAAGGCGACTGTGCCGGCGAGGGCGCCGACGGCCAGCACGACGACTCCGGTGGTTACTTGCGGGAAGGTGCGCATTTCGGTGCGATGCGGTCGCGCGGGTGCGCCGCGGGTGAGGGTGGTTGCTGCCACCAGCAGGCATAGGAGGGCGGCCAGTTGCACGATCGGGCGTAGTGGGACGGTCAGGTCGGTGCTGATTCCTACCGCGGTAAACGCCATGGCGGTTGTGAGCAGATAGGGCCGGGGCAGTTGGGCCGGTCGGGCCGCGTCGAGAATCTGGGTTCTGCGTGCGTGGATTTCCCGCAATGCGTCGAGGGCTTCGTCACGTTCATGGTTCACAACGGTGCCTGCTTCCTGCAGTCTACTTGCCGGTTGGGAAAGTAGATTATCTCCTACTTTCCCAA
>NZ_JBKFBA010000075.1:0-11587 GCF_053345925.1 Rhodococcus sp. C26F
ACCTCGCTGACCCAATATTCCTGGCGGACCGGGGCGGAAGGCGGAGCCGAGATGTAGATGGTGTCACCGTCGCGGCGTCGGGTACCGCGCACCAGCAGACCTGTACACAGCTCCTCTTGCCATCCCGAGATCATGGTGCCGGCGACGGCGGCGGGGGTGTGCCAGGGCGGACCGGCAAGCTCGTCGCCCGTCTGGGGTGGATGCATGGTCACAGCGAAGGTGTTCGGGTTGCGGGCCCACTTGAAGTACACCACCACGTGGTCGAGTTCGACGTGTAGTCGAATCGGGCGGAACTGCGTGGCGATCCTGCCGCGGACCCGGATACCGTTGCGCAGTGCGCGCACCGTCTCGGCCGCGGTGTCGGTGAGCCGGTCGAGGGGCACACCGGTGACCTCCAGGCGCCAGCCGCCGTCGGGTTCGGTGTCGGGATGGCGGATTCCTGCGGTCGGGGCGTACGGACCGACCCGGGCAATGTGCTCGAGCAGTTCCCTCGATTCGGGATCCGGATCGAGTTTGCGGGCGTCGATGACTTTGAGCCACACCCGGTTCCAGGCGATGGTGTCCGGGGCCAGCACCGGGGTGCCGTCCGAGGCGACGAACACCACGAACAGCGGCTGGGTGTAGCTCAGGTTGGTGCGCATGCGCGGGTCCACATCGGTCCGGCGGATCATTTGGTACGCATAATCCGACCACTGCCGGCCGAGCACCGCACGCGCCCACGCTTCCGGTTCGACGGCCGGGTACTCGTGGACCAGATCGGAGCCCGCTGCCCGCCGGTCGGGATACTTATCGGGATAGCCCTGCACATGGATCCGCACGCACACCGGCCTCATATCCGCAGGGAAGGATCCCAGCTCGTCGGCGTCCTCATAGCTGTAGCTGACCTGGATCCGCAAGTGGGGTGTCGTCAACGACGGCCCCTCGACAGGATGGGTGTCGAGCAGTATCGACCGGCGATATGAGGGCTCTCCGGTGGCGGCGAGGCCGCGGAGCAGGTCACGGTAGATCGCAATGGGTTCTTCGAACCGCGTGGTGAGCAGATCGGTCATGTCAGCCATGGCGGCACGGTCGGATCCGCCACCGGACTCAGCAGACGCAGTCATTCTTTCGACGCAGTGACAGCATGAACCCACCATAACCGCCTTGCGGCACATCCCCGGTCGCGACAGGTTGGATACGGCGGCGTCGGGTCCGGGGCATCGGACTTCGCGGCGTTCCTGTCGACCGTTCCACGGCACCAGCGACGTTCTTCGGTGCTCCTACGGGCAGAGCCATGATTCGGAAGCTGATGCCGCCTCACCTGGCCGGTGTACCGTGGTTCTCTTCGTCTTCGGACGGAGTACGCGGGAGCGATGACCGATGAACGAACACCAGCAGATGCGCCCCCGGACTACCACCGCTGCCTCGACACCGTCTTCGCCTCCCCCACAGCGTGCCGCGAACTCCTCGAACGTCTCGCCAAGACACAGGAACACGATCTGCGGTCGACGTGGTCACCGTGGCTCGGTCAGGAACCACCACCCCACGGGCCTGAGGTGAAACGGCGGGTCCCTGCCGAAGTGCAACTGTTGATGGTCGAGGCACAACTCGCTGCTGAACGCGCGTTAGACGAGCGGCTGTGGCGCGAACTGTACGACCTTCTGGGAGTTCCTCCCCTGCAGGAGAGCAACGCCGAGCTCGTCGTCCACCTACGAATGCTGCTCGACCGCTTGAACAACCGCATCACCGAACTCGAACACGCGATAGCTTCCGAGACCGATCCGGAGACGTGAGACCGTGAGCGCCCGCAAGACATCTGCGGAACTTGCCGACATGATCCGCCAGAACCTCGATCTCGATCTCGACCCGATTCGCGAGTTTCTGTCCGCTGCGGCGCGAGCGATCGACATCGACCCATTGCGGCCGGGTCCGGCTCCTCGACTCGTCGCACCCAGCGTGGCACTCGACGATGTCACCGTCACCGTGGCGCTGACCGCCAGCGATCCGTCGTATCTGGGTACCTTCGACCGGACCACCGCAACCCGGATGGTTCAGGTCTCGATCCAGGCCCGCTCCGCCACCGCACCGGGGGCGGGCCACCCTGAGCGGCGGCGGCCGGCGGTCCGGTTGCCGGTCGACGAACAAATCGCCTGGGTCGAAGTGGTGCTGGGCGACTGGTCCGACTATGCCTATCGGATCGTGAACGAAGAAGGCCGATATCGCATCCGTCCGGAATTTTTCGTCGTCTTCATCGACCGCGGCGGCACACCTCGGCTCGCGCCCAACGACCTGCAGTGGGTGCTGATCAGCGGGGGCCGCCGTGCCTATCCCGAGAAACTGATACCCGACGATCCGGAACTGCTGGCGTACCTGCGCCGCCACGGGGATCTGATCCCGGCCGATCTGGTCCCGCATCCGCAGGGGACATCACCGCAGGTGTGGGCGCATCAGTTCGTCTCGCACCTGACCGCCACCCTCGCCGACGAACTCGGCCGCATCGGCAACGGTCGATGGTTCACCTTCGACGAGATCAGCCTCCACGGTCACAGCCAGGTCATCGTGCGCTACACCTGGCACCTGATCGACGGGGACAAGGCGTACGGCTTCGACATCGACCTGGCCGGGGTACGCGCACAACGCCTGCGACTGTTCGACGATCCCCGCGCCAGAACCGCCGCCACCAGCATCGGGATGCTGCCGTTCGACCAACCGGTGTTCCGGGCCCCGGAGGTGATCGGCGGGGTGACCTGGGTCCGATTCGGAGCGCCCGAGTGACATACCGGAGCATCACACTGGTGGGCATTCGGCCCTTGCCGACATCGCTCCGGTGCCACGGAACATGGGCAGCAATTTTCGGTCCGTTGTCGGCAGCTAGCGATTCCGTATCTTCAGCACGGCGTTGGTGAAGAACTCGGTGAAATCGCCTTCGAACTCCACACCGTTCATGCTCACGACAGCAACGGTGTACCCGTCGACAGAGGCGTAGCCGTAGAAGACCTCGTCGTCGGCCCAGTCCGGATTATCGGGATCGGAGACTTCGTAGAGGATGGCCGCGTTCTCGGTGGCGATCACCGGCGGCAGGTCCAGTCGCGAGGTGGTGATCGTGCGCGAGTTCATCCTGTACGTCGAACACGATCCGGTGTGCGCATCGGCGACCCGTGCGATGTCGAGCGGCACGTCACTGACCAACGCGAGATAGGAACGCTCGTCATCGAGGTAGGCGCCCATCATCGACGTCGAATCCACATCACTCAACCTCAGCCGGGCTTCATCGGCGTAACTCGACTGCTCACCGCACTCCACGGGGTCGTACGCGATGTCCCTCGGCACCCCGACATCACTCGGCGTATCCAACAGCAGGTTCATCACCAACTGTTCCGGCTCGGTGAACCGGGCAACCTGCGTACCGGCAGGAAGATCCTCGACCGTCAGAAGAAGACTGTCGCGCGATACGGCCTGTGTCGGCTCCTCGCTGGATCCCCCGCATGCCGTCGCAACCAGCAGCAGCCCGACCAACCCGGCCTTCGACAGAAGCGCACGATACATTCCGGGAACGCTACCGGCCGGTGGTCGAAGCCGGGTCATATGCTGGCGCGGTATATGAGACACGATTCCATCGTGCTGGGGTTGCCCTCTGCGGTGATCTTCCCCTCGGATATCAGCGCGATCAACCGTCCCCTCAACACGTAGTCGGCTACCGACCCTGACGGGTTCGTGCCCATCGCTTCGGCGATCACTCGGCTCATCGGTGTCGGCAGCATCGGCGTGCGCTGAAGCAACAATTCGTCGAAGTGATTCTCCGGCGCTGACGTCAGGGTCGAACCCGTCAGCACCCGGAACGGTGCGTTCTCGTGTTGAAGTGTTCGCCAACGCTCGGCCAGTTCGGCAGACTTGCTGGTATCAACCGGTCGCGCAGTGTCGACGAGCCGACTTAATTCCGATGGCGCTGTGGACGAGACACTCCCCGAGCCCCTGTTTTCGGTGACGTCGATCAGTGACCAGGGTCGCCCCTCGGCAGTGCTCGCGAAATGCAGCAAGCTGCACAGTTCTTCAGCGGATCGTCTGCCGAACCAGAAAACCGTCGGAGTCGATGCGTCGATGAAGCGTGGATCCCACCGTCCGAAAGCCGGCATCCACGGATGATGTCGCCCCGCGATGACATCGCTGAACCACCAACCGGATGCGTGACGGCGCAGCGACTGCGCGTCGATCGGACCCCAGCTGAGATCATCGACGTCGGTCAAGATCGTGCAGTCGTCGCCGGTAGCGGCCAGCGCCTTCTGCAACGCGGTCCCTGCGGTGAAGCTGGGGGCAATATGGTTCGTCGGCACAACCTCGTGATATCGGACTGCGGCGACGATGTCGAACCCATGATCCTGCGACGAGGCATCCTCAGGGCCCCTTCAGCGCTGCGATAAGCCCGTCCGTGCACCCGACCGACCTGGATGCTCCTCCCCCGCGCGATCACGCAGCCGACGGGTCGTCAGGGACGGTTCGATCAGCGGGAATCGAGAGGCCGAGAATGATGAGGAGGTAGTCGTCGTAGCCTCCCACGGAACCGGCCGCGGCAGCGTACCCGGAGCCTCGCCGACCAGCAGCGCCGAAGTAATTTCCGGTAGCGGATTGCGCAGCACGACCATGCTCAGCAGATCCAGGAACCGGAAGGCCGTTGCGACGGCCTTGTCGGCGACCGTCCACAGATCCGCGGCCCACCCTCCGTCGAAGGCCGGTTGGAATCCCCACGCGTTCGCGATCTCGGGACCGATCTTCTCGAGCTCGGCGACGATGTCGGCGGTGAGTGCGCGCCGAAGGGTGCTTGCCCGCGCGGCGCGTCCGGCTCGAGGAGCGAGCCGAGCATCAGCGCCGGCCTGATCTGCACGTTGTGGATGGAATTGCGCAGCTCAAAGATCACCCGCAGGTCCCGCTGAAACCGAGACAGTTCCGCGATGGCGGCACGATGGCACCCAATTGCTGCCGCTGATCGAAGCAATCCCGCACATCCGCGGCCGACGAGGCAGACCCCGTCACCGGCCACGCCGCGTGTTCGCCGATCGTGGCTACGACTACGACAAGTACCGCACGCTGCTGCGCCGGCACGGCATCAAACCGATGATCACTCGCCGCGGTGTCGCGCACGGGTCCGGTCTGGGCAAGGTCCGTTGGGTCGTCGAGCGCACCTTCGCCTGGCTGCATCAGTTGAAACGCTTGCGCGTCCGCTCCGCGGTACGAGCCCGACATGCACCAAGGACTACTCGAACTCGTCTGCAGCATCGTCTGTTTGAGACGACTACGGAAGTCATTCTGAAACGGTCAGTAAGAACAGCGGTGGTGATCGGGTTTCTCTTCGGATGAGAGGCTACCTGCCGCGCCAGTGCACGGCGTGCAGGGCGCGGACCAGAAGCGCGTGTGCTTCGCGAGGGAATCGGACTTGTGGTGTCGTCGGCTTTCATCACGCGCTCTGAGATGCGCGATCACTGCCATAGGTGAGTTGACAGCAGCTGGGTCTGCTGGATCGGAAGCAGACCGTCGTCGCAACCTCGGAGCCTGTCGTAGACCTCGCGCATTGCCTGCTTGTCCGGCAGATGCTCCGTTCCGGCGGCTTTCTCCAGAATTGTCACGGTGTTCACCACAGCGATCGACCCGTACGCTCTTCCCGTGGCGCGCAGGCGGTCCAGACGCCTGATCTCGTTGGTGGCAAGCTCGGCGCCACCGCGATCGTCGATGATCACTCTCACGCGCTGTCCGCCTTCGGCGAGGACGACAGCGTGAGCGACCACCATCGTTTCACCGAGATCCTTGGCCGTCGAACGCCGTTGCCCCCAAGGCTGCCGAGTGATGCGCTCGAGTGCAGACAGCAGCTCCGAGGTCGGGTCGTCGGGCAGAACCTCGAGCAATCGGTCGGGAATCTTTCTTCCACACCTTCTCCACTGCCCGGAACCGTGGATCGCGGTGAGATTTGGCGAGCACCTCATCTCGGACGGTTTCGGGTGTGCTGATCGGACCTGTCACCGACAGCAGCAAGCGTTCTTTGTTGATGGAGAGGAAATTCAAGGCCGGACCGGCATCGATGATCGGCCGAGGCGTCATTCGCTTCGGTCCTCATCGACGTCGTCCTCCCAATCACTGAAGTCGACCGTCACCGAGGGAAGATCGTCCACTGACGCCCATTGCGGCTCTTGATCCCGCGGGATGACCCCCTCGGCGCTCAGACCACGAATCACCTCGTCGACATCCACGCCTCTCAAGGTGGCCAAAGTCTGCGCCGACACGACATTCTCGATATAGCCCTCGATCGCCCGCGCCAACAGCTTCTGCGGAGCACGGCGGGTGTTCGACTGGGCTTGCAGCAACTGGTAGTGGTCGGTCCATCCGAAGCGGGCAGCGACCTGCGCCGTGGTCATCGCCCTCCACGCGGACTTCGTATCCGCGTCGATATATCCGGCCTCATGCAGTGCGATCGCTGCGATTGCCGGGGAGATCCCGAACAACTGCACCACCCGCGACAGCTCCCCCAGCGAAGCCGGGCGGGTCTCGACCACCTCCCGTACGCCCTGCACAGGCACAAGCAGATGCCGCGCGAAGGCATCTGCCCGGATCTCATGGTGCGGTCGCCGATCGGTACCGGTCGAGGGTTCCTCGGTCCAGTCCTCGAACAGCACGTGTGCCAACTCGTGGGCGAGTGTGCTGCGCTGCCGCATCGGGTGCGGTGTGCGGGCAACAGCGATGAACACTGCTCCCCGCTCACGATCGCGCACCGTCAGGCCATGCTCATCCGGTCCCCCATCGAGCACGGCCACATCGTTTCCTGTGGTCTGCTCGATGAGAGCCACCAGATCGCCGAGAGGCTGGGTCCCCAGGTGGTGGCTGCGCCGGAACTCAGCGGCCACCTCGCGTCCTTCAGTCTCCGCGCTCACGCAGTGATCCCGATGCCTTGATCCTCCAGATAGGCATCCAGCTCGAGGAAATGCAGCAACTGGCGGCGCATCCGATCCATCTCGGCTCCATTGGTGGACCGCGCTGCGTACTGCGCCCGATCGGCGACCGCCGAGGATCCGGTCAACTGCGCAAGGGTGCAACCAGTGGCCACCGCGATCGCCACCAGCTCGTTCGCCTTCGGCAGGCGCTTACCCGAGATGATCCGCGAAAAAGTGGGCTGGGAGATGCCGGCACGTTCGGCCAACTGGCGATCACTGCCGATACCCGCCATGACCCGCGCCTGCTCGATCCGCTCGACCACCGAGGACGTATCCACACCCCTCACCTCCTGAATCACTATTTAGCTTCGTGATTCAGTCTAGATGCCGGGCCCTCCCCACGCCAATGCGATCAACGACACCCGAAACCACGCGATGTTCTCTGCCACCCACCGCCCCGCAGTGCAGCAACAGGATTTACCTCGGACAGGACCAGGTTCGCCGCCGCGGCAAAGACGACGTCGTCCGAGGCGCGACTTTGATGGACGCCGTCGAGCCTCGGTCCTATCGTGGCGTGCGTGAGGGCCTCGCACACTGTCCGGGTAGCTGCGGGCACCTTCGTGGTGGGGGCCATTGCCGTGGCCCCGTACCTGTACGACCACTATTTCCGGGTCCTCCCGCATCCGCCTC
The DNA here is from genome assembly GCF_053345925.1 of Rhodococcus sp. C26F. NCBI lineage: Bacteria > Bacillati > Actinomycetota > Actinomycetes > Mycobacteriales > Nocardiaceae > Rhodococcus > Rhodococcus sp. C26F. The sequence goes on from NZ_JBKFBA010000075.1 coordinate 7,584, forward strand.
CCGCCCGCATTGCGTCCGGTGCGAACTGTCTGGCTCCGAATATCCTGCGCCAGGTCGTGCCTGTCCCGGTGCGAGCACTCGATCCTGCCGATGATGCGCCCGAAGCCGGCGCGCTGCCACCGGACTTTCTGCCCATCGCGGTGGTCACCTGCACGGAGGCGACGACGGAGGACGACGCCGTGAACGGGGTCGCCACTGTCGACGAGGAACACTGGACCGGGGATCTGTCGGCTGTTCTGATGGAGTTCGCGCAGCCCTCGCGACCTCAGTCGTGGTTCAGCGACTGCACGGCGTCCGCCGCTCGTCTTCCTGCGGTATGGCTGGTCGATGCCGCCGCCCGCGCCGTGCGCCCGGCATTCCCCCACGAAGCAGAATGTGGCGTACCCAGCCATGCCCCGATCTCAGCAATTCGCCGGTTGGAACAGACGAAGACGGTGCAGCATATCTTGCCTACCGGCCCGTAGACGATCACACATCGCTGCTGCCGGCGACAGGTCCAGGGGCTGGATCCGCCGGATGCCGATGATGGCGTCGACGGTGCCCGGGAACGACGGCTCACGCACGGACACGTGATCGGACTGTTCGTTGCCGTGCGCGCTGCTGGACACTTCGCTCCGCCACGAAGTTCCTCGACCGCTTGATGCTTCTTCGAGTCCGGCCCAAGAACAGATCCCAGAGTTGTCCGGGCATTTCCGTGCCTGCGCCCAAGTTTCGACGATACGAAGCCAGACCGCCCCACAAGATCATCGGTAGGCTGGTTCTCTTCGCCCCACGCGGCGGAGTACCCGGGAGCCACACCGATGACCGACCACCCCGCACAGATGCGTCCGCACCGGCAACTGCGGCTGCTCGCAGGCCAGGACGCCATCCTCGACGGCCAAATCCCGCGTCCGACGGTCGGGCAGGTCGGGGTGTTCTGGCTGCTATTCGACGAAGTGCCAGCCGACCCCCACGATCCGACCCTGTCGACGATCGACGCCGACGCCGAACCACTTGCACCCCCGCGCCTCGAACCCGCCGTCGACGCACCCCCCACGATGCCGCGGTCGTGGGTGTGGCCGATCCTGCTGCGCGGCGACGGCTGGTCGGCGACCTGGTACAGCCCCCGTCCCGCCACCGGCCGCATCCGCCTCACCGGTCGGTTCGTCGGCGACTTCGCCTACGCCACCACCGGCTCGGTCCGCGGACGCGTCCTAAGCGCCCGCAGTCTCGACGAGACGGCCAGCGGCGGCCGGCACGAACCCGGCATCCTCGCCGATCTCGACCTCGACGACGTGCCGCCACCGGCGATCCGCCCCGTGATCATCCCGCGAGCGATCTCCGCCGCCGGACGCATACTATGGGCCGCCGACGAACAACTCCCCCTGATCGCACGCATCGACCTCGACCACCCCACCGAGATACGCACCGTCGTGCTGCCCGCCCCGATTGCCCCGCAACCCGGACACAGCCCGTGGCGACTGCACGCCGACCCGGAAGGATGCTGGATCGCCGGCTGGTACGGCATCTTCCGGGCCACCACCGTCGGTGCGGTGCACCGTCTCGACGACCGCTGGGTCGACGCCTCGGCCGCACACCACGGAACACTGCTGACCTGCACCCACGAGAAGACCGCCACTCGCATCGGCCTCTGGTACCCCGATGGACAATCCCACCACGACGACACCACCATCCCCGCCGGCACCGTCACCGCAGTCACCGCCGATAGCGACGGATTCCGCATCCTCCTACGCCAGCGCAACACCTGGCCGATCACCACCGTCGTCGCCATCACCCTGGGCGGACACATCACTCTTGGACCACCCCTCGACGGTATCGACAACCACGCCGTCCTCACCGCCGACCCGGCCGCCGTGATCGATCTGCGCGGCACCCTCCGCACTATCCGGCCCGACCTGCACACCGAACCCCCGACACGCTGGCCGCTGCCCGGCCTGTCCGGCGGCACCGTCGGTAACCACATCTGGATCGAACACCACGACCCCGACCGCGACCTTTATGACGACCGTGAATACTGGCTGCTCAGCCTCACCGACCCTGCCGGGCAGGTGATCGCCCGCACCGAAACACGTACCCCCACACCGGATGTCACCATCGACGGTCATGGCACCGTCTGGGCCACCGACAACACCAACATCATCGCCGTGCACACCCCCACCGGAACCCTCCCACCACCGATCCCCCTCGCCGAACTCCTCGACCGGGGCGCCGCCATCGAATCAGGAGAACTGCCCGTGACCACAGCTCCTGTCCGGCCCCACCGGAGGCTGTCGGTGCTGGTGACCGAACTGGCCATCGCCGATGGTGAGGTCGCGCCACCGGAGGTCGGCGACATCGAACGCTACGCGCTGCTGTTCACCGAGACCCTGCCGGACGAGACCGATCCGAGCATCGTCACCGTCGACGTCGACGTCGAACCCCTCGACGAGGGTGTCCCGCTGCGCCAACCCGCACCCTCGCCGTACTTATCGGAGGAGCAGCGGTGGTGGGAATGGCGACTGTTCCTGCGCGGTGACGGGTGGACGGCCACCTGGTACAGCCGGCGCCCCACCCTCGGCCGGCAACGACTCACCGGCCGGATCATCGGCGACCTCGGCTACGCCACCACCGGCTCGGTCACCGGCCGAATCCTGCGCGCCCGGATCGTCTCCGACACCTACCGGCTCCTCGACCCGTCCCCGTCCGCACCGCCAGGCTCCGTGCGCTGGGTTCCGGTACCCGGCACCCGCCACTTCCAGGACGTGACGGCAGCGACCGGAGTGTTCCGCGACGACACCCGCCCACCGGCCCACCGGACACCTGGCGTGGACCGGATCCGCGAAAGCGGGGTGCTCGTCGATCTCGACCTCGACGACGTCCCATCACCGCCGCTACGCCCGGCGCTCATGGCCGCCGCGGTGTCCGCCCACGATCGGGACGTGTGGATCATCGACCGGGAACTACCGATCGTGGTCCGGCTGCACAGCCAGCGCATCGTGGGCGAGTACCGGTTTCCCGGCGCGATCCTGCCCCGGCACGCGCACCGTCCCCGCTGGGTACACGCCGACACCGACGGTTGCTGGGTCGCCGGCCGGGACGGGATCTTCCGCTGCACTCTCGACGGACAGGCCGTGCGCATCGACGACCAGCCTGTCACCGGCTCCACCGCACTCGACGGGGTGCTGCTGTCCTGGCACAGCAATGACGGGCAGAGCGTGCTGAGCCTGCGGTGGCCGGACGGGCGAGACCACACTCTCGGCACCGTCGACGGCCGCATCCACACCGTCCACCCCGCCCCCGACGGGTTCATCGGGGTCCTGCACACCGGCACCGACACCGACGACCCGCACACCCGGCTGTTCACCGTCGACCCGCACGGCCAGCTGCGCCTCGGTCCACCCCAACCACGTCTGGCGGGCATCTTCATCGCCGGTGGCGATGGTCCGCGGCTGATCGACCCCCGCCGCGGCCGGCAGCACCCGATCCACCCGGATCTGACCGTCGGTGACGCCGAACCCGCTGCGATCACCGGGCATTCGGGCGGAACAGTCGGGCCGTGGCTCTGGGTCGTGCATCCGGGAGGCAACCTACGGACCGAACCGAACCCACTCAATGACTGGTACTGCCTGCTGTCGATCCTCGACCCAGTCACCTTCGCGTTGCAGCACCGCCTGGCCATTCACTCGCCCTACCCGGAAGTGTCGTACGACAGCGACGGACACATCTGGATCATCGCCGGCGGCATCTGGAGCCTCGACCCCCACTCACCCGACCCCGCACACCACGTCCGCCTCGACCACCTCCCCGAACAATGACCCCATCCCGGCGCGGACCGGCGCCCCCACACCCGCTGCGCACCCGCACCCCATCACGAGCCGGCGCCGCGCACAATCTCATCGAGCAGAAGCATCCGAATCCTCGGCTGGACCAGGGACTGTCGGAATAAAGGTTGATCTGGTTTTGGCCGACACGCCGAGCTTGCTTGGCGAGAAGGCACGATCATGACCGAAACACTCGATCCTATG
>NZ_JBKFBA010000076.1:0-10722 GCF_053345925.1 Rhodococcus sp. C26F
AGCGGACAGCCATTTCTGTAGCGACTACGCGCCGGCGGCGACGAAACGCTGGTGCAGTTCGCCGATGCCTTCGATCCAGCTGTCGAGCCGCTCACCGGCGCGCAGGTAGCGCTGCGGGTCGCGGCCCATGCCCACACCGGCGGGTGTGCCGGTGAAGATCACGTCGCCCGGGTACAGGGTGACGTTGCGCGACAGCTCGGCGACCAGCGCGGGGACGGAGAAGATCATCTCCCGCGTGCGGCCCTTCTGGACCTCCTCGCCGTCGATCGCGCACCCGAGTTCGAGATCGTCCGGGTCGGCGAACTCGTCGGGGGTGACGAGCCACGGACCCTGCGGGGCGAAGCCCGGATACGACTTGGCGAGACCGAACTGGGGCGCCGGTCCGCGCATCTGGGCGACGCGTTCGGAGATGTCCTGCCCCGCCGTCAGGCCCGCGACGTACGACCAGGCGTCTGCTGCGTCGACGTCGCGTGCCTCCCGACCGATGACGGCGACGAGTTCGATCTCCCAGTCGACGTTGCCGCCGTCCGGGATCGTGACCTCGGAGTCGGGGCCGGTGAACGCCGAGACGTACTTGGTGAACACCGGGGGCAGATGTGTGGGGGCCTCGAAGCCCGATTCGGCGGCGTGGTCGTCGTAGTTCAACCCGACCGCGAAGACCTGACGGGGTGCGGGGGAGGGGGCGCCCAGCCGGGCACGGTCGATCGCAGCGTGGTCGGTGACGTCCGCTTCCGCCGCCCACGCCCGCACCTCGTCCCACGACTCGTAGATCGAGGCAAGGTCCGGTCCGAACCGGCCGTCGGACGCGGTGGCGATGTCGATGCCCCGCTCGTTGCCGGGGTCACCGACGACGAGGACGGCACGGTTGTCGAGGTTGGCGATGCGCATGGACGTTCTCCTGATGGCTGCGGTGGTCGGTTCGATCCTGCTATGTCACCGCGGCGTCCGACAGACGTGGTGCTCGAGCCGTAGCGGGGCCATCGAGGACGAGTTCGACCGGGTCTCCTGATCGCACTCTCCCGTCGGAGGGATGCGGCATAGTTCGGGGAACAAGCCACGCAACGCTCTTCAACCGCACAACTTCGGGAGTCGCTGTGAAGAACCGTGCTCGATTCGTCGATGTCGAAGGCCGTCCCGCGCTCCACTTCGAGCGGGAGTACCCGTATCCGCAGGAACGGTTGTGGAGCGCGGTGACCGACCCGGCCGAACTCTCCCGGTGGTTCCCCGCCGCCGTCGACATCGAACTGCGCGAAGGTGGCACGATCACCTTCACCGACGAGCCCGACGCCGAGCCCACCAAGGGCACGCTCCTGGCGTGCGAACCGCCCGGCAGCCTGTCCTACACGTGGGAAGGCGACGAACTGTGGTTCACGCTGAACCCGACGCCGCAGGGTTGCCTGTTCGTCTTCGTCAACGTCCTCGGCGACCGGGAGACCGCCGCGATGGTCGCCGCGGGCTGGACGGTCTGCCTCGACGAGTTCGACGCCCTGCTGGCAGGCGAACCGCCGTCGCAGGAGACCGGCTCGGAGGCATGGCGGCCGGTCTACGAGTCCTACATCGCAGAAGGGTTCCCGGCGGGTGCTCCCGTGCCGGGACAAGGAGGGGAGACCTCATGAGCGAGTCCGAGAAGGGCACCGGACCCAAGCTGTTGTCGGGTGGCAACCCACAGATCCCGAAGGGGATGGGCAGGGAACCGGTCGAGGCCTACATCGCGGCGATGCCCGAGTGGAAGCACGACATCGGCCGACGCCTCGACGAGCTGATCCTCGAGGAAGTTCCCGACGCCCACAACGCCGTGAAATGGAACCAGCCGCTCTACGGCACCGCCGACGACAGCTGGTTCCTCACGTTCCGCTGCTTCACGAACTACGTGCAGCTGAGTTTCTTCAGGGGGAGTTCGCTCGACCCGCTGCCGGAGAAGGGGTCCAAGCATCCCGAGATGCGCTATCACGACATCCGCCGGCTCGGGGATCTCGACGAGGAGAAGGTCCGGAAGTGGGTCCGGCAGGCCGCCGCACTCCCGGGGGAGAAGATGTAGCACGCCGATGTTCGAGGGAGTGATCGGGCACACGATAGTTTGGATGCATGACCACGCCTCTCCAGGACATCCCGATCAACACCCTCTCGGGTGAACCCACGAATCTCGGCGCGTACGAGGGCCACGCGGTACTCGTCGTGAACGTCGCGTCCAAGTGCGGCCTGACCCCGCAGTACACGGCGCTCGAGAAGCTCGCGCAGGAATACCGCGACCGCGGACTGTTCGTCGTGGGCGTGCCGTGCAACCAGTTCATGGGTCAGGAACCCGGAACGCCGGAGGAGATTCAGGAGTTCTGCTCCGCCACCTACGGCGTGACCTTCCCGCTGCTCGAGAAGATCGAGGTCAACGGCAAGAACCGGCATCCGCTCTACGCCGAGCTCACCAAGCACCCGGATGCCTCCGGCGAGGCCGGCGACATCCAGTGGAACTTCGAGAAGTTCCTCATCGCTCCCGACGGCACGGTCGCCGCGCGCTTCCGTCCCCGCACGGAACCGGATGCGCCCGAGATCCTCGACGCCCTCGAAGAGATCCTGCCGGCCTGACATGTTCGGCACAGAAGCGCGGGACGCGCTGTACGACATCATCCGCATGCGTCGCGACGTCCGTGCAGAATTCAGCGGGGAACGGCTCGACGAGGACACGCTGATGCGCATCCTGCGGGCCGCCCATCACGCACCCAGTGTCGGCAACACCCAGCCCTGGGACTTCGTCGTCGTGCAGGACGAACAGCGGCTGAAGGAGTTCGCCGAGCACGTCGCCGGTTGCCGACAGGCGTTCGCCGACTCGCTTCCCGAGGACCGGAAGAGCACCTTCGACCCCATCAAGATCGAAGGCATCGTCGAATCGGGGACCGGCGTCGTCGTCACCTACGACCCCGAACGCGGCGGCAAGCACATCCTCGGCCGCCACACCATCGACGAATCCGGCCTGTTCTCGGCCGTGCTGGCGATCCAGAACCTGTGGCTCGCCGCGACCGCCGAGGGTCTCGGCGTGGGATGGGTGTCGTTCTACGAGGAGGACTTCCTCGCCGACTTCGTCGGAGTGAGCGCACCCGTGCGTCCCATCGCGTGGCTGTGTGTCGGGCCGGTCACGCGGCTCCAGGAGATACCCGACCTCGAACGGTTCGGCTGGCGCAAGGGGCGCCCGCTCGAGGAGGCCGTGCACCGCGACAGGTTCGCGGCGCCGGGCGACCGGGAAGCCTGATCCGACGGGTGGCGGCCGGTTCGTGAGTGCACGAGCNCCGCCACCCGCTGTTTCACAGGTCGGTCGCCACCTGTCTGTTTCAGAGTTCGGTCGCGACCTTCCATGCACTGTGGATGGCACCCTCGATGTAGTCGACCCGACCCGCGTCCCCGACGACGCGGACGTCGATGCCCGAGCCGGCCAGTTCGTCGGCGAGCGGTGCTGCCGCCGACACACCGGACGCGACCACGACCATGCGGGCGCGTACCGATTTCGTCTCGCCGTCCACGGTGAACTCCACCGTCTTCGGGGTGATGCGCTGAACCGTCGCACCACGATGCACCTCGAGGCCGACCTCGCGCGCGTGCTTGACGGCGGTCCACCGGCGCGGCATCGCCATCGGCACCCCGAGCTGCTTCCCCTCGGCGAGCAGCGTCACCCGGCTTCCCCGCTCGGCCATGAACTCCGCGAGTTCGAGCCCGACGAGCGACCCGCCGATCACGACGACATCCTTCGCCATGGGAAGGAAACGGAGGAATCTGCGGCTCAGATCACGGATCCTCCGAGGACTCGTGGTGATACCGGCGAGCCTGCCCACCCGGCCCATCACCCGCAGCACCGGGGACTGATCGGAGACGTCGCCCGCACCCGTCATGAGCGCACGCATGCTGTCACCGGTGTGCACGTGCGGAAGGTCCCCGCCCGGCACGGTGGGACGTTCCCGCACGGCGCCCGTCGCGACGACCACCACGTCCGGCTCCAGGGCGCGGATCGATGCGGCGGTGGCCTCGGCGCCGAGCCGCACGTCGATGCCGAGGCGGGTGACCTCGGCCGTCAGCCATTTCAACAGCCGCTCGTTGTCGGGGGTGGTGAGGGTCGAGAACCACAGGGTGCCGCCGAGCCGGTCGGCCTTGTCGAGGACGGTGACCCGGTGCCCGCGTTCGGTGGCGACCCGTGCCGCTTCGAGACCACCCGGGCCGGCTCCGACGACCACGACATGCTTCGACGTCGCGGTGCGCACGAAGGGCACCAGCGCTTCGTTGCCGAGCGCAGGATTGACCGCACAGATGGGTGTGGCATCCCAGAAGTTCTCCTGCACACACACATAGCAGTTGATGCACGGGCGGATCTGCTCGCTGCGGCCCTGCTTAAGCTTGGCGACGAGCGCGGGATCGGCCAGCAACTGACGTCCCATCGCGACGAAGTCGGTGACGCCCTCGGCGATCATCCGCTCGCCGACCTCCGGCAGCATGCGGCCGACGGTGATGACGGGGATCGACACCGCACGCTTGATGACCGCCGCGTTGTGGGTGTAGTAGCCGACCTTGTCCGGCAACGGGCCGTCGGTGAAATTCGCGAACGCGTTCAGCGCGGTGCCAGTGACGTGGAGGGCATCGGCACCGGCCTGCTCGAACAACACTGCGGCAGCAGCGGATTCCTCGACGGTCAGGCCGTCCGTCTCACCGTATTCCTGCCCTGCCAGGCGCACGATGACGGCGAGGCGGTCGCCGACCTCGGCCTTCACCGCGCGGATCACCTCGCAGGTCAGCCGGGCCCGGTTCTCCAGCGACCCGCCGTATCCGTCGGTGCGCTGGTTCGTGTAGCGGCTGAGGAAGGCGCCGAGCACGTAGTTGTGGGCGGCGTGGATCTCGACGGCGTCCGCTCCGGCGGCGGCGGCCCGGCCCGCGGCCTCGGCGAACATCCGGATCAACCATTCGATGTCGCTCTCGGAGGCCTCGTTGTAGGTGGCCTGCGCGCCACCCTGGATCGATGCCATGCGCTGCAGTTCCGCGGGCGTGCAGTCGGCCATGGCGCTCATGTCGCTCGGCGGCTTCGGGATGCTCGGCACGAGCTGCGGCCGGCCCTGCAGGGTGTCGATACGGGCGACCTTGCCGTGGTGCACCATCTGCACGCACAGCTTGCTGCCGACCTCGTGGACGGCGTCGGCCAGTGCGCGGAGGCCGGGGATGAACCGGTCCTCGGACAGGCCGGGTTCCTTCGTGCTGGTGCATCCCGCCGGATAGGCGACCGCGCAGCATCCGGTGACGATCAGCCCGGTGCCTCCGGCCGCGCGGGCGACGAAATGATCGATGTCGCCCTGTTCGATCTCCCCGTCCTCGCAGAGGTTCATGTCCATGGCGGGCATCACCACGCGGTTGTCCAGCGTGATCGGCCCGATGGTGCCGGGGGAGAGAAGGCGCGTATAGGTCTGGTTCGGGACTGCCACGCCCGGACGGTATGCCCGGCCCGGTGTGGTCGTCGACACTGTCCCGATGAACGGGATGCGGATCGCCGGCCCGAGTCTTCATCCGGACTTCCCGGTCGGGCAGGACGCCGTTCACCCGGGTGCAGCAGGCTCGGGGTCATGAGCGGACGGATGATCGTGTCGGTGTCGGGGATCCGGGACGTCACGCGCGACCTCGTGGACGCCTTCGCCCGTGAGACGGACGCGCGCGGAGTGCCGTTGTCGCTGTTCGTCGCACCCCGCCTGAAGGACCACTACCGCCTCGTGCGGGATCCGGCGACGCAGGAGTGGCTGCTCGAGCGACGCGAGGGCGGCGACGCGATCGTGCTGCACGGTTACGACCAGGCGGCGACGAAGCGACGTCGCGCCGAGTTCGCGACGCTGCCCGAGCACGAAGCACGGTTGCGCCTGCTCGCCGCCGACCGCGTGCTCGAGGAGACCGGACTGCGCACCCGGCTGTTCGCACCACCGCGATGGCGCGCGTCGCCGGGCGCAGTGACAGCACTTCCGCAGGTCGGTTTCCGGATGATGGCGGACAACGCCGGGATCCACGATCTGGTGGCGGGCACCGTGACGAAGACGCGGCTGTACGCGCTCGGTGACGGTGCGGGGTCGGACGTGTGGCGCTGCCGCGCGATGGTGATGGGCGCGTCGCGGACGGCGCGGCGCGGGGAATTGCTGCGTCTGGCGATCGCCGCTCCCCGGCTCGCCGAGTCCGGACCCCGGCAGGCGATCCTCGACGCCGTCGACCTCGCGCTGCACCACGGTGCCGAACCGACCGTCCACGCCTGGCGGCCGCGTCCGTCGAACAGCCGCGTGGCGTGATCCCGCCGGGCCCGCCGGTGCTCCCGGTCGCAGCATCCGCTCGGTAATGTTGGCGGCCATGGATGCTGACGTGATCGTGGTGGGGGCGGGACTCGCGGGGCTCGTGGCGGTCGGTGAACTGATCGACGCCGGTCGCAAGGTTCTGCTGGTCGATCAGGAGAACTCGAACAACATTGGTGGGCAGGCCTTCTGGTCGTTCGGTGGGTTGTTCTTCGTCGACAGTCCCGAACAGCGACGACTCGGGATCAAGGATTCCTACGAACTCGCCTTGCAGGACTGGATGGGGACCGCCGGCTTCGACCGCGAGATCGAGGACCGCTGGCCGCGGCGCTGGGCCCAGGCCTACGTCGAGTTCGCCGCGGGGGAGAAGCACGCCTGGCTCAAGCAGCGCGGGCTGAAGATCTTCCCGATGGTCAACTGGGCCGAACGCGGCGGATACGACGCTGCAGGGCACGGCAACTCGGTCCCGCGATTCCACATCACCTGGGGTACCGGTCCGGGCCTCGTCGAGATCTTCGAACGCAAGCTCCGCGAAGGCGTCGAACTCGGTCTCGTCACGCTGAAGCACCGCCACCGGGTCGACGAACTCGTCGTCACCGACGGAGCCGCCACCGGTGTGCGCGGAGCGATCCTCGAGCCCACCGACGCGGCGCGTGGCGTGGCGTCCTCCCGCACCGTCGTCGGGGACTTCGAGTTCTCCGCCGGAGCCGTCATCGTCACCTCCGGCGGTATCGGCGGCAACTACGACCTCGTGAAGAAGAACTGGCCGAAGCGGATGGGGGAGCCGCCGAAGCACATGCTCAGCGGTGTGCCCGCGCACGTCGACGGCCGGATGCTCGAGATCACCGAGAAGGCCGGCGGGAACATCGTCAACCGCGACCGCATGTGGCACTACACCGAGGGCATCACCAACTACGACCCGGTGTGGCCCGATCACGGCATCCGCATCCTGCCCGGCCCGTCGTCGCTGTGGCTCGACGCCACCGGCAAGCGGTTGCCGGTGCCGTTGTTCCCCGGCTTCGACACGCTCGGCACCCTCGAGTACATCGTGAGCACGGGTTACGACCACACCTGGTTCGTGCTCGACCAGAAGATCATCGAGAAGGAGTTCGGGCTCTCCGGCTCCGAGCAGAATCCCGACCTCACCGGGCGCAGCCTCCGCCTGCTGCTGCAGCGGGTCAGGTCGGGTGCCCCCGGACCGGTCGAGGCCTTCAAGGAGCGCGGTGTCGACTTCGTCGTCCGCGACACGCTCGCCGATCTCGTCGCGGGCATGAACGAACTCACCCCCGAGGCGCCCCTCGACTACGAGCAGGTGCGTTCGGTGGTCGAGGCCCGCGACCGCGAGATGGACAACAAGTACACCAAAGACCTGCAGGTCGCGGCGGTGCGCTCGGCACGGGCCTACGCACCCGATCGCGTCGTCCGCATCGCGGCGCCGCACCGGATCCTCGACCCCAAGGCCGGACCGCTCATCGCGGTCAAGCTGCACCTGCTCACCCGCAAGACGCTCGGCGGGCTCGAGACCGACCTGTCCTCGCGCGTGCTGCGGTCGGACGGGTCGGTCTTCGACGGACTCTTCGCCGCCGGTGAGGTCGCCGGCTTCGGTGGTGGCGGCGTCCACGGCTACCGGTCGCTCGAGGGCACCTTCCTCGGCGGTTGCATCTTCTCGGGACGGGCGGCGGGTCGCGCCGCCGCCCGCTGAACCTCCCGTCGGCGTCGACTGGGACAGCAGAGCGTGAAACGGTCATAGGAGCGCGAAACATCCCGCGCCGACGACCGTTTCGCGCTCCGCAGCATCAGACCTCGACGCCGTCCTCGTGCGACAGCACGCGGAATTCGGTGCCTTCCGGCGCCATCTCGCTGTACCGGCCGTAGAAGATGCCGCGACCGTTGTCGTTGACGATGCCCTGGTGGATCGGCACGGCGACCCGCGGATTCACCGCGCGCAGGTAGTCGATCGCCTCCCAGATCTTGAGCCACGGCGCGGTCGACGGCAGGGCCAGCACGTCGACGCGCTCGTGCGGGATGTACAGCGAGTCGCCGGGGTGCAGCAGCCGCGACGGATTCTCGTCGTCGCCGACGAGGAAGGCCGTGTTGTCGATGACGGGCATGTCGGGGTGGATCACCGCGTGCCGTCCGCCGGTGCCGCGCACGGTCAGCGAACCCACCGAGAACGAGTCGCCGGGACGCACCGCGGTCCAGTCGCCGTCGAGCAGGTTCGCCGACTGCGGGTCGGAGAACAGCTGCGCCCCGGGATTGGCCTCGAGGAGCGCGGGCAGCCGGGTGGTGTCGGCGTGGTCGGGATGCTGGTGGGTCACGAGGATCGCGTCGAGTCCGGTGATGCCCTCGAACCCGTGGGAGAAATTTCCGGGGTCGAAAAGGAGCTTCGCGCCGAGATGTTCGACGAGGATGCAGGAATGGCCGAAATGGGTCAGTTGCATGCCGTCGAGTATGCCGTCGGAAGGAGCCCGATGACCGACTACGGACAGGAACTCCGCTTCGGCAGCTTCCTCACGCCCTCCGCCGCCGACCCGGCGGGTGTCGTCGACCTCGCCGTGGTGTCGGAGCGTGCCGGACTCGACCTGGTGACGATCCAGGACCATCCCTACCAGCCGCGATTCCTCGACACCTGGACGCTGCTCGGGTGGATCGCCGCGCGCACCACGACCGTGACGGTCGCGCCCGATGTCGCGAACCTGCCCCTGCGCGGGCCGGTGATCCTCGCACGGAGCGCAGCCTCGCTGGACCGGCTCAGCGGGGGTCGTGTCGAACTGGGTCTCGGGTCGGGGGCCTTCTGGGACGCCGTCGCCGCGAACGGCGGACCGCACCGCAGCCCCGGCGAAGCGGTCGACGCGCTGATCGAGGCGATCGAGGTGATCCGCGCCCTGTGGTCGGACGAGAAGGGCGCGGCCCGGGTCGACGGCACGTACTACCGACTGACCGGCGCGAAGCGGGGCCCGTTCCCCGCGCACGATCTCGGCATCTGGCTCGGTGCCTACGGCAAGCGGATGCTCGACGTCACCGGCCGCTTCGCCGACGGATGGCTGCCGAGTTCGTTCGCCGCCGGGCCCGAGAAGCTGGGGGAGATGAGCGCCCGCGTCGACGAGGGTGCGCACCGTGCCGGGTGTGATCCCGCCGCGATCCGCCGCCTCTACAACATCTCCGGCACCTTCGCGGAGACCGCCGACGGGTCGTTCCTGCACGGGCCGCCCGAGGTGTGGGCCGAACAGCTCGCCGAGCTGACCCTGCGGCACGGGACCAGCACCTTCGTCCTCGGCAGCGACGAGCAGCCCGACCTCGAACGTTTCGCCGGCGAGGTCGCGCCCCGCGTGCGCGAACTCGTTGGTGCCGAGCGGCGTTGAACGGGGGTGACGGGTCTCGCACGAGCGGGACCTCGGCCGATGCCCGCCCCGGTGGCCACGGCCGGTAAACTGCTGGATGTCCGGTGTCCGTCCCCGGGCGCCAGCACTACTACCGAGGAGCAGCACGTGGCGCGTGTCGTCGTCGAAGTCATGCCCAAAGCCGAGATTCTCGACCCCCAGGGTCAGGCCATCACCGGGGCGCTGTCGCGGCTGGGCTTCGCGGGCGTGACCGACGTCCGTCAGGGCAAGCGTTTCGAGCTCGAGGTCGACGGCAGCGTCGGCGACGAGGAGCTCGAGAAGATCGCCGAGTCGTTGCTCGCCAACACGGTGATCGAGGACTGGGCCATCCGGCGGATCGACGGTGACGCATGAGCGCACGCATCGGAGTCATCACCTTCCCGGGCACGCTCGACGACGTCGACGCCTCCCGCGCGGTGAAGCTCGCCGGTGGTGAGGCCGTGAGCCTGTGGCACGGGGACGCCGATCTCAAGGGAGTCGACGCGGTGATCGTGCCCGGCGGCTTCTCCTACGGCGACTACCTGCGCTGCGGTGCCATCGCACGGTTCGCGCCGGTGATGGGCAAGGTCGTCGAGGCCGCGCAGAAGGGCATGCCCGTCCTCGGCATCTGCAACGGCTTCCAGGTGCTGTGCGAGGCGGGTCTGCTGCCCGGCGCGCTCACCCGCAACGCCGGTCTGCACTTCGTCTGCCGCGACGAGTGGCTGAAGGTCGAGTCGAACACCACCGCGTGGACCTCGCGCTACGAGGCCGGCGCCGAGATCCTCATCCCGCTCAAGTCGGGTGAGGGCCGCTACCAGGCATCGGAGAAGGTGCTCGACGAGCTCGAGGGTGAAGGTCGCGTGGTGTTCCGCTTCGCGGGCGACAACCCGAACGGTTCGCAGCGCGGCATCGCCGGTATCTCGTCGGCGAACGGCCGGGTCGTCGGTCTCATGCCGCACCCCGAGCACGCCACCGAGGCGCTCACCGGCCCCAGCGACGACGGACTCGGCATGTTCTACAGCGTGCTGGACGCGGTCGTCAACGCGTGACCGCCTGACCGGAATTTTCCGGCG
>NZ_JBKFBA010000077.1:0-10550 GCF_053345925.1 Rhodococcus sp. C26F
CATCTTGTCGCTGTCGGCGAAAGGCCTGACCACCGGTGAAATCGCTGCGCACTTCGACGACGTCTACGGCGCGACGGTGTCGAAGGAGACGATCAGCAAGATCACCGACAAGGTCCTTGCTGAGATGGCCGAATGGTCTGTCCGGCCGCTCGACCCGGTGTATCCGGTGCTGTTCATCGATGCGATCCACGTCAAGATCCGCGATGGTCAAGTCGCCAATCGGCCGGTTTACGTGGCGGTGGGGGTCACCACCGCAGGGGAACGCGACATCCTCGGCTTGTGGGCCGGCGACGGTGGTGAGGGCGCGAAGTTCTGGTTGGCGGTGCTCACCGAGATCAAGAACCGCGGTGTCGAGGACGTGTGCATCGCCGTCTGCGACGGGCTCAAAGGTCTGCCCGAGGCGATCACCACCGTGTGGCCGCCGACGGTGGTGCAGACCTGCCTGATCCATCTGCTGCGCAACACCTTCCGGTATGCCGCCCGGCAGTATTGGGAGGAGATGTCCCGGGATCTGCGGCCGATCTACACTGCTCCGACCGAGGCGGCGGCGAAGGAACGGTTCGGCGAGTTCGCCGGCAAGTGGGGTCCGCGCTATCCGGCGATCGTCCGGATGTGGGAAAACAGCTGGTCGGAGTTTGTGCCGTTTCTCGACTACGACGTCGAGATCCGCCGGGTGATCTGCTCGACGAACGCGATCGAGTCACTCAACGCCCGGTACCGGCGGGCGATCCGGGCCCGTGGGCATTTCCCGAACGAGCAGGCCGCGCTCAAGTGTCTGTATCTGGCCACTCGTGCTCTGGACCCGACCGGCAAGGGACGCGCACGATGGACATCACGGTGGAAAGGAGCTTTGAACGCTTTCGCGATCACCTTCGAAGGACGCATCACTCCGACCAGCAACTAATCCCATGTGTCAGAACCAGATCCACCGATTACCTGACAGTCCCTGTCGGGCCGGTAGGTCTGCGAGTGCTTCGTTGATCTTCTCGAGCGGGAAACTGTGGTGTTCGAGGACGGAAAGATCGAGAACTCCGGTACCGGCGAGGTCGGCCATGTCCTGGGCTTCGGCCGTGGAGAACCAGAGGCTGCCGAGCACACTGATCTGGCGACACATCAGCGAGAACATATCCAGCGGGGGGCGTTCCATCATGCCGCCGATGTCGACCGCGACGCCGCCGCGACGGAGGGTGCCGATGGCATCGAGGAACGATTCGGCAGGGGCACCCGGACCGAGAGCATCGATGACGATGTCGACGCCCTCTTCATCGTTGTGCTCGTACACCCAGCTGCGCAACTCGTCCTGGCCGGCCGACAGAACGTGGATGCGGTCGGGGGCGATGGCTCGGACGTCGTCGAGCAGGTCCGCGTTGCGGCCGGTGCCGAAGATGCGAGTTGCGCCGAGGGCGAGAGCGCTCAGGCATGTGCCCAGGCCGAGGGTTCCGGAGATGCCGTCGATCAGGATCGTGGAGCCTGGACCGGCGCCGGCCTTGCGCAGGGCCGAGTAGCCGGTACCGAGGTAACCGAAGCGGGCGCCTTCTTCGAAGGTGACCGTGTCGGGGAGTTTGACCAGGTTTCGTTGCGGGGCGGTCAGATACTCACCCAGGCCGCCGTACGGGTAGGCATCGAAGATTTGCTGGCCGTCGGCCCCGAAGGAGAAATAGCCCATGAATGTGTAACGGTTGCAGTTCTGATCGTTGCCTTGTTTGCAGGCGCGGCAACCGCCGCAGGAGATGCCGGGGTTGACGTACACCCGATCTCCGACCGTGACGTCGGTGACGTGCGTGCCGACGGCGGCGACGACTCCGGCCGAGTCGAGGCCGAAGATGGCAGGGAGCTTGGGCAAGGGCAGGTAGGGGAACCATTCGTTGTAGGTCGCCAGCACGTTGCTCAGATTCGGCACGACGTTGCACGCCTTGACCTGTACCAGGACATCGGTGGGCCGGGGCTCGGGGATGGGGAGGTCCTCGATCTGCATCGGCTGTCCGATCTCGTGGAGGCGGGCGACGCGCATGGTGGACTTCATGTACGGAACTCCTGATGTAGACGGGGGATTGGCTTGGGTTAGGGGTGTGACGAGGGATGGGTGTCGGCGTGCCTTGGCAAAGAAATGTTTGTCGGCGTGGTCAGGTGCGGGTGCTGGTGACCGTCGCAGTCAGAGCAGCGCGGACTTCGTCGACGGTGCTGATGTCGGCCAGCAGGCTAAGGGAGTCGATGCTGGCTTGGTGCGCTGTGGGAGTGGCCGCGGAGCATGCATCCTCGACGATCACCACTCGGTAGCCGAGATCGCTTGCCACCCTCGCTGTTCCTTCGACGGAAGCGTTTGTGGCCACACCGGCGAAGAGCACGGTGGTGATGCCCTTGCTGCGCAGGATGGTGTCGAGGTCGGTACGGGCGAAGGCTCCGATGCGCTGGTGGGTGAGCACGATGTCCTCGTCGTGTGGGATGAGGGGTTCGATGATCTCGGCGAGTTCGCTGCCTTCCTTGAGGCATCCGGATTGGGCGACGATGCCGAGCAGGGGCGAATTGACGTCGAGATCGGAGAAGTCCGGCTTCCACGCGACCCGGGTGTAGACGATCGTGGCGCGGGCGGTGCGGGCGACGGTGATGAGCGCGGCGATGTGGTCGATGACTTTGCGCTCGGTCACCTGCTGGTGGAAGAAGTCGGCGAAGGCGCCGGTAGGTCCGACGATGTCGCCTTGGCAGTGGACTGCCACGAGCGCGGTGGTGCGTGGGTCGAATTCCATCAGTATCTCCTGGGCGGGACCGGTAGGGATCAGGCGTGGGCGAGGATCGAATGCCCGATGTTGTCGATGTCGCGGGCGGCGGTGAACGGGTTGGATAGAAAGACTTGGAGGATGTCGACGCCGGCCTCGCGCATCAGGGCTGTTTTTTCTCGTAGTTCGGCCGGGGAGCCGTACAGGCACCAGTAGTCGACGAGTTCCTTGGTGATGATCGGGCGGTGCCGGGGGTCGAGGCCGCGCAGGTACTTCGCCCAGACGTCGAGGTAGTGCGGTTGGTCCGCGGCTTTCGGGTTGCCGAGATACTGCTGGGCGGCGGTGAGTGAGGCATCGACGATCGAGTCGCCGAGTTCGTCGCGGTGTTGGTCCATCAGTCCGGCGTTGGTGATGCAGGAGCTGATCGGGCCGGATCCGAAGCCGTTGGTGACGCCGTCTTCCCAGGTTTCTCCGTTGCCGAGTTGGTAGAACCAGGACAACGAGACGAGTTTGACCGAACCCGGGGCTCGTCCGGCATCGGCGACGGCTTTGTCCAGGAGCCTGCGGATCATCTTGATCATGTCGGTGTTCGGCCCGAGGCAGTAGACGACGGCGTCGGCGTACTTGGCTGCTTCGGCGAGACCGCGTGGTCCGCCGGCGGCGACCCAGATCGGGATGTGGTCGGTGACGTTGTAGAAGCCGCTTTCTTTGTCTAGGAACTCCACTTCCCGGGACTGCCCGAGCCAGGTGTGGGTGACCCGCCGGCCTGCCATCAGCTCACGGGAGACTTCGATGGCGTGGGACAGTTCGGAGATCTTCGCGGTGCGGTTGCCCATGGAACGCAGCGCGTTGTTGGCGGTACCGATACCGAGAAAGGTTCGACCTGGCGCCAGTGCGTTGAGAGTGGCCATGGAGTTCGCGGTGACCGGGGCGATGCGGGTCAACGGGTTGGTGACCATGGTGCCCAGGTGAATGGCGGTGGTCTGCTGCGAAGCCAGGGCCAGGAACTGGTACGGGTCGGAGAACAACAACGGTCCTTCCCCGACTCCGAAGTGGGTGACCCCGAGGTCCTCGGCCTGCTTCACCGTTGCGACCTGATCGATCTTGGCGCAGGTGCCGATACAGAATTCCATGTTCTTCTCCTTGCGAGTGGCCTGGTGGTGCTCTCGGCTGGTCCCACCCCGTCGTAGCGGACGTATGTCCGAAGGCCTCACTGCATGCGCATGTCTCCGGAATGGATTCCACGATCGGTCACAAAGCCCTGCCGGTCGGGAACTGGAATGCTAGCGTTCCAGATGAACGTAGCTCACGGTGACCACCACCACAAGTACTAGAATGCAAGATGCTGCCTTCAGCCTCCCGGCCACACCGGAGCCACCCGAGAAACCGACGGAAAGCCTGAGCCGATGACCACGACCGATCCTGGCCCTACGGCAAGCACCGAGGCTGCCGCGCTTCTTTCCCAATTCCGCACCTCCGGGGCGCGCCTATCCTCCGCGCTCTACGACATCCTTAAAACCCGATTGCTCGAAGGCCGCTACGCAGCCGGTGAGAAGATCGTCGTCGAGTCGATTCGCCAGGAATTCGGGGTGAGCAAGCAGCCGGTCATGGACGCCCTGCGCCGCCTCTCCAGCGACAAACTGGTCTATATCGTCCCCCAGGTCGGATGCGAGGTCGTTTCCTATACCCCCCGCGAGGTCGAAGACTTCTACACCCTGTTCGGCGGTTTCGAAGGAGCCATTGCTGCCGTGGCAGCCACGCGGCGAACCGAAACCCAGGTGCGAGAACTGGACCTGATCTCCGCACGCGTCGACGCGCTGATCGCCTCCCGCGATCCCGAGGTCCGCGCCCACGGATACCGCGTCCACAACCGGGAATTCCATGCCGCCATCCACGCGATGGCGCATTCACGGATCATGGAGGAGACCAGTCAGCGGATGTGGGATCTGTCGGATTTCCTGATCAACACCGCCGGAATCACAAACCCGCTCGCGAGCGCGCTCCCCGACCGCCAGCACGACCATCACGAGATCGCCGAGGCCATTCGCAACCGCGACGCCGCCGCGGCGCGTGAGGCGATGGAGCGCCATATCGTCGGCACGATCGCGGTCATCCGCGACGAATCGAGCACCCAGCCTCCGCACTGACGGTGAGCCGGTTCCCCATGCCGGATCCTGTACGACCGGACAGGCGTACAGGACCCGATCGTGCCGACGGCGCTGCATCTTCATTCAGCGCCGCTTCGCAGTGATCACCATCGGGACGAAGAACCAGCACCCCCCGACAGAGACTTGCGTCACCATCAACGCCGGAGTAGCTTCACAACTAGACGTCTAGCATTCTAGTTACCTTTCCCGCCCTGCTGCGGCGGCTCTCTGCTAAATCCCAGACGAATCTCAGACGAAAGGCGCGGCCATGACGACCGCATCGCACCCAGCATTCTGCGGAGCACCCACCTGCCCAACCCCTCGAATCGAGGGAACCACGCCGTGAACGCCACACCGACTTCCACGACGAAGACCTCCCCGATGCGGGTGGCCCTGGCCAGCTTCGTAGGGACCACCGTCGAGTACTACGACTTCTTCATCTACGGCACCGCAGCCGCACTGGTCTTCCCCACCTTGTTCTTCCCCGATGTCTCACCCGCTATCGGAATCCTGTTGTCCTTCGCTACTTTCGGCGTCGGATTCCTAGCCCGACCCCTCGGAGGCATCATCTTCGGCCACTTCGGTGACCGGATCGGCCGCAAGCAGATGCTCGTCATCTCTCTCGTCGGTATGGGTGCCGCCACAGTACTGATGGGACTGCTGCCCGGTTACGCCCAAATCGGCATCGCCGCTCCGATCCTGCTCACCCTGTTACGCCTAGTTCAAGGCTTCGCCGTGGGCGGCGAATGGGGTGGCGCCACCTTGATGGCCGTCGAGCATGCCCCCACCGCGAAGAAAGGATTCTTTGGCTCCTTCTCACAGATGGGTGCTCCCGCCGGGACGAGCATTGCGACCCTGGCGTTCTTCGCCGCTTCTCAACTCCCGGACGAGCAGTTCCTCAGCTGGGGCTGGCGGCTACCGTTCCTGTTCAGCGCGGTCCTGATCGTGATCGGCCTGTTCATCCGCCTGTCCCTGGCCGAAAGCCCCGACTTCGCCGAGGTCAAGGCCCACAGCGCCGTAGTGCGGATGCCGATCGCCGTCGCCTTCCGCAAACACTGGAAAGAAATCTTCCTCATTGCCGGCACCTACCTGTCCCAGGGAGTGTTCGCCTACATCTGCATGGCGTATCTCGTCTCCTACGGCACCACCGTCGCCGGGATCAGCCGCACCTTCGCCCTGGCCGGCGTGTTCGTCGCCGGCGTCGTCGCCGTCATCCTCTATCCCGTCTTCGGCGCCCTGTCGGACACCTTCGGCCGCAAGACCATGTACCTTCTCGGCGCCGTCACCATGGGGGTGGTGATCGGGCCGGCCTTCGCGCTGATCAACACCGGGAACCCCTGGCTGTTCATGACAGCGCAGGTGCTGGTCTTCGGTATCGCCATGGCCCCCGCCGCCGGAGTAACCGGATCGCTGTTCACCATGGTCTTCGACGCGGATGTGCGCTACAGCGGCGTCTCGATCGGCTACACCATCTCCCAGGTAGCGGGCTCGGCATTCGCCCCGACGATCGCGACCGCTCTGTATGCCTCCAGCAACACCAGCAACTCGATCGTGCTCTACCTGCTGATCGTCTCGGCCATTTCGGTGGTCTCGGTGATCCTGCTGCCCGGCGGCTGGGGACGCAAGGGTGCGGCACGCCAGTTGGTTCACGACCAACACACCTCGACCCCGAACGCCACTGCCCCCGCATCTTTTTCGACTCCGACCACCACCGACGCCGCACAATCCCTGCGGGTCCTGGACAAGTGAAGTGACCACGACCATGAACGACCATGACCACACGTGCTACGACACCGACATCATCATCGTCGGACTCGGTCCCGCCGGAGGCACAGCAGCTCTCGCCCTGGCCACCTACGGTGTACGCGTCCACGCCGTCTCGATGTTCCCCTGGGTGGCGAACTCACCCCGCGCGCACATCACCAACCAACGCGCCGTCGAGGTGCTCCGTGACCTGGGCGTCGAAGACGAGGCCCGCACATACGCCACCCCCTGGGACCAGATGGGCGACACCCTGTTCACCACGAGTCTGGCCGGTGAAGAAATCGTCCGGATGCAAACGTGGGGCACCGGCGCGCGGTACGGCGACTATCTCGCCGGCAGCCCGTGCGCGATGCTCGACATCCCCCAGCCCCTGATGGAACCGGTCCTGATCAAGAACGCCGCCGAACGCGGCGCGGTCATCAGCTTCAACACCGAATACCTCGACCACATCCAGGACGAGAACGGCGTGACCGTGCGCTTCCGAGACGTACGCTCGGGCACCGAATTCACCCAGCGAGCGCGCTTCCTGCTCGGCTTCGACGGAGCCCGCTCGAAGATCGCCGAACAGATCGGCCTGCCGTTCGAAGGAGAGCTCGCCCGCGCCGGCACCGCCTACATCCGCTTCAACGCGGATCTGAGCAGGTACGTCGCCCACCGGCCGAGCATTCTGCATTGGATCTTCAACTCCCAGGCCGGTTTCGGTGAGATCGGCATGGGTCTGCTCCGCGCGATCCGGCCCTGGGACCAGTGGATCGCCGGATGGGGATTCGACATGGCTCAGGGTGAGCCCGACGTCTCCGATGCTGTTGTACTCGAACAGATCCGGACCCTCGTCGGCGATCCGCAGCTGGACATCGACATCGTGTCGCGGTCCTTCTGGTACGTCAATCAGCAGTGGGCCGAGCACTATCAGTCCGGCCGAGTGTTCTGTGGCGGCGACGCCGTACACCGGCACCCACCGAGCAGCGGACTGGGATCGAACACCTCCATGCAGGACGCATTCAACCTTGCCTGGAAAATCGCCTACGCCGTCAAGGGCTACGCGGGACCGGGACTGCTCGAGTCCTACTCCCCCGAACGTGTCCCGGTCGGCAAACAGATCGTCGCGCGCGCCAACCAGTCCCGCAAGGACTACGCCGGACTGCGCGAATGGTTCGACCACGACAGCGACGACCCGGTCACCACCGGCCTGGCGAAGCTCAAAGAACCCTCCCCCGAAGGTGCGGCTCTGCGGGAACGGCTGTACGCGGCGCTCGAGGTCAAGAACACCGAATTCAACGCCCACGGCGTCGAACTCAACCAGCGTTACGCCTCCTCCGCGGTCGTCCCCGACCCCGAGGCCGGCGACGAGCAGTGGGCACGCGACCGAGAACTGTACCTGCAGGCCACCACCCGTCCCGGGGCCAAACTGCCCCACGCCTGGCTGGTCGACGCGGACGGTACCCGGGTCTCCACCCTCGACGTCACCGGCAAGGGCCAGATGACCCTGCTCACCGGCATCGGCGGCCAAGCATGGAAACGTGCCGCCGCCACATTGGACCTACCGTTCCTGCGCACCGTAGTCATCGGCGAAGCGGACACCCTCGACCCGTACGGCTACTGGCGACAGGTCCGCGAGATCGACGAGGCCGGTGCATTGCTCGTACGGCCGGACGGCTACATCGCCTGGCGGCACAGCGCCCCGGTGTGGGACGACAGCGAAGCACTCACCCACCTCGAGAACGCGCTGACCAACGTCCTCGACCGCGCCCCGAACGAGACCCGAAACCCAGGGGACAGCGGTGCGCCGCAGTACAGCACCCAGGCCGTGCCGATCGTCGTCCCCCACGTCACCGCCGACGACGCACCACCGGCCTCCACAACCAGCACCACAACGATCGAGGGAGCACACGCATGACCCGCCCGTACACCAGCGTCTGGGACGACCTGAACCAGGTCGAGTTCAGCCAGGGATTCATCCAGGCCGGCCCGTACCGCACCCGCTATCTGCACGCAGGCGACGACTCCAAGCCCGCGCTGATTCTGCTGCACGGCATCACCGGCCACGCCGAAGCCTATGTCCGCAATCTGCGTTCACACGCCGAGCATTTCAACGTCTGGGCCATAGATTTCATCGGCCACGGCTACTCGACCAAACCGGATCATCCCCTCGAGATCAAGCACTACATCGATCACGTGCTGCACTTCATGGATGCCATCGGTGTCGAGAAGGCATCCTTCTCCGGCGAATCGCTCGGTGGATGGGTCACCGCCCAGTTCGCGCACGACCACCCGGAGAAAGTCGGGCGGATCGTGCTCAACACCATGGGCGGCACCATGGCCAACCCACAGGTGATGGAACGGCTCTACACCCTGTCGATGGAAGCGGCGAAAGACCCGAGTTGGGAACGGGTCAAGGCGCGCCTGGAATGGCTCATGGCCGACCCCACCATGGTCACCGACGACCTCATCCGCACCCGGCAGGCCATCTTCCAGCAGCCGGACTGGCTCAAGGCGTGCGAAATGAACATGGCCTTGCAGGATCTCGAAACCCGCAAACGGAACATGATCACCGACGCCACCCTCGACGGCATCACCGTGCCCGCGATGGTGCTGTGGACCACCAAGGATCCCTCCGGACCGGTCGATGAAGCCAAGCGCATCGCCTCCCACATCCCCGGCGCCACGCTGGCGATCATGGAGAACTGCGGTCACTGGCCCCAGTACGAGGACCCCGACACCTTCAACACGCTGCACCTGGATTTCCTCCTCGATCGCAGCTGACCCAGACCCGGCCGGTGCCGCCCCCCTGCAACCCCTGGCGGCGCCGACCGGACCCCCACTTATCCGACGAACCTCGTCCGCTCTCGCCCGCACTCTTCGGGCAGAAGCCGTGAAGTAGCAGCAAGGAGACTCCGCGATGCCTGTGGCGCTGTGCGCGATGTCGCATTCCCCCCTGATGGGGCACAACGATCCTGATCAATCCGTCATCGACGCCGTCGACGCCGCCTTCGAGAGCACGCGCCGGTTCATCGCCGACTTCGCGCCCGATCTGATCGTCATCTTCGCCCCCGACCACTACAACGGGGTCTTCTACGACCTGCTGCCGCCGTTCTGTATCGGCGCCGCCGCGCAGTCCGTCGGTGATTACGGCACCGAAGCCGGCCCCCTCGACGTCGACCGTGATGCCGCCTACGCCATCGCACGTGAAGTACTCGCCAGCGGCATCGATGCCGCGTTCTCCGAACGCATGTACGTCGACCACGGGTTCGCCCAGGCACTGCAGCTACTGGTCGGGTCGATCACCGCCGTGCCGACCGTGCCGATCTTCATCAACTCCGTCGCCGAACCGCTCGGCCCCGTCGGCCGGGTTCGGTTGCTCGGCGAAGCCGTCGGCCGAGCCGCGAAGGACCTGGGCAAACGCGTATTATTCGTCGGATCCGGAGGACTCTCCCACGATCCCCCGGTCCCCCAGTTCGCCACCGCGCCCGAACAGGTACGCGAACGGTTGATCGACGGCCGCCACCCCAGCGACGCCGAACGCGACGCCCGTGAACAACGCGTCATCACCGCAGGACGAGACTTCGCCGCCGGCACCGCCAGCATTCAGCCACTCAACCCCGATTGGGACCGTCATCTACTCGAGGTTCTGGCATCCGGCGATCTCGAACAGATCGACACGTGGACCAATGACTGGTTCGTCGAACAGGCCGGTCACTCGTCCCACGAAGTACGTACCTGGATCGCCGCCTACGCCGCCCTCCGCGCTGCCGGCCCCTACCAGGTCACCTCGACCTTCTACCGAGAAATCCCGGAATGGATTGCAGGATTCGGGATCACCACCGCGATAACCGCTCCTGCCCCCGCCCCACTCGATTGACAATGCAGCGCGACAACCGCGTTGCTGTGATCACCGGCGCCAGCAGAGGTATCGGCGCGGCCATCG
>NZ_JBKFBA010000078.1:0-10510 GCF_053345925.1 Rhodococcus sp. C26F
CGCCGGAAGGGCATGCGAGTAACCTTCCGGCGGGGCTCGACGTCACCGTGCAGGGGACGGCGACAGCCTGAAACACTACCGTGAAGTTGATCTTGGGGCGAGAATCGCTCCATCGAAGGTCAGTACGCGCCTTCGCTGGCGACGACCGCCTTCACGGTCTTCATGATGATCAGCACGTCGGAGACCATGGACCAGTTCTCCACGTACGACAGGTCCAGACGCACCGACTCGTCCCACGACAGGTCCGAGCGGCCACTGACCTGCCAGAGGCCCGTGACACCGGGACGTACCAGCAGACGACGCTTTACCCGACCGTCGTAGCTCTCCACCTCGCGACGCAGCGGCGGACGCGGACCCACGACGCTCATCTCGCCGCGCACGACGTTGATGAACTGCGGCAGCTCGTCGATGCTGAACCGGCGCAGGACCCGGCCGACACGAGTGACGCGCGGGTCCTCCTTCATCTTGAAGAGCAGACCGGCACCCTCGTTCTGATCGAGCAGCGTGTCGACCAGCTTGTCGGCGTTCTGCACCATCGAGCGGAACTTGATCATCCCGAACGGAGTTCCGTCGAGTCCGATGCGCTCGGCCTTGTAGAAGACCGGACCGCCGTCCTCGAGCTTGATCAACAGTGCAACGACAGCGAAGACCGGCGCCAGGCACAGCAACGCGGTGAGCGAGAACGCGAGGTCGAACAGACGCTTCCCGCTGCGCTTCGCACCGTGATAGCTCGGCTTCTCCACATGGATCAGCGGCAACCCGGCCACCGGGCGCATCTCGATGCGCGGACCGGCGACGTCGACGACGCCGGTCGCCACCACCAGATCGGCGCGCTCGGGTTCGAGCTGCCACAGCAGGTCACGGATGCCCTCGTGGCCGAGGGTCTCGGTGGCGGTCACCGCCACGGTGTCGGCACCCGAGGCGCGCAACGCTTCGACGACGGTGTTCTCGTCGCCGTGGATCGGGATCTGCCGTCCGTCCACATCGATGCTCTCGCCCGGCACACCGGAATAACGCGGCACGCACACGCCCACCACGCGATAACCCTCGCCGCTGCGACGCTGGAACGTGCTGGCCATGTGACGAACTGCGCGAGCGCCACCCACCACCAGCACCGAGGTCGTGAATTCACCCTTCCTGCGACGGCGTGCGACGACCCGTCGCCAGACCCACCGGAAGAACAGCAGTCCCGCGAGACCGGCGGGCAGAGCGATGGCGAGATAGCCGCGCGCAAGCTCCATCCGGAAGATGAGCGCCACGATGGCAACGAGGCCGAAAAGATTGAGCGTCGCCGAAACGACGCGCTGATACTCCTCGAAGCCGGCGCCGATCACCCGCCTGGAGCGTGTACGGAACAGGGAAAGAAATGCGATCCACGCCGCGCCGAACGCGACAGAGATCAGCGTGTAACTCAGTGTTCCGACGCCGTCCATGGTGACGAGCGAATCCTGTCCGAACCGCACCACATGCGCGAGCACGATAGCCAGCACGACGACCGCACTGTCGGTCAGGAACAAAGTGTTGACGTAGGACTTCTGCCAGCTCCACCTGTTGGATGGTCCACTGACGACCGACTCGCCGACACTGCTGTCGGCACCGGAAATACCTTGCACAGCATCGTAGTTCGTGTGACGAACTGTGGTCATGACGGAAGAACCCTCACAGTGTGTCTCCTCCCCGAGACGCGTCGACACTCGAGCACCTCCCTGCGCTCGGACGTCGACAAACCCCGTATATCGGTGCCGCGTCCTCCGTGGCGGCTCCGATACGTTATGCGATTGAGATCGTCTCACAGAACTGTTGCGTGCGCGCGACAACAAAAGAGAAGTTATCGAGAAACTCATCCGTCGGTAGCGTGCTCGGGGTCGAGATCGAGGCGCCGGAGCGTCTGGGCGTTGAGCGCGACGACGATCGTCGACGCCGACATGAGCACCGCAGCCACGGCCGGCGAGATCGCGACACCGGCGAAAGCGAGCACACCGGCTGCCAACGGAACGGCGACGACGTTGTATCCGGTTGCCCACAGCAGGTTCTGCCACATCTTGCGGTAACTCGCGTGCGAGAGTTCGACGATGGACAGCACCGCTCGCGGATCGTTCGCGGCGAGGACGACGCCGGCCGACTCGATCGCGACGTCCGTGCCGGCGCCGATCGCGATGCCGACGTCGGCCCGCGCGAGGGCAGGTGCGTCGTTGACTCCGTCGCCGACCATCGCGACGGTGTGCCCGCGCTTCTGCAGCTCGGCGACCTTCGCGTCCTTGTTCTCCGGCAACACTTCGGCGAACACTTCGTCGATGCCCAGATCGGCGGCCACGGCATCGGCCACCTGCTGGGCATCACCGGTGATCATCGCGACCATCACGCCGCGCGCATGCAGCGCGTCGACGGCCTGGCGGGACTCGTCGCGCACGGTGTCCTCGAGCGCCACTGCCCCGAGTACCCGCCCGTCGGAGGCGACGTGCAGCACCGATGCGCCACGTCGTACCCATCCGTCGGTGACAGCGGCGACGTCGTCGGGCACCGACAACTGCAGGGAGCTCAGCATGGACGGTCCACCGATCGTCACCTCCACTCCGTCGACGAGTCCACGCACGCCTCGGCCGGGCAACGAGCGGAAGTCCGTCACCACCCTCCGCTCTGCGGACGGCACGCGGGCATCGGCGGCAGCCACGATAGCGCGCGCGACCGGGTGCTCGCTGTCGGCTTCGACCGCTGCGGCCAGGGCGAGCAAGTGTTCCTCGTCGGTCCCCGCCCTCGCGACGACACCGGTGACCTCATGCTTGCCCTGCGTGAGAGTGCCGGTCTTGTCGAACAACACCGCGTCGACGGTGCGCATGCGTTCGAGCGCCAACCGATCCTTGACGAGCACACCCGCCCGAGCCGCGCGTTCGGTCGAGATGGCGATCACCAGCGGGATCGCCAAACCTAACGCGTGAGGGCAGGCGATGACGAGAACGGTGACGGTACGGACCACCGCTTCGTCGAGATTGCCGAGCAACGTCCATACAAGGAAGGTGAGAGCACCCGCGATCGCGGCGAAGTAGAAGAGGAAGGCCGCGGCGCGATCCGCCAAGGCCTGTGCGCGGGACGAGGACGCCTGGGCATCGGCGACCATGCGCTGGATGCCGGCCAACGCGGTGTCCTCCCCCACCGCCGTGATCCGCACCCGCAACGCGCTGTCGGTGGCGACGGTGCCCGCGACCACCGTGTCACCGATGTCGCGGGTGACGGTCTTCGATTCACCGGTAACCATCGATTCGTCGACCTCGGCGGTCCCGTCGATGACCGTGCCGTCGGCGGGCACGCGTGCTCCCGCGCGCACAAGCACCACATCATCGAGGGACACGTCGTGCAGCGGCACCTCGACCACGCCGTCGTCGGTGACCTTCTCGGCGGTGTCCGGCAACATCGCGGCCAGCGCTTCGAGTGCGCCCGACGCCGAACCCAGCGCCCGCATCTCGAGCCAGTGGCCGAGCAGCATGATGACGATCAGCAGCGCCAGTTCCCACCAGAAGTCCAGGTCGAAACCGCCGACCTCGAGAGTCGTGGCCCACGACGCCACGAAGGCGACCGTGATGGCCATGGCGATCAGCAGCATCATCCCCGGTCGGCGGGAGCGCAGTTCGGCCCAGCCGCCGGTCAGGAACGGCACGCCGCCGTAGAAGAAGATCACCGTGCCCAGTACCGGTGGGATCCACTCGACGCCCGGAACATCCGGAAGGTGATAACCGAAGAGCTCGGCGACCATGTGGCTGAAGACCACGACCGGCACCGATAGGACCAGACTGACCCAGAACCGTCGCCGGAACATCTCACCGTGCGCGCCGTGCCCCGCGTGACGATCGTGGCCGGCGTGCTCGTGGGTGTGTTCGTGCACCTGCTGGGACATCCTCGGCTCCTCCCTCGGCCGGCGGGACGAACCCGCGACGCGGATCGGCTACAGAGTGGTCAACAACTGACGCATCGTGTCGATTTCCTTCTGCTGGGTGTCGACGATGGTGCGGGCCAGCTCGACGGTATCGGGGTACTGCCCGTCCTCGATCTCGTCCTGTGCCATCTCGATCGCTCCCTCGTGGTGGGCGATCATCTGCTCCAGATACAGGCGGGCCGCGTCGACACCCTGCGCGTCGGACAGTGCCTGCATGTCCTGCTCGCTCATCATCCCGTCCATGTGCGGCATGTCGTCCATACCCGGCATGCCCGAGACAGACGGCATGCCGGACATGTGGCCGTTCATTCCAGGAGCGTCGTCACCGCGCATGGGCATGCCCCATTCCTCGAGCCATGCCTCGAACTGCTCGATCTCGGGTTGTTGCTCTGCCTTGATCTGCTCGGCCAGCGCCCTCACCGGCTCCGGGATGCCGTCCTTTGCCAGCAGCATGTCGCTCATCTCAATGGCCTGCGCATGGTGCGGGATCATCATGCGCGAGAACATCACATCGTCCTGGTCGAACCGCGCGGAGTTCGCCTCGGCGGATGTCGGAGCCGAAGTGGCGGTCGCCGTGGTTGCTTCGTTGCCACTGGAATCACTGCACGCAGACGTCGTGAATGCCACTGCCAGCGCGATCGCACCGGCAGCCAGAGCCTTCTTGTTCATGGCATCCACCCTCGCGTGTGCGCTCCCGGGTTCCGGTGGAGATCTCATGAAGATTTGCTCAAGAAGTGCGGGCACATCGTCAGCACCACGGCGGGTGGTGATGATGGATGCCATGCCTTCCTCTGTTCGCCCAACGGGACCATCCGGCGGATCCGCACCCGCCCCGAGCTCGACCGGCCGGATGCGAGCCATGGTCGTCGAGGACGAGGAGTCGTTGGCGAAGCTCGTGGGTTCGTATCTCGAACGCGACGGCTTCGACGTGACGATCACCGGCGACGGATCCGAGGCCGTGACCCTCGCGCGGCAGGTCGACCCCGACATCCTGGTGCTCGACCTCGGCCTACCCGGACTCGACGGTGTCGAGGTGTGCCGGCAACTGCGAACCTTCTCCGACGCGTACGTCGTGATGCTCACCGCCCGCACCGAGGAAGTCGACACCTTGATCGGTCTGTCCGTCGGAGCCGATGACTACCTGACGAAACCGTTCAGCCCGCGCGAACTCATGGCCCGCATCCAAGCGATGCTGCGTCGTCCCCGGACCACTGCACGGATCTCAGCCTCTACGGGCCGGCAGGACCGCGTGTTCGGCGATCTGTCCATCGACGTCGACGGACGGGAGGTCGCCGTGCGCGGCACACCGGTCGCGCTCACCCGTACCGAGTTCGACATCCTCGCTGCCCTGGCGCAGGACCCGGGAGTCGTGTTCACCCGGGCACAGCTCATCGCGGCCGTGTGGGGACAGAACTGGGTCGGCGACGACCACCTCGTGGACGTGCACATCGGCCATCTGCGCCGCAAACTCGGCGACGATGCGAACCAGGGACGTTTCGTGCGCACCGTCCGCGGCGTCGGCTACCGGATGGGTACAGGACGATGACGTCCGGCTCCCCCACCGCGACGAGTTTCGGCACCCGCCTGTTCCTCGCGCTCGTCGCCGTCGTCGTCGGATGTGCCGTCAGCGCATGGCTCGTCGCGTCCGCTCTCGCTCCCGGGATCTTCCACGACCATCTCGGACAAGCGGGCATCGATCACGATTCGAGCCAGGCCGCCCACGTCGAAGAAGCCTTCACCTGGGCCATCGTCCTCGCGTGGGGTCTGGCGGTCGCGATCGCGGTGCTGTTGGCCTCGGCGGTCAGTTGGTACATCGCGCGACGGATACAGCGTTCGCTCGACACGGTGACCACCTCCACCGCGCAGATCGCCGGAGGTCGCTACGACACCCGTGTCCCCAGCCCCGAGCTCGGCCACGAATTCGACGAACTGGCAACCAGTTTCAACGAGCTGGCACGACGCCTGGAAGCCACCGAAATCACAAGGCGCAGAATGCTCGCCGACCTCGGGCACGAAATGCGCACACCCATCGCCACACTCGACTCCTATCTGGAAGCACTCGAGGACGGCGTCCGCACTCTCGACGACGACACCCGGCAGATTCTGCGAGCCGCCACCCACCGGCTGAACCGCCTGGCACAGGACATCACCGCGGTCTCCCGGGCGGAAGAGCACCTCACCCGCATCCATCGGGTGCCCACTACCACCGGCACCCTCGTCGCCACGGCGGTCGACGCGGTGCGCGAGCAGTACGACGGCAAAGGCGTGACGTTGCAGGTCGAGGTCGTCGAATCTGCGCCGGTGACGGTCGATCCCGACCGGCTCGGACAGGTGCTGGCGAACCTGCTGGACAACGCCCTACGGCACACACCGGCAGGAGGAAACGTCACCGTCGCCACTCGCATCCTCGGCGGCGACCGAACGGAGATCACCGTGACCGACACGGGTGTCGGCATCGCGCCCGACCACCTCGACCACCTCTTCGACCGGTTCTACCGCGCGGACACCGCCCGCGACCGGAATCACGGCGGCAGTGGCATCGGCCTGACGATCGCACGGGCACTCGTCGAAGCCCACGCCGGTCGCATCCACGCGCACAGTGACGGACCGAGCTGCGGAGCCCGGTTCACTCTGGAACTGCCGACGGCGAGTCAGGCGTAATTGGACAGGACGAACTCGGTCAGCCCCTTCCGGACCGCTTCGACCGCATGCTTCTGCCCGCGCTTCAGCACGAAGCCGGGAACCGGGACCTTCGGTTCGAGCGACATGGTGACGTGCACGCGGGTGCCGCGCTCGGTCGGTTCGAGCGCGTACTCCCCGTCCTGACTGCGCTGCATGGAACTCTCGACGAGAGTCCACGACGTCGACTTCTCGGTCCACGAATGCTCGATGATCTGGGTGTCGGAGAAGCCGAGCAGCGACAGGGTCATGCGGATCCGAAGCGGCCGGCCGGCGTCGTCCCGGGTGAGCACCTCGACGCTCTTGTGGGCCGACGACCACTCGGGGATGCGCTCGACATCCTCGAGGGCGCGCATCACCTGCTCGGGTGTGGCCTCGATGTCGAATCGATCGGAGACGCTGGCCGCCATGTCGGGTCCTCCTCGTCGGGAAACGCGGTACATCCACCAGATGACCCCGGATGCCCCACGCCGAAACCCCGCCGACGGTGCCGGCGGGGTTCGGGCCGTGCTGTCGATCAGCTGTCGACGCGCACCTCGTCGCCGGTGATGAGGAAGGTCATCAGGTCGGTGCCGACGGTCAGCGGGCCGTCGTAGTTCTCCCGGGTGCGTTCGACGAGCGTCTCCTCGGAGATCCCGGGGACGCGGCCGGGGATGCCGTTGACGATGTGGCTGTAGACCGCCATCTTCGGCTGGGTCTGCGCGAAGATGTCGCCCGCCTGCTGCGGGTTCGTGTGATGCGCGTACACGCTGGGCAGCGCAGACGGATCCTCGAAGTCGGCCACCTCGTGCACCAGCACGTCGACACCTTCGCCGAACTTCAGAACGTTCTCGGTGGGCACGGTGTCGCCGCTGATGAGCACCGACTTGCCCGCATAGTCGACGCGATAGCCGACCGCCGGCTGGATGGCACCGACCGGATCGTGCTCCACGGTGAACATGGTGACGGTGACGCCGTCCTGGTCGAAGACGACGCCGTCTTCTGCGAACTCGTGCGATTCGATCGGCGTGGTCGCGGGATCGACTTCCTTGTCTGCGACGCGCACGTCGATGTCGTTGCGGTAGGTGCTCTGCATTCCGTCGCCAATGTTCCGGACGCCGACGGGTCCGTAGAGCTGGAAGGCACCCTCGCGCCCACCGAGCGCCGGAACGTAGCTGCTCATCCAGAGGTCGGACAGACCGTTGATGTGGTCGGAATGGAAGTGGGTGAGGAAGACGGCATCGACCTGACCGACCGGAACGCCGGCCTGCGTGAGGCGCACCGTGGCTCCGCGTCCCGCATCGAAGACGAGGTTCAAGCCGTTGGCCTGGACCAGCGTGGACATGCCGTAGCGCTCGGTGCTCGGCACCGGGCTGCCCGTGCCGAGCAGCGTCACACGCATCTCTCCCTCGGCGGGAGCGTCGGAGGCCGGGTGAGCGGAGTCCGTGGGCGAACCATCCGACGCCGTCGTTTCCTGGGCTGCGGGTGTCTCCTGAGCTGCAGATTCACCGGAGCTGCAGCCCGTGAGTGCGAGCGCGAGAACACCCGACACCACTACTGCCGCCGTGCGGATCCGGCCGAATTCGAATGAGCGTCGTGACACCGAAGGTTCCTTCCGAGGGAACGAGAGATTTTGTACGCACTGCGTACCTATTGAACGCTGTGCGTACTTACTGTGCGGGTCGTCACAGCAGAAAGTCAAATCACGAAGTCGTCTCGGAAGACGGGAACGGCCCCGGAGACGAAACTCCGAGGCCCTTCCGATCGAGCTGCGTTCAGTTCTGCATGAGGACCTGCTGGCTCTTCACCAGCGGATACGACGCCAGATTGCTCCCGTCGAGGTCCTCTTTGTGCATGTCCACGCCGGTGATCTGGCTGTTCTCGTAGGTGCGGTAGTAGTAGATGCCTTTGTGGGTGTTGCAGCATGACGAGTAGATGGTGATCTCGTACTTGTCGTCGAGCCGAACACATCCGCGTTGTTGCTCCACGGAACCGAGGATGTGGAAGAACTGGCTGATCGCCTCGGACTCCGATTCGCCCGATACCGAATTCACCTTGGTGAAGGCGGCCTTGACGAAACGCGACATCGAGGACAGGTCTCCCGGCAACCCCACAGCACCGAGGCCGCGACTGTAGGTATCGAAGGGGATCTCCTTCGAGAAGCGCGGCTCGGGTGGATCGACCGACAGACTCATGTAGTTGTTGATGTTGAACAACTGGATGTCGAACGTCGGGTTGTTCGTGAGGACCTGGATCGGGTTGTCGTGGACCTTCAAGCCCTCGTCGACGGATTCGACGGTGATGGACTCGTCACGGTCGGAAATGATCCAGTGCAGTGGAGACGGCGGGAACTCCTCACTGAACGCGATGTCGACGACGCGCACGTTCGACAGTGCTTCCTGTACCTGCGCGACGGTCTCGAACTGACCGAGGACCCAGGGGATGAACTCGAAGGAAGCGATATTCGTCCCGTGCTCCGATACGGGCTTGTAGTCGGCATTGTCGGGGAAGTTCAACCCCGCCATGCTCAAGCCCTTCTCGTTGGTCGCGTCGTAGTAGAGCGGATAACCATCGGCGACGGTCGCCATGCCGATCATGGCGTGATGCGTCTTCAGCGACGGCACCCTGCGGAACTCGAACGGAAAGTTCCGCGGCGTGACCGTCACCGCTTCCCGGTAGGAGTATTCGAGATCGAGATTCCGGCCGAAGTAGTGGTCCTTGGCGGTGTAGTTGGCGGCTGTGCACATGCGGCTACCTCCGAACTGTTTCGTCCACGGTATCGGCATATTCGTGGACTCATGGCGGTTCGGCCGGTACGCATACGAGAACGGCCCCGGAGTCGAACTCCGAGGCCGTTCTCTTCACGCTTGCTCAGTAGGCGCCGTCGCTGGCGAGCACGGCCTTGACGGTCTTACCGATGATCAACACATCGGAGACCATCGACCAGTTCTCCACATACGACAGGTCCAGGCGCACCGACTCATCCCACGACAGATCCGACCGGCCACTGACCTGCCAGAGTCCCGTCACTCCGGGGCGCACCAACAGCCGGCGCTTGACCCGACCGTCGTAGGCTTCGACCTCACGCCGCAACGGCGGACGCGGACCCACCACGCTCATCTCGCCACGAATGACATTGAGGAACTGCGGCAACTCGTCGATGCTGAACCGACGCATCACCTTGCCGATACGGGTGACCCGCGGATCGTCCTTCATCTTGAACAGCGGACCGGCACCCTCGTTCTGCGCCAGCAACGTGTCGACCATCTTGTCGGCATTGGTCACCATCGAGCGGAACTTGATCATCCCGAACGGCGTGCCGTCGATGCCGATACGCTCGGCCTTGTAGAAGATCGGACCCCGATCCTCGAGCTTGATGAGCAGGGCGACGACCGCGAACACCGGAGCCAACGCCAGCAATGCCAGGCTTGCGAACGCCAGGTCGAAGATCCGCTTCCCCGAGCGCTTGGCCCCGTGGTAGCTGGGCTTCTCCACGTGGATCAGCGGCAGACCGGCGACCGGGCGCATCTCGATCCGCGGACCGGCCACATCGACCACACCGGTGGCGACCACCAGGTCGGTGTCGAGCGGCTCGAGCTGCCAGACCAGATCGTGCAACCCCTCGCTGCCCAGGGTTTCGGTGGCGGTGACCACCACCGAGTCCGCCCCCGACAACTTGAGTGCTTCGACGACGGAGTGTTCGTCGCCGTAGATGGTGATCTCCCGGCCGTCGACATCGATCACATCACCGGGGGCACCCGAATAACGGGGCACACAGACACCGACGACGCGGTAGCCCTCGCCGTCCTTGCGGGAGAAGGTGCGGGTCATATGCCGCACCGCTCGCGCGCCACCCACAACGAGTACCGACGTGTGGAAGTCGCCCCGAGCACGCTTGCGCGCGATCACCTTCCGCCACACCCA
>NZ_JBKFBA010000079.1:0-9759 GCF_053345925.1 Rhodococcus sp. C26F
GCCACGAGCGCGAAGCGCTCGAGGCCGCCGCGAAGTGGCAGGAGATCTGGGGCAAGGACAACTTCTTCCTCGAACTGATGGACCACGGCCTGTCCATCGAGCGCCGGGTGCGCGAGGGCCTGATCGAGATCGGCCGCAAGCTCGACATCCCGCCGCTGGTGACCAACGACTGCCACTACGTCACCAAGGATGCGGCCGCGAACCACGAGGCGCTGCTGTGCATCCAGACCGGTAAGACCCTCTCCGATCCCACCCGGTTCAAGTTCGACGGCGACGGCTACTACCTCAAGTCGGCGCAGGAGATGCGCGAGCAGTGGGACCGCGAGGTGCCGGGCGCATGCGACAACACGCTGCTCATCGCCGAGCGCGTGCAGTCCTACGAGGACGTGTGGACCCACCGCGACCGGATGCCGATCTTCCCGGTGCCGGAAGGGGAGACGCAGGCGAGCTGGCTGCACAAGGAGGTCATGCGCGGCCTCGACCGTCGCTTCCCCGCCGGCCCACCCCGCGAGTACGTCGAGCGCGCCGAGTACGAGATCAGCGTCATCAACCAGATGGGCTTCCCCGCCTACTTCCTCGTCGTCGGCGACCTCATCAACCACGCCCGCGAGGTCGGCATCCGCGTCGGCCCCGGCCGTGGTTCGGCCGCCGGTTCGCTCGTCGCCTACGCGATGGGCATCACCAACATCGACCCGATCCCGCACGGTCTGCTGTTCGAGCGGTTCCTCAACCCCGAGCGCGTGTCGATGCCCGATATCGATATCGACTTCGACGATCGCCGCCGCGGTGAGATGGTGCGCTACGCCACCGAGCGGTGGGGCAACGACAAGGTCGCCCAGGTCATCACGTTCGGCACCATCAAGACGAAGGCCGCGATCAAGGACTCCGCGCGAGTGCAGTTCGGCCAGCCCGGATTCGCGATCGCCGACCAGATCACCAAGGCCCTGCCGCCGCCGATCATGGCGAAGGACATCCCGGTCTCGGGTATCACCGACCCGAGCCACGAGCGGTACAAGGAAGCCGCCGAGGTCCGCCAGCTGATCGAGTCCAACCCGGACATCAAGAAGATCTACGACACCGCGCTCGGTCTCGAGGGCCTGATCCGCAACGCCGGCGTGCACGCCTGCGCGGTGATCATGTCGTCCGAGCCGCTCATGGACGCGATCCCGCTGTGGAAGCGCGCGCAGGACGGCGCGATCATCACCGGCTGGGATTATCCGTCCTGCGAGGCCATCGGTCTGCTGAAGATGGACTTCCTCGGTCTGCGCAACCTCACCGTCATCGGCGACGCGATCGAGAACATCAAGGTCAACCGTGGGATCGATCTCGACCTCGACACCCTCCCGCTGGAGGATCCGGCGACCTACGAACTGCTCGCGCGCGGCGACACGCTCGGCGTGTTCCAGCTCGACGGCAGCGCCATGCGCGACCTGCTGCGCCGCATGCAGCCCACCGGCTTCGAGGACATCGTCGCCGTGCTCGCGCTGTACCGCCCCGGCCCGATGGGCATGAACGCGCACAACGACTACGCCGACCGCAAGAACGGGCGGCAAGAGGTCAAGCCGATCCACCCCGAGCTCGAGGAACCGCTGAAGGAGATCCTCGCCGACACCTACGGTCTGATCGTCTACCAGGAGCAGATCATGCAGATCGCTCAGAAGGTGGCCGGTTACTCGCTCGGACAGGCAGACCTGCTGCGTCGCGCGATGGGTAAGAAGAAGAAGGAGATCCTCGACGAGGCCTACGACGGCTTCGCCCAGGGCATGAAGGACAACGGCTTCTCGCAGGCGGCGATCACCGCGCTGTGGGACACCGTTCTGCCCTTCGCCGGCTACGCGTTCAACAAGTCGCACGCCGCCGGCTACGGGCTGGTCTCGTTCTGGACCGCCTACCTCAAGGCGAACTACCCGGCCGAGTACATGGCCGGTCTGCTCACCTCCGTCGGCGACGACAAGGACAAGGCCGCGGTCTACCTGTCCGACTGCCGCAAGATGGGCATCACCGTGCTGCCGCCGGACGTCAACGAGTCGCACACCAACTTCATGTCGGTGGGCGAGGACATCCGGTTCGGCCTCGGCGCCGTCCGCAACGTCGGCACGAACGTCGTGGCCTCGATCATCAAGGGGCGGGAGGAGAAGGGTCGCTACACCGACTTCTCCGACTATCTCAACAAGATCGACACCGTCGCGTGTTCGAAGAAGGTCACCGAATCCCTCATCAAGGCAGGCGCATTCGACTCGCTCGGGCACCCGCGCAAGGGCCTGATGCTCGTCCACGCCGACGCGATCGACGCGGTGATGAGCACGAAGAAGGCCGAGGCGATCGGCCAGTTCGACCTGTTCGGCGGCGACGACACCGACGAGTCCGTCGCCGCGGTGTTCAACGTCCGCATCCCCGAGGAGGAATGGGACACCAAGCACCGCCTCGCCCTCGAACGGGAGATGCTCGGCCTCTACGTCTCCGGGCACCCGCTCAACGGCGTCGAGCACGTGCTCGCGTCCCAGGCCGACACCCAGATCCCCGCGATCCTCGAAGGCGCGCTCAAGGACGGCAGTCAGGTCACCGTCGGCGGCATCCTCGCCTCGGTGAACCGGCGCATCAACAAGAACGGTCTCGCCTGGGCGTCCGCGCAACTCGAGGACCTCACCGGTGGCATCGAGGTGCTCTTCTTCCCGCAGTCCTACGCCGTCTACGGCATGGACGTCGTGGAGGACTCGGTGGTGCTGGTCAAGGCCCGGGTGTCGATCCGCGACGACCGGATCTCCCTGATCGCCAACGATCTCGTCGTCCCCGACCTCTCACAGATCGGGGTGGCGAAGCCGGTATCGGTGTCGATGCCCACCCGGTTGTGCACCCCCGACAAGGTCGGTGCCCTCAAGAACGTGCTCACGCGCCATCCCGGCTCGTCCGACGTGCACGTGCGGCTCATCACCGGCAGCAAGGTCACGGTCCTCAAGCTCGACGACAGCCTGCGGGTCGAACCGTCGTCGGCGCTGATGGGCGACCTCAAGGCCCTGCTCGGGCCGGGCTGCCTGGCCACCTAGCGATCCCGCCGCGCGGCGCGAGCCCTTCGGTGNGCGGGAAGCCGGGTCGACCGGTGCGTCTAGGAACGGAGTGCGTGCTGCTGGGCCTTGCGGACCCACCACACGACGACGGTGACCGCAGCGGCACCGAGCACGGCGCTCTGGGCGCTGGTGGTGACGACGAGGACCACGAGCAGGGTCAGGAGACCGGCCGCGAGTGCTTCGAGCTTGTACAGGGGCCAGATCGTGCCGGCGATGTCCACACCGTCGGTGCGCT
Organism: Rhodococcus sp. C26F; assembly: GCF_053345925.1. NCBI lineage: Bacteria > Bacillati > Actinomycetota > Actinomycetes > Mycobacteriales > Nocardiaceae > Rhodococcus > Rhodococcus sp. C26F. Next base: position 3,301 of record NZ_JBKFBA010000079.1, read on the forward strand.
CACGGTGTATCCGGGGGTCGAGCACGGACATCGCGGTGCACCTCCTGTAGGCCGAGCGACTGTAGGCCGGGCGGAATTCTTTCTTCAGGATAGGCGCAGGGAAGAGTTCGGGCCACCGAACTCGACGATCGGGCGGCGACTGTCACAACGATTGTGTTGACTGGTCGGTATGCCACTGCACGGAGAATACGAACCGAGTCCCGTCGAATGGAGCGCCAAGCAGGTCGAGGAGTACGAGTCGTCGGGCGGAACCCGCGGCACCACCCTCCAGGGTCGACCGGTCATCATCCTGACCACGGTCGGCGCCAAGTCCGGCAAGCTCCGCAAGATCCCTCTCATGCGAGTCGAGCACGAGGGTAGGTACGCCGCTGTCGCCTCGCTCGGCGGTGCACCGAAGCATCCCGTCTGGTACCACAACATCGTCGCGAACCCGCACGTCGAGGTCAGGGACCGCACCGAGGTGTGGGACATGACCGCCCGCGAGGTCCACGGCGAGGAGAAGGCGCAGTGGTGGAAACGTGCGGTCGAGGCGTTCCCGCCCTACGCGGAGTACCAGGAGAAGACCGACCGCGAGATTCCGGTCTTCGTTCTCGAGCCGGTCGAGGGCTCGTAGACCGAGCACGCTCGGACGGACTGTGCTGTCACCCCCTCGATGCGGGTCCCGCCGTGGTGGGCGAATCGGGGGAGTGGCAGCATTGACGGGTGACCTCCACTTCGCGAACAGCAGAACCGATGACTGTGACCGCCGTGCCCTGCGCGGCCGACATCGATGCGGCTGCCGAGCGAATTTCGGAGGCGGTCGCCCCGACGCCGCTCGAGCACAGCCCCCGGCTCTCGGCCCTCGTGGGAGCCAACGTCTATCTCAAGCGTGAGGACCTCACCCGCGTACGGTCCTTCAAGCTCCGCGGGGCGTACAACGCCATGGCGCAACTCGACGCGGCCGAGCGCGCCGCGGGTGTCGTCACGGCCAGCGCCGGTAATCATGCGCAGGGTGTCGCCTACGCATGCCGGGTGATGGGAATCCAGGGCCGCATCTACGTGCCCACCCGCACTCCCAAGCAGAAGCGCGACCGGATCCGTATCCACGGCGGCGACAGCGTCGAACTCATCGGTGTCGGCGACACCTTCGACGCCGCGGCCGCGGCGGCAGCCGACGATGCGATCCGCACCGGTGCGACGATGATCCCGCCCTTCGATGACGCCCGCACCGCTGCCGGGCAGGGCACCATCGCGCGCGAGGTCCTCGAGCAGCTCGACGGCGATCTCGACGTCGTGCTCGTCCCCGTGGGCGGGGGCGGCCTCATCGCCGGTGTCGCCGCCTATCTGCGCGAGCGGTCCCCACGCACGTCGATCGTCGGCGTCGAACCGGCCGGCGCAGCATCGATGACCGCCGCGCTGGTGGCGGGCGGTCCCGTCACGCTGCCGGAGGTCGAGCCGTTCGTCGACGGCGCTGCGGTCAAGCGGACCGGCGACGTCCCCTACGCCGTGGTCTCCGAACTCGGTGCCGAGGTCGTGTCCCATTCGAGCCTGCCGCTCGTGGCCACGCTGCGCCGGGAGGGGCTCGGTCGGGCCCCGTTCGGGATGACCCAGATCGACGAGGGTGCGCTGTGCACCACGATGCTAGATCTGTACCAGAACGAGGGCATCATCGCCGAGCCCGCCGGCGCCCTGTCCGTCGCTGCCCTCGAGTCGATCTCGGTGCAGCCCGGAGCGAACGTGGTGTGCCTGGTGTCGGGCGGCAACAACGACGTCTCGCGCTACGGCGAGATCATCGAGCGGTCGCTCGTCCACCGCGGGCTCAAACACTATTTCCTCGTGGACTTCCCCCAGGAACCCGGCGCACTGCGCCGGTTCCTGGACGAAGTCCTCGGACCGGACGACGACATCACCCTGTTCGAGTACGTCAAGCGCAACAACCGGGAGACCGGTGCTGCCCTCGTCGGTATCGAACTGGGTGCTGCAGAAGACCTTTCGGCCCTGCTCAATCGCATGGACGCGTCGCCGATCGACGCGCAGCGACTCGAGCCGGGGTCGCCTGCCTACCGTTATCTGACGTAACCGGGTGGCCCGGTCACGTCACGGGTGGTGTGCGGTCACCAGCGATTGCACACCAACCATGGGCCCCACCAATAGCAGTCGGGCCGCCAGTAGTGGTTCCGGTGATGGTCGCGGTCGTACTTCTTGTCGTGATGGTTGTAGTTCTTGTCGTGATCGTGGTGGTCGTACTTTCCGTGGTCGTCGTGTCCTCCGCTGACATTCACGATCCCGGGTGCCGTGTCGACGGTGGGGGTCGCCGATGCGACTCCGGCGGGAGCGAGGACGAGGGCGGTGCTGAGGAATACGCTCGCCAGAATCTTCTTGGGTTGCATGGTGATTCACCTCGAGAATTCGACGGTACTTGAGACGGTACTCGCCCACTCGTGGCATAATCAACGACTTTTTTCGCCTGACGAACGTTATCGGCGGGGCATCTCGGGAGCCTCCAGGATCGCGAAGGACCAGCCCGGGATCAGCACTGCGGACTCGGTGCGGTTGACCACCGGTTCGTCCCACCAGAGCAGTGGTTTTCCGCCGACCGGCACGGTGACGGGATCGGGTCCGAGATTGCACGCCACCCGCAGCGCACCGCGGTGTACGACGAGCCATTTCTCGTCCTCGTCGTACGTCACGTGCACGTGCTCGAGCCAGGGATCGGTGAGCTCGGCGCGGTCCCGCCGCAGCGCGATGAGCGCGCGGTAGCACTCCAGCAGCCGGGCGTGCCCGTCGTCGTCGCGTTCGTCCCAGCGCAGCTTCGATCCGGTGAAGGTCTCCGGAGCCTGCGGGTCGGGTACGTCGGCGGCGTTCCAGCCGTGTTCGGCGAACTCGCGCCGGCGACCCTCGACCACGGCCGCGGCGAGTTCCGGTTCGGGATGCGACGTGAAGTACCGGAAGGGTGTGCTCGCACCCCACTCCTCGCCCATGAACAACATCGGCGTGAACGGGGACGTGAGCACGAGCGCCGCCTTGAGGGCGAGCTGACCGGGCTCGAGATAGGCACCCGGCCGGTCGCCGAGCGCCCGGTTGCCGACCTGATCGTGCGTGCAGGTGTAGGCGACCAGACCGCTCGCCGGTGTGCGCCGGGTGTCGAGCGGGCGCCCGTGGACCCGGCCGCGGAAGCTCGAATACGTCCCGGCGTGGAAGAAGCCGTGCCCGAGCGTGTACGCGAGGCAGTCCAGCGAACCGAAGTCACCGTAGTAGCCCTGTCGTTCACCGGACACCGCCGCGTGGATCGCGTGGTGGACGTCGTCGGCCCATTGTGCGTGCAGTCCGTATCCACCGCCGGGCCGGGGAGTGATCAGCTTCGGATCGTTGAGGTCCGATTCGGCGATCAATGACAGGGGGCGGCCGAGATGGGCGGACAGGCGGAACGTCTCGACCGACAGTTCCTCGAGGAGGTGTGTGGCGGTGTGGTCGATCAGCGCGTGCACGGCGTCGAGCCGGAGGGCGTCGATGTGGAACTCGCGGAACCAGCGCAGCGCGTTGTCGAGGATGTACCGACGCACCTCCCCGGATCCGGGACCGTCGAGGTTGATGTTGTCGCCCCAGATGCCCGGGGCCGCGGAGAGATAGGGGCCGAAGCGCCCCAGATAGTTCCCCGACGGACCGAGATGGTTGTAGACGACGTCGAGTGCCACTGCCAGTCCGCGCGCGTGGGCGGCGTCGACGAAACGCTGCAGGGCGTCGGGGCCGCCGTAGGGTTCGTGCACCGCGTACCAGAGCACGCCGTCGTAGCCCCATCCGTGGGTGCCGTTGAACGCGTTGAGCGGCATGAGTTCGACGAACTCGACACCGAGATCCACGAGTTCGTCGAGACGGTCGATCGCCGAGTCGAGAGTGCCCTCGGGGGTGAAGGTCCCCACGTGCATCTCGTAGACGATGCTTCCTGTCAGTTGTCGGCCGGTCCAGCCGCGGTCGGTCCACTTCGTCTCGTCGAGCACGTGGAGCTGCGACGGCTCGTGTACGCCCTCCGGCTGGCGCGGGGATCGCGGGTCGGGAAGGACCGTCCCGGTGTCGTCGTCGAGCACGAAACCGTATCGAGTGTCGGGAGCGACATCGACGGTGGTGCTCCACCAGCCGTCGTCGTCGCGTTGCATGTCGTGGAGCCGTCGGTCGGCGAACAGCCGGACGGACGACGGGATCGGAGCCCAGACCTCGAAGGTGTGCACTCGACCAGCATGCCGTGTCGGAGGCGTCGGTGCAGGGGATGGCGCCGACCGGCGGCCCACTTGCCGCGCGTCAATTTTGTTGCAGCTGCAATGCACTCGATACTGGGGGAGTGAACCCGAATCCCGAGCGAGCCCGCCGACGGTACACCTCACCGTTGCGGGAGGAAGCGGCCCGCCGAACCCGCGAGACGATCCGCGACGCCGCGGCGCGGTTGTTCGTTCGCGACGGCTACGTCAGCACCACCGTCAAGAACATCGCGGACGAAGCGGGTGTGGCGGTGCGGACGGTGTTCACCGCCTTCCCCGGCGGCAAGGCGGAGATCTTCCGCGAGGCGCTCGATCACGCGGTGGCCGGCGACGGCGATCCGCGCGCGGTCGCGGCGGCGGATCCGGAATCGTCCCACGGCAGCGGCGCGGTCTCGCACGTCGACCTCGTGGTCGAGCAGGTGGTCCGCTACGGCACCGCGATGCTCGAACGCGCGGGCGGGCTGCTCATGACCTCCGTGGAATCATCGGGGGCGGACCCCGACATGCGTCGTTTCGCTGCGGACGACGCGAAGGCGACGGCCGAGAACGCCCGCACCCTCGCGGAAGGACTCGAACACGCCGGCTGGCTGCGCGAGGACGTCACCGTCGAGCACGCGGCCGATGTCCTGTTCACCCTGAGTTCCCCGCAGGTGCACGCGCTGCTGAGACGGGATCGCGGATGGGACGTCGACCAGTACCGTCAGTGGCTCTCGGGGACGCTGCGCGCGACGCTGTTGCGACGAACGGCGCCGTGACCGATTCGGTTCAGTCGCCGCCGCGGTCGTCGAGGTAGAGCCACTCGCCGTCCTCCCGCACGAACCGGCTGTGCTCGCGCATCGAGTCGGGCACCCCGTCCGCCGTCCAGTGCGCGCGGAAGTCCACCGTGCCGGTCGTATGCAGGAATCCGCCTCCGGTGGTGTGCAGGACCTCGAGCCCGGTCCAGCGCTGACCGGGGTCGAACTCGATCGAGCGCGGACGCGTGGACGGGTGCCAGGTGCGCAGCAGGTGCGCCGTATCGCGCGTCGCGAATGCCGTGTACCGCGAACGCATCAGCTGTTCGGCGGTGGGCGCGCTCGCACCGGCCAGCAGCGGCCCGCAGCATTCGGACAGGGGAACGCCGCGACCGCACGGGCACGGGGAATCCGGGCGGGTGTCGGTGCTGCGGTCGGCTCTGCTCATGGCCACAGTCTCCCCCGAAGGGCTCGATCGCCCGGCCTCGGGGCGGTCAGAGCGGGAGCGGACGATGCCGGGCGTGAATGATGTTCTCGGACCGCGCGCTCCGGAGCGCTCCATGATGCAGAATGCCGAACATGAATGCGCAGCGCTATGTCGGGGTCGTGGGGCCGGGTGAAGCCACGCCCGAACAGCGACGCCTCGCCCGCCAGGTCGGGGGACTCCTCGCCGGACGCCGGGCCGTCGTGGTCACCGGCGGTCTCGGTGGGGTGATGGCGGCAGCCTGCCGTGGCGCTGTGGAAGCCGGTGGGACGACCCTCGGCCTGCTGCCCGGAGACGACCGTGCCGAGGGCAATCCCTATCTGACGGTGGCCGTTCCCACGGGCCTCGGAGAGATGCGCAACGCGCTGCTCGTGCGCAGCAGCGACGCGTTGATCGCGGTGGGTGGAAGCTGGGGCACCATGAGCGAGATCGCGCTCGCGGTCCGCATCGGTGTTCCGGTGATCGCGATCGGCGGTTGGCGGATGCCCGCCGCCGGAGTGCTCGACGTCGAATCGCCCGCCGAGGCCGTCGAGTGCCTGCACGCACTGTTGTGGCGCAAGGACCCGGTGTGAGCCGACCGTGACGACGCAGTAGGCACGACACCGTAGACGCGACGATGCCCNCCGGATCGGCGGGCATCGTCTGTTGTGGGCTCCTGTGGAGCAGGAATCTACGAGCCGGAGTTGGTGAGCTCGTAACGGCGGCGGTACTCCTCCTTGGACGTCTCGCTGATGTCGACGTCGGTGGCGCGGGCGCGCAGGGCGCCGACGGTGGCCTCCTCACGCGGGATGTGCTCGAAAGGATCCCAGTCGAAGAACTTCGCGGCGTTGGCGAAGGTGATCTTGTCGATCTCCTCGTCGGTGCACTCGCACGCGTCGAGTTCCTCCTTGAGGATCTCGGGGGAGTTCGGCCACGTCGAGTCGGAGTGCGGGTAGTCGCATTCCCACGCGATGGTGTCGACGCCGAGCCGGTGACGGTTGTTCAGTCCGCTCGGTTCGGTGATGTAGCAGGC
>NZ_JBKFBA010000008.1:0-12286 GCF_053345925.1 Rhodococcus sp. C26F
GAGTCGGAGTGCGGGTAGTCGCATTCCCACGCGATGGTGTCGACGCCGAGCCGGTGACGGTTGTTCAGTCCGCTCGGTTCGGTGATGTAGCAGGCGAGGAAGTTCTTGCGCCACACGTCCGTCGGGCTCATCCCGGCCGGCAGAAAGCTGGTGCCGGTCCAGGACTGGTTGACGATGTGCCGGTCGATGCGGTCGAGCCACGGGGCGACCCAGCCGACCCCGCCCTCGCTCATCGCGACCTTCAGATCGGGGAACTTCTGGAAGGCACCGCTGAGCATGATGTCGGTGGCCGCAATGGTGGAGATGAGCGGCGTGAGGATCATCATGTCGTCGATGTTGAAACCGGCCGGGCGCTTGACGAGGTTGATGCCGCCGCCGATGTGCAGGGACAGCACGATGTTGTGCTCGACGCATGCCTTGAAGATCGGGTCCCAGTGCCCGGACTTGAAGTCGGGATAGCCCTCGCCGACGCCGTAGGGCGTCTCCGGGATGCTGATCGACCGGCATCCCATGGCGGCGATGCGCTCGATCTCCTTCACCGATTCCTCGGCGTCGTAGAACGGGACGATGCCGATGGGGATGAACCGCCCCGGGTGGGCGTCCGGGACCTCGCCGACGACCCAGTCGTTGAACGCCTTCAGGGCGGCGAGGGAGAGCTTCTTGTCGGGCAGGCTCGCCAGGTGGGTGCCGGCGAAGCCGGGGAAGGTGGCGAACAGGGTCGCGGCGAGGGTGCCGTTGGCGTCCATATCGCGCACGCGCAGGTCCATGTCGTAGACGCCCGGTCGCATCTCGGCGTAACCGGTGGGGTCCATGCCCCATTCGTGCTTGGGCCAGGAGACGACCGCGTTGAGGCCGGAACTGCCGACGACGGTGCCCTGGAACTGCCAGGCCTGCACGTTGGGGTTGCGGGGATGGGCGGTGAGTTTGGGAGCCTGGTCCATCAGGCTCTTGGGGAAGTGCTTCTCGAAGATGTCCGCGGGTTCGACGACGTGGTCGTCGATGCTGATCATCACCATGTCTTCGGTCTTCATCGAATCCTCTCCCTGACTGCGCAAAGTCCTGCCGGCGACGGCGCTCGCGATGAGAACTAGATTTCCGTATTCGAGAACATAAATCAAGGACTGCTGCGTATCGGGTGGATTCCGTAGGTGACGATCCCGAATCCACCCCTCGTCGGGATCGGATCCTGCTCGGAAATCCCGGCATTGTTGCATGATTCGCCGAAGGCCGGAGCGGTGTCGGAACCTTCGACCGCGAGAATGTAATTCTCTATTTCGTGATCGACTACACCGAGGGGTGATCGCATGTCCGGCTCGACGGGTGTGCCGGGGTGGTTCGACGATCGAAAATGACAAGAATGCTTGACATGAAATGACAAGCAGAGTTTACTTTTGGTGTGACCGACACACCGAGGAGCAACCGGGTCCGCGAATTCCGCAAGAAAGCGGGACTCACCCAGGCCGCGCTCGGCGACGCGGTCGGCGTCAGCAGACAGAGCATCGTCTCGACGGAGAAGGGTGACTACGCGCCCAGCGTGTACCTCGCCCTGCGTCTCGCCCTCAGACTCGACAGCACGGTCGAGGAACTGTTCCCGCTCACCACCAAGGAGCCCTCATGACGGTCTTCGTGAAAACCGCGCGCTTCATCGGCGATCTGGACGACGAATTCTACCGCGACGAACGTCAGCGAGACGTCTGGAACGAAGCATCGGCGGTGGGATTCCAGTTGTCCCTGTGGATCGCGCTGGTGGCGGCGGCGCTGCTCCCGTGGCTCGCCGACCGCCCCGGGGCGTGGACGGCACTGGGCATCCTCGTGGCCTGGTTCGTCGTGTCGATCGTGACCCAGTTGTACGCGCGGCAACGCGACGTCGACCTGTACGCCACCGCGAAACTGTGGCGACCCCGCAATGCCGCCGCCGCCGCGCTCTATCTCGTCGGCGTCGCCGGCATCTTCATCCGCCTGCGCTACGAGAACCATCCTTTCGAGAACCATCCTTTCGAGAACCATCCTTTCGAGAACGACGCCGCGACCTGGGCAGGGCGTGTCGCCGGCGCGGCGGTCGTCATCGTCCTCGCAGGACTGGTTCTCGCCTGGAGTCGGCGACGCACCCAGCGCCGGCTCGACGCGGACGAAGCGCTCGACGCGCTCGAGGACTAACGCGCGCGGACGAGTGCTGCGACCGGCTGGGAGTCGAGCAGATCGGCGACCCGCACCCGACCGGTGAAGGAGCGTCCGGTCAGGGCATCCGACCAGTCGCCGTCCGGCAGGTCGACGGTCGTGTCCTTCCACCCCGAACGCGACAGCGCCACGGTGCGGCGGGAGGCTACTGCGAGTACGTCGAGGTCGTCCGGCGCCGGACCGCGGCCGAATGCGAGCAGGTGCTCGGCGGCCGGGCCGGTGGCGAGGACCGGAACGTACGCCCCGCCGACGAAGCTCGCCGGTCGTTCACGGCGCAACCGGAGCGCGGTGCGCACGATCGTGAACTTCGCCGGCGCCGAATCGGGGGCGTCGAGCAGCCGCCGTCGGGCGTCGAAATCCACCGGTCGCCGGTTGTCCGGATCGACGAGCGAGTCGTCCCACAGTTCGGTGCCCTGATAGACGTCGGGAACGCCCGGACCCAGTAGTTGCAACAGTTTCTGGCCGCACGAGACTGCCGCGACGTGCGGTTCGACCTCGGTCACGAAAGCGGTGAGCTCACCCGCGACCGGCCCGTCGATCACCGCGTCCAACCAGCTGTCCACCGCGGTCTCGAATTTCTCGTCGACCTCGGTCCACGTGGTGCGGGTTCCGTTCTCGCGCAGCGCCTTCTGCGCGTAGGCATGTACCCGTTCGCGCAGTTCGTCGGTCACCACTCCGTCGAGCGGCCAGACTCCGAACAGGGTCTGCCACAGGAACAGTCCGATCGCCGGATCCGGTGCGGGCGCCGACTCGTTCCACGACCCGAGCCGACGGGACCACACGTCGGCGACCTGCGAGAGCACACCGATCCGCGCCCGGACGTCCTCGCTGCGTTTGGTGTCGTGGGTCGACAGGGTGGTCATCGCCCGCGGCCAGTGCCGTGCCCGCTGGGTCCACGCGAGGTGGAACTCGGCCGGGGTGGCCGAGAAACGGCCGGGTTGCCCGCCCACCTCCTGCAGCGAGATCAGCCGCGCCGCCCGATAGAACAGGCAGTCCTCGACCGCCTTGGCCGTCGCGGCACCGCACACCTGGCCGAAGCGGGACGCGGCCTCACCACCGAGGGCCATCGCCCGGGCGAACACCGCGAGCGCGGGATCGAGCGCGGGTTGCGTCCGCGCGAGGTCGCCGACGATGCGCGGCACCAGGGTCGCGAGCGGCGTGTAGTCGGCGCGGTAGACGGGAAGCTGTGCGGCGACGGCCATCACGGCCTCGCGCAGCGCCGCGTCGTCGCACCCGGTGTCGCCGGTCTCGCGTCGGATCGCCCGCACGAGGCGGCGCACCTCCGGCGCGAGCCCGCTGCCGAGCACCGATCGTTTGAGGTCGTGTTCGCGGGCGTGCAGCCACGGCGCGTCGCCTTCGGCGCCGGTGAACCTGCGCGACAGGGCGTTCAGCTCCGTCTCGCCGGCCGGATCGACGAACACCGTCGACAGTTCGCCGAGTGCGTCGTAACCGGTGGTGCCGTCCACCGGCAGCGTCGCATCCAGCGGTTCGGCATCGCCGAGGATCTTCTCGATCACGAGCCACCGCTCGGGGCCGATCACCTCGCGCAGGCGCGCGAGATAACCGGCCGGATCGGCGAGACCGTCCGGATGGTCGACGCGGATCCCGTCGACCAGATCGTCGGCGATCCACGACGCGACCTGCTCGTGCGTCGCGTCGAACACCGCGGGATCCTCCACCCGCACCGCGGCGAGATCGTCGACGGTGAAGAAGCGGCGGTATCCGATCAACCCCGAGTTCCACGCCACGAGCCGGTAGGCCTGCCGCGCGTGGACCTCCTCACCGGTGCCCTCGTCGGTCCCGGGAGCGATCGGGAATCGCTTGTCGTAGTAGGCGAGCATCGGCTCGTCGCCGGAGCGGTCGACGGTCAGCTCCTGCACCGCGTCGTCCGATCCGAGCACCGGCAGAGCGATCCGACCGTCCACACCGTTGTCGCCGGCGAGGTCGAGATCGAAGAACGACGCGTAGCGCGACCCGGAGCCGTGCTTCAGGACGTCCCACCACCACGCGTTCTGACGTGGGTCGGCCACCCCGACATGGTTGGGGACGATGTCGACGACCAGCCCCATGCCCCGTGCGCGTGCCTCCCGCGACAACCGTTCCAGACCCTCGCGTCCCCCGAGCGACTCGGAGACCGTGCCGGGATCGACCACGTCGTATCCGTGGGTGGACCCGATCGTCGCGCTGAGGACGGGGGAGAGGTAGACGTGCGAGACACCCAGGGCGTCGAGGTAGTCGAGCAGGGCGACGGCGTCGGCAAAGGTGCACTCGTCGCCGCGCATCTGGAGTCGGTAGGTGGACAACACCGGCGCAGTATTCCCCGCGCCGGCGCCGCTCACACCTGCCGACTCCGTACCGCCGGTGGTCACCGGGTCTTCCGGAGCACCAGAACCGAGCGTGCCTGCACCCGGACCGGCTTACCGGCGACGACCGTCTCCTCGCGCAGACCGTCGGGAACGTCGGTGTCGAGCGCGACCGTCCATTCCTCGGCGTGCGGGCCGTCGGGGGTGACGAACTCGATCGGTTCGTGATGGGCGTTGAAGCACATCAGGAACGAGTCGTCGACGACGCGCTGCCCCCGCTGATCGGGTTCGGGGATGCCCTCGCCGTTGAGGAAGACCGCGAGCGACTTGCCGAAACCGCTGTCCCAGTCCTCGGGCATCATCTCGTCGCCGGCCGGTGTGCGCCACGCGATGTCGCGGGACTGATCGCCGCTGCGGATGGGCCGGCCCTCGAAGAACCTGCGACGCCGGAAGACAGGGTGGTCGGTGCGCAGCGCGATCACGTTGCGGGTGAACGCGACCAGGTCGGCGTTGGACTCGGCGAGCGACCAGTCCACCCACGACAGTTCGTTGTCCTGGCAGTACACGTTGTTGTTGCCCTGCTGGGTGCGACCGAACTCGTCGCCGTGGGCGAGCATCGGCGTGCCCTGCGACAGGATCAGCGTCGCGAGCATGTTGCGCTGCTGGCGCCCGCGCAGCGCGAGGACCTCGGGATCGTCCGTGGGGCCTTCCACGCCGCAGTTCCACGACCGGTTGTGCGACTCGCCGTCGCGATTGTCCTCGCCGTTGGCATCGTTGTGCTTCTCGTTGTACGACACCAGATCCGCGAGGGTGAACCCGTCGTGGGCGGTGACGAAGTTGACCGACGCGCCGGGACGGCGGCCGGTGTCCTCGTACAGATCCGACGAGCCGGTCAGGCGCGACGCGAACTCGCCGAGGGTGGCCGGTTCGCCGCGCCAGTAGTCGCGGACCGTGTCGCGGTACTTGCCGTTCCACTCCGTCCACTGACCGGGGAAGTTGCCCACCTGGTAACCGCCCTCACCGATATCCCACGGCTCGGCGATGAGCTTGACCTGCGAGACCACCGGATCCTGCTGGACGAGATCGAAGAAGGCCGACAGCCGGTCGACGTCGTGCAGCTCGCGCGCCAGGGTCGACGCGAGATCGAACCGGAAGCCGTCGACGTGCATCTCGGTCACCCAGTAGCGCAGCGAGTCCATGATCAGCTGCAGGGTGTGCGGGTGACGGGCGTTGAGGCTGTTGCCCGTTCCCGTGTAGTCCATGTAGTAGGCCTTGTCGTCGTCGACGAGGCGGTAGTAGGCGGCGTTGTCGATGCCGCGGAAGCAGATGGTGGGACCGAGATGGTTCCCTTCGGCGGTGTGGTTGTAGACCACGTCGAGGATCACCTCGATGCCTGCCTCGTGGAAGGCCCGCACCATCGCCTTGAACTCGGCGACCACGGCGCTCGGCTTGGTCGACGACGAGTACTCGGCGTGCGGCGCGAAGAACCCGAAGGTGTTGTATCCCCAGTAGTTCCGCAGCCCCTGGTCGAGCAGCACCTGGTCGTGCATGAACTGGTGCACGGGCATCAGTTCGATCGCGGTGACGCCGAGATCGAGGAGATGGTCGATGATCGCCGGGTGCGCGAGACCGGCGTAGGTGCCCCGCATGTGTTCGGGGACGTCCGGATGCGTGGCCGTCATGCCCTTGACGTGGGCCTCGTAGATGACCGTCTCGTTGTAGGGGCGACGGGGATGACGATCCGTCGCCCAGTCGAAGAACGGGTTGATCACCACGGTCGTCATGGTGTGGCCCAGCGAATCCAGGCCGGGCAGCTCCGCGGCGGCGTCGGAGGTCTGCCCCGTCGCGATCGCCTCGGGCTCGGCGTCGTCGGTGGACGCGGCGTCGCCGGTGTCGGTGTCCTCGGTGCCCGGGTCCTCGGTGTCGTCCGTGCTCTCGTCCATGCTCTCGTCCGAGGCGCTGTCGGCCTCGGGCTCGGCACCGGGCAGCGGGTACGAGAACAGCGACGGGTCGCCGTCGAACGACCCGTCGAACGCCTTCCCGTAGGGGTCGAGGAGCAGCTTGCTCGGATCGCACCGGTGACCGTTCTCCGGATCGAACGGACCGTGCACGCGGTAGCCGTAACGCTGGCCGGGGGAGACCGTCGGAAGGTAGGCGTGCCAGACGTAACCGTCCACCTCCTCGAGCGGGATGCGGGTCTCGCTCCCGTCACGGGAGATCAGGCACAGCTCGACCTTCTCGGCGATCTCGGAGAACAGTGCAAAGTTCGTGCCCGCCCCGTCGTAGGTCGCGCCGAGGGGATAGGGGGATCCCGGCCACACTTCCAGGGTCTCGGGCATCTCGTCGCTGGCGCTCGCTTCGGTGGTCTCCATGCCCGCCAACAGTAGTCTTCCGGCGGTCCCGGCACCGGGTGAGCGCGTCACCACCAACCGGTGGCGGGACCGAGTTGTCGGCCGAGCTCGGGCGTCAGCGTCCGGACGTAGGTCGTGGTGAGGTGGTTCTCGTCACGATAGATGAGGATGTTTCCCTCCACCGCCCGGCACAGATCCTGCCGGCAGAACTTGTCGGACAGGTCGAGCAGCGACACGGTGGGCAGGTGCGCGGAGGCGGCGACGGCCGGGTCGATCGGGTCCAGGGCCTCCTCGCGCGGCACCCCGCACGTCTCCGCGGTGCCGCCCCCCGCAAGGCAGTCGGCGGCCCGATAGGCGAGATCGCCGCGGAACAGCCACGGGTTGTCGCGGATCGCCACCACCGGGATGCCGTAGTCGGCGAGCGTCTCCCACAGATCGACGTACCAGAACGGAACGAAGTCGCCCGGTCCCTCGCCCTGGTCCTTGGTGCGCGTCGACGTGGTGAACACGTAGTCGGGCGGATCTGCGCGCAGTTCCGCGAGCACGGCGGTCGACCACGTGTCGCACTCGACCGTCGGGGACTCCTCGACGAGCGGGGCGAGGGGATCGGAGAGCGGGCACCCGACCTTGAGATAGGTGTCGAGGCGGAAACCGTGTTCGATGCCGAGCGCGTCGAGCGCGGCGAGCCAGTGCTCCGAGTGCGACCCCCCGACGATCACCATGCGGCGGGTCGCGAGCGGGTCGCCGTAGGTACAGGTCAACGGTGCGCGATTGGTGTGCTGGGCGATGCAGTTGTCGAGCGTCGCGGGAGGCAGGTCGCGATGGGCGACGAGCAGCGGCGGTTGCACCGGTTGCGGCTCGGTGGAGACGGCGGGATCGAACACCGCAGCGCCGGGGTACAGCTCCGTCGGCAGGGCGGCGACGCCCTCGAGGGCCTCCGTCGAACGGTCGACGTGGGTGTGCCAGAGGTTCGCGGCCCCGACGAGGGTGACGGCCAGGACCGTCACGAGACCCACGAGCGCGGTGCGGGACGGCCGAGGGGGTTCGACGCGGCGGATGGGGTCCTCGAACCACCGGGTCGACGCCTCGGCGAGCAGCAGCGACAGGGCGATCACGACGAGCCCGCCCACCAGGCCGACCGACGGGTGTCCGAGCACGATCAGGTAACCGATGAGGATCGGCCAGTGCCACAGGTACAAGGCGTAGGCGATCGCCCCGAGGCGCACCATGGGCGCGGACGCCAGCAGTCGCGCCGACGGCGTGTCGTGCTCTGCGCCGGAGTCCGAGCCAGGGCCGGAGCCGGAGCGGATGCCCGCGACGACGAGCGCCATGGCCGCACCGACGGGGACGAGCGCCCACGGCCCGGGGAAGAGGGAGTTGCCGTCGAGGACGAAGCCGCACGCGAGCAGCACCGCGAGTCCGAGCGCACCGAGCACGATCCGCAGCGCGCGCGGAACCCGCAGCCACGGCGACAGGCACATCAGCAGTCCGCCGAGAGTCAGCTCCCAGGCACGGGCGGCGCTGTCGTAGTACAGCCACGACTGCGGCCGGTCGGCGAGCACCGCGTACGCCAGCGACGCCGCGGTGAGGGCGGCCAGCAGCACCGTCAGGGGCAGGCGGACCGGCACCGACATCCGCCGCAACAGCCACGCGAAGCCGAACACCACCACGAGCGCCGCGATGTAGAACTGGCCCTGCACGGCGATCGACCACAGGTGCTGGAGCGGGCTGACCATCGGATCCGCGGCCAGATAGTCGCTCGCCGTGCGGGCGAGATACCAGTTCTGGAAGAACAGCAGCGACGCCCCGGTCTGGTCGGCCACCTCGAGCCACTGCGTGAACGGCCGCAGCACCACCGTGGCGGCAGCGACAGCGGTGAGAACGACGACGAGCGGAGGCAGCAGACGCCGGCCGATCCGCCGCAGGACGGGACGCGGATCGAGCGGGGCCGAGGAGTCGGCGGTCCTCAGGAGCGTGCCCACGAAGAAGAAGCCGGAGAGCGCCAGGAAGACGTCGACACCACCGGAGACGCGACCGAACCAGACGTGGAAGATCACCACGAGCGCGATCGCGAGACCGCGCAATCCGTCGATGTCGGCACGACGCGCGGGGCGCCTGCCTGCTGTCCGCGCGCCACTCTCGAGTTCCGGTCCCGAGGTGTGGACGGACATGTGACGGATACCCCCGGTGTCTTACGTGTTCGGCTGTGCTGCCGACCGGGCGACGAACGCACCGGCCGATTGCCGTGAGCGTCGTTCACGGCAACTCGGGCAGACTACGCGGCTGCGGGCGGCGACCTCCAACCGCCTACAGTCTGGGCGTGGGCAACTCTCCTCTCCCGGTCGAGCGGATCCGCACCCTCGACGCTCGGCACCTCTGGCACCCCTACGGCGCGTTTCCGGCGACCACCGAATCGTTGGTGGTCGACCGTGCCCACGGTACCCGGATCGTCCTCGCCGACGGTCGTGAGCTGGTCGACGGCATGAGTTCGTGGTGGGCCGCGGTGCACGGATACGGGCATCCCGTCCTCGACGCGGCCGTCCGCGATCAGCTCGACCGGATGAGCCACGTGATGTTCGGCGGCCTCACCCACGAGCCCGCCGCGCGGCTCGCGGAACTGCTCGTCGACATCACCCCCGCCGGTCTCGACACCGTCTTCCTCGCCGACTCGGGCTCGGTATCGGTGGAGGTGGCCGTGAAGATGGCGGTGCAGTACCAGCGTGCCGTCGGCAGACCGGGACGGCGTCGCCTGCTCACCTGGCGCGGGGGCTACCACGGCGACACCTTCGCCCCGATGAGCGTGTGCGATCCGGAGGGCGGCATGCACGCACTGTGGACCGACATGCTCGCGCGGCAGGTCTTCGCCCCCGCCCCACCGGCCCGTTTCGATCCCGACTACGTCGCGCAATTCGAGGCGATCCTGCTCGAGCACGTCGACGAGCTCGCCGCGATCGTGGTCGAGCCGGTCGTCCAGGGCGCCGGCGGCATGCGCTTCCACGACCCGCGGTATCTGCGCGAGCTGCGCAGGATGTGCGACGAGCACGGACTGGTACTGATCTTCGACGAGATCGCGACCGGTTTCGGGCGCACAGGCGAACTCTTCGCCGCCGACCACGCGCAGGTGAGCCCGGACGTGATGTGCGTGGGCAAGGCACTCACCGGCGGATACATGACCCTCGCGGCGACATTGTGCACGCGGGCCGTCGCCGAAGCGATCAGCGCGGGGGAGGGCGGCGGTGTGATGCACGGCCCGACCTTCATGGGCAACCCGCTCGCGTGCGCCGTCGCCGTCGCGGCGGTCGAACTGCTGCTCTCCCGCGACTGGCGGGCCGAGGTGGCGGCGGTGAACGCGGGACTGACGGAGGGACTCGCGCCGGCACGCGAGTTGCCGGGGGTCGCGGACGTCCGCGTCCTCGGAGGCATCGGCGTGATCGAACTCACCGATCCGGTGGACATGCGCGCGACGACCGACGCCGCCGTGGCGGCCGGGGTGTGGCTGCGGCCGTTCCGCAATCTCGTCTACGCGATGCCGCCCTACATCTGCTCGGCCGACGATCTCGCGGCGATCACCTCGGGGATGATCGCCGCCGTCGGCGCGAATGCCCGGTGACCGAAGGGGTCAGCGGACGGCGGTGAGGAACTCCGCGGTCGCGTCGGCCACCGCCGTCGGGGTGGTGACGTGCGCGAAGTGCTCGTGCCCCGCGAACTCGACCAGCCGGGTGTCGGGCATGACGGCCCGGAGGGCCTCGGTGGCCACGACGTGGTGTTGCGCGGTCCGCGAGCCCTGCAGGAACAGGGTCGGGGTCGTGACCGAGGCGTACGTCGACACGTCCGGCCCGTGACCGTCGATGACGCGCAGTTCGCGCACCCAGGTGGGTGCCAGTTCGGCCATCCGGGACCAGATCGGGGTTCCGCGTAGCCGATCGACCCCCGCGGCGGGGACGCGGAGGATGTCGATCATGGCGATGGTGAGCGCGCGGTCGAGGTCCCCGGCGTCCACCGCTGCCGCATACGGTTCGAGGGCGGCTCCGGCGAGCGGCCCGGCGACCGGCACCGGCGGTTCGTAGAGGACGAGTCCGGGCACGTCTACTCCCGAGGCGACGGCCGCGAGGGCGCACAATGCGCCGTAGGAGTGCCCGATGAGCGAGGCGTCCGGTCCGGCGGCGTCGAGAACCGCGGCGATGTCGGCGATCTCGGTGTCGATCGAGTACGCGTCGGCGTCGCCGCTGAGGCCGCGCCCGCGCCGGTCCACGAGATGGACGGTGAAGCGGTCCGCCAGGGCGGATGCCACGCGCGACCATTCGTCCCCGGTCGCGATGCTGCCGTGCACGACGACGAGACCCGGACCCTGCCCGAGCTTGCGGAATCCGATCGTCGTTCCGTCCCGGGACTCGATGTGGACGACCACGTCACATGCCTTTCGTCGGGGTCTGCCGGACCGTCCGAGCCTACGACCCGAGCCGACCGACGTGGCGACTTGAACGGTGTTCAAGTATGGTCACCGCTCATGACCGCACATCCCGCCCTGGCGTGGCTCGACGACACCGCAGCGGCGCGACGCGCAGCGGGCCTGCACCGCGACCCCGTCGTCCGAACCCCCGGCTCGACCGTCGTCGACCTCGCCTCCAACGACTATCTCGGCCTGACCCGCCATCCCGAGGTCCTCGCGGGAGCGACCGCTGCCCTGCGGCGATGGGGAGCCGGCGCCACCGGATCGCGGCTGGTCACCGGCACCACCGCCGAACACGAACTCCTCGAACGCGAACTCGCCGACTTCGTCGGGGCCGACAGCGGCCTGGTGTTCTCGAGCGGATACGCCGCGAACCTCGGTGCCGTCGCCGCCCTCGGCGGCAGGGACGCACTGATCGTCTCCGACGCCGGCGGTCACGCCTCGCTCGTCGATGCGTGCCGGCTGTCCCGCTCGAGGATCGTCGTCACCCCGCACAACGACGTCGATGCGGTCGCGCACGCCCTCGCGACCCGCACCGAGGCCCGCGCGCTCGTCCTGACCGACTCGGTGTTCAGCACCGACGGCGACCTCGCGCCGCTGCGGGAACTGCATCGCGTCTGCCGAGCGCACGGCGCGTTGCTCCTCGTCGACGAGGCCCACGGAGTGGGAGTCCGCGGCGCGGGGGGCCGCGGACTCGTCCACGAAGTGGGCCTCGCCGGCGAGCCCGATGTGGTCGTCACCGCGACGCTGTCGAAATCCCTTGCCTCCCAGGGCGGAGCCGTCCTCGCCGACGGGCGTGTGCGGGAACATCTCGTGGACACCGCCCGCACCTTCATCTTCGACACCGGACTCGCCCCGGCCGCCGTCGGTGCCGCCCGGGGTGCGCTGAAGGTGCTGCGCGCCGAACCCGCCCGTGCCGCTGCCGTGCTCGAGCAGGCCGCGCACCTGGCTCGTCTCACGGGCGTCGAGGCGCCGCCGTCCGCCGTGGTGTCGGTGATCCTCGG
>NZ_JBKFBA010000008.1:12308-15801 GCF_053345925.1 Rhodococcus sp. C26F
GACGCCGCGGCGCGGTGCCGCGACCGCGGCGTGCACGTCGGCTGCTTCCGGCCGCCCTCGGTTCCGGCCGGTACCTCGCGGCTGCGCCTGACGGCACGCGCGAACCTCACCGACGACGAACGCGCCCTCGTCGACGAGGTGCTCACCGACGTCCTCGCGGGAGCCCGGGCGTGAGCATCCTCGTCGTCACCGGCACGTCGACCGATGTGGGCAAGACCGTCGCGACCGCGGCACTCGCCGCGAACGCCGTGGCCGCGGGACTGCGGGTCGCGGTGTGCAAACCCGCCCAGACGGGCGTGACGGACGACGGGCCGGGCGACCTGCAGGAGATCCGGCGACTGGCCGGGGACCGTGTCCGGCTCGTCGAACTCGCGCGGTATCCGGATCCGCTCGCACCGGATACCGCCGCGCGGCGCAGCGGACGCCCGATGCTCACCCTCGAGGAGATCGTCGACACCGTCCGGATTCTCGACGCCGAGTACGACCTCACCCTGGTCGAGGGGGCGGGAGGTCTGCTCGTCCGGCTCGGCGCGGGCGGTTTCACTCTCGCCGACGTCGCGGCCGCGCTCGGAGCGCCGGCGGTGATCGTCGCCGCCGCCGGACTGGGCACGCTCAACCACACCGCGCTCACCGTGGCCGCGCTCCGATCGGCGGGGATCGAATGTCCGGGGGTCATCATCGGATCCTGGCCTGCTGCACCGGATCTGGCGGAGCAGTGCAATCTCGACGACCTCCCCGACGTCACCGGCGTCCCCGTCGTGGGCAGGATCCCGGCCGGCAGCGGTGCTCTCGACGCCCGCGTCTTCGCCACCCGTGCCTCTCGGTGGTCGGATCTGCCGCTCCCGACGAAACGGCGTGCGGGCGGATCTTCCGCTGTACTGTGATGGATGCCACATTGCAACTGGCCTGTTCCCATCGTGTCGGCCGGCGCGACATGCCGATACCCGCTACGGAAGGGACATGTCGACCGCTCGGCCCGGAGGTACGGATGTCCATCAGCGAATTGCAGGAACTTCAGCGCACCGCCGCCCACCTGCGCCAATGCCTCGGATCCCTACGATCGCGCTACGGGGACGCAGCCCCGGTGAAGAGGCTGTCGAACGACGTCGAACGTCTCGACATCGACATACGCGACTTCGCCGAACATCCTCCGCGCGAGGTCGTCAACAGCCTCGGTGAACGCATCCCGATTCCCGATACGCCGTACGACGACTCGTTGTTCCGCGGAACGGATACGGACGACGAAGGTCTCGGCGGGCTGCACGGCTCGCGGTGAGCACCTCCGAGGCGACGCCGGCGGCGCGCGGTGAGCCGGCCACCGGCGTCCGATCCGAGGGCCGCGCACGGATCACCGCGCGGACGCTGCGGATCGACCGCTGGTGGCAGACACCCGCACTCACCGTTCTCGGTCTCGGTGTGTTCGTGGTGTACGCGACGATCCGTTCTTTCGTGCGCAGCGCCTACTACGTCGAGGACTACCACTACCTCACACCGTTCTATTCGCCGTGCGTGAGCGCGTCCTGCGTGGACGGCGCCCGCCATTTCGGCACGTGGGTCGGCGAACTCCCGATGTGGATCCCGCTCGCCTTCCTGTCGCTGCCGTTCCTCCTCGGCTTCCGGCTGACCTGCTACTACTACCGCAAGGCCTACTACCGATCGTTCTGGTTGTCGCCGCCCGCGTGCGCGGTCGCCGAACCGCACCGGCACTACACCGGGGAGACGCGGTTCCCGCTGATCCTGCAGAACTCGCACCGCTACTTCTTCTACGCCGGCTTCGTGGTGTCGCTGATCAACACCTACGACGTCGTCCTGTCCTTCCGCGGTCCGAGCGGGTTCGGCATCGGACTCGGCAACCTGATCCTGCTGATCAACGTCGTGCTGCTCTGGGGCTACACGTTGTCGTGTCACTCCTGCCGGCACGTCACCGGCGGCCGGCTGCGGCACTTCTCGAAACACCCCGTGCGCTACCGGATCTGGACGTTCGTCTCGAAACTCAACACCAGGCACATGCAGTTCGCGTGGATCACACTGGGAACCCTGATCCTCACGGACTTCTACATCATGCTCGTGGCGAGCGACACCATCGCCGATCTGCGGTTCATCGGCTGACGCGCACGGCACGACACCGGCCGCACCGGAGGAGGGGAAACACGGATGGTGGATGTCGAACGGCACAAGGTCGACGTCGTGGTGATCGGAGCAGGCGGCGCCGGGCTACGCGCGGTGATCGAGGCGCGGCAACGCGGCTTCTCCGTCGCCGTGGTGTGCAAGTCGCTGTTCGGCAAAGCCCACACCGTGATGGCCGAAGGCGGATGCGCCGCCGCGATGGGCAACGCCAACCCCCGCGACTCCTGGCAGGTGCACTTCCAGGACACGATGCGCGGCGGCAAGTTCCTCAACAACTGGCGGATGGCCGAACTGCACGCCCGCGAGGCCCCCGACCGCGTGTGGGAGCTGGAGACCTACGGAGCACTGTTCGACCGCACCCCCGACGGACGGATCAGCCAGCGCAACTTCGGCGGCCACACCTATCCGCGACTCGCCCACGTCGGCGATCGCACCGGACTCGAACTCATCCGCACGATGCAGCAGAAGATCGTGTCGCTGCAGCAGGAGGACCACGCCGAGCACGGCGACTACGAGGCCCGGGTGCGGGTCTTCGCCGAATGCACCATCACCGAACTGCTGAAGGACGACGAGGGACGCATCGCCGGCGCGTTCGGATACTGGCGCGAGACCGGGCGTTTCGTGTTGTTCGAGGCGCCCGCGGTCGTCATCGCCACCGGTGGTATCGGCAAGTCGTGGAAGGTCACCTCGAACTCGTGGGAGTACACGGGCGACGGTCACGCCCTCGCCCTGCGTGCCGGCGCCACCCTGATCAACATGGAGTTCGTCCAGTTCCACCCGACGGGGATGATCTGGCCGCCGAGCGTGAAGGGCATCCTCGTCACCGAGGGTGTGCGCGGCGACGGCGGAGTGCTGAAGAACTCCGAGGGAGAGCGGTTCATGTTCTCCTACATCCCGCCGGTGTTCAAAGGCCAGTACGCGGAGACCGAGGAGGAGGCCGACCGCTGGTACGAGGACCAGGAGAACAATCGCCGCACGCCCGACCTGCTCCCGCGCGACGAGGTCGCCCGCGCCATCAACTCCGAGGTCAAGGACGGCCGGGGGACTCCGCACGGCGGAGTCTTCCTCGACATCGCCTCGCGGATGCCGGCCGACGAGATCATGCGCCGCCTGCCGTCGATGCACCACCAGTTCAAGGAACTCGCCGACGTCGACATCACCGCCGAGGCCATGGAGGTCGGCCCGACCTGCCACTACGTGATGGGCGGCATCGAGGTCGACCCCGACACCGCCGCTGCGGCAGTCCCGGGGCTGTTCGCCGCCGGGGAATGTTCCGGTGGCATGCACGGATCGAACCGGCTGGGCGGGAACTCGCTGTCCGATCTGCTGGTCTTCGGTCGCCGGGCAGGTCTCGGCGCCGCCGACT
>NZ_JBKFBA010000008.1:15843-46191 GCF_053345925.1 Rhodococcus sp. C26F
ACGCCGACATCGACGCCGCCGCCCGCGCGGCGCTCTCGCCCTTCGATCCGGCCGACGCCGATCGCGCCGAGAACCCGTACACCCTGCACACCGACCTGCAACAGGTCATGCAGGATCTCGTGGGCATCATCCGGCGCGCGGACGAGATCGAACGCGCCCTGCGCGAACTCGACACCCTGCGCACACGGATCCGCAACGTCGCGGTGGAGGGCCACCGCCAGTTCAACCCGGGCTGGCATCTCGCCCTGGACCTGCGGAACATGCTCCTCGTGTGCGAGTGCGTCGCGCGGGCCGCGTTGCAGCGCACCGAGAGCCGCGGGGGACATACCCGCGACGACCACCCGTCGATGGACCCCGAATGGCGTCGCACTCTGCTCGCCTGTCGCCTGGACGGCGGCGACCCGTTCGTCCCCGACATGACGGTCACCGCCGAACGGCAGCAACCGATGCGTCCCGACCTGCTGGAGCTGTTCGACATCGACGAACTCGGGAAGTACTACACCGACGAGGAACTCGCGGACCATCCCGGACGGAGGGGTTGAGATGGGATACCAGGCGGCGTTCAGGATCTGGCGGGGCGACGCCGACGGCGGGGAACTGCGGGACTACACCGTCGAGGTCAACGAAGGGGAGGTCGTCCTCGACATCCTGCACCGCCTGCAGGCCACCCAGGCACCGGATCTCGCCGTGCGCTGGAACTGCAAGGCGGGCAAGTGCGGATCGTGTTCGGCGGAAGTCGACGGTCGCCCGCGCCTGACGTGCATGACCCGCATGTCGCTGTTCGATCCCGACGCGACGATCACCGTGACCCCGATGCGCACCTTCCCGATCATCCGAGATCTCGTCACCGATGTCTCGTTCAACTACCGCAAGGCACGCGAGATACCGGCCTTCGCGCCGCCTCCGGATCTGGCGCCGGGGGAGTACCGGATGCAGCAGGTCGACGTGCAGCGCTCCCAGGAGTTCCGCAAGTGCATCGAATGCTATCTGTGCCAGAACGTCTGCCACGTGGTGCGCGACCACGAGGAGAACAAGGAGGCCTTCGCCGGTCCCCGCTATCTCATGCGCATCGCGGAACTCGAGATGCACCCGCTCGACGTCGCCGACCGGCGCGACGTCGCGCAGGACGAGCACGGCCTGGGTATGTGCAACATCACCAAGTGCTGCACCGAGGTGTGCCCGGAGAACATCCACATCACCGACAACGCGCTGATCCCGATGAAGGAACGCGTCGCCGGCCGTCGCTACGACCCGATCGTCTGGCTCGGCAACAAGCTGTTCCGGCGCTGAACCGGACGCAGGAACCGGCTCAGTTCACGCGTTCGGCGACCAGCGGAACCAGCTCGTCGAGCGCGAACGGCACCGACAGCACCGAGTTCGTCGAGAACGCTGCGGAGATGTCGGAATCGCTGTCGAGCACGAGGAACCGGCCGTCGCGCACCGCCGGGATCTGCTGGAAGACCGGATTGTCGGTCACCTCGGCGGCCGGCACGTAGATCGGCAGCACGATCAGCAGGTCGGAGTCGAGTATGTCCAGGTTCTCGTCGGAGACGGTGATGAAGAAATCGTCCGTCGCCGCGGCCTGCACCTGCGGATTGTTCACGAAGCCGAGCTCGGTCATGAAGTCGACGCGCGAGTCGCCGACGACGTAGGCGCCCCACCCCTCCGACGTGTAGGAGGCGACGGTGACGGTCTTGCCCGCGAACTCGGGATTGTCGGCGGCGGCCTGTTCGAAGTCCGCATCGATCTGCGACAGCAGTTCGGCGCCCTTGTCCGGGACACCGAGAGCCGCTGCCACGGTGGTCACCTGGTCGTCGAGCGACGTGAGATAGGCGTCGCTGCCTTCCGGGCCGGCGACGGTCGGGGCGATCCCCGACAGCGTCTCGTAGCGGGCCGGCTCACCGGAACTCTTGGTGTCGAGGATCAGATCGGGCTCCTGCGCCGCGAGCATCTCGAAGGACGGCTCGATCGTGCCGATGAGCTCCGGCGGCGAGTCGTACAGGCCCTGCGCCCACGGCCCCACGCCGTCGCCGCCGAAGGCGAGCCAGTCGCTCGCCGCCACCGGCTGAACGCCGAGTGCCAGTGCAGTTTCGGCGTCGCCCCAGCCCAGAGCCGCGACGCGTTCGGGGGCGGACTCGATGGTGACCTCCCCGAACTTCGTGTCGACCGTGACGGGGAAGGCGCCGTCGGCCGGTGCCGAACCGGAGTCGGACTCCGTGTCGGACGATCCGCACGCGGTCAGCGCGATCGCGGTGGCCGTGAACAGAGCGGCGGAACGGAGCAACGCAGCGGATCGGCGTGTCATGACGGGCCTCGAGTCTGTCGAACAACAAGTGAGGTGATCCTAACCCGGCGGGGTGACCGAAGGTGAAAACCCGCCGGAAACCGCGCAGGGCAGCCGCTCGAGCGCGCACTATGTGTCCGTGACCCCACCTGACGACGGTCGGCCGGCACGGGCGAAACCGGTGCTGGCCTCCTTGATCCTCGTCGCCGCCGTGGCGAACTTGAACCTCGCCGTCGCGAACGTGGCACTGCCCGACATCGGGAAGGCGTTCGACGCGAGCCAGACCCAGCTCAACCTCGTCGCAGTCGGCTATTCCGTCGGTCTCGCCGCGTCCGTGCTCTACCTCGGTGCCGTCGGCGACCGTTACGGACGCAAGACGATGCTGCTGCTCGGCATGGCGTTGTCGGTTCCCGCATCGGCGGTCGCCGGGTTCGCGCCGAGCACCGAGGTGCTGTTCGCGGCGCGGGTGCTCGGCGGTGTCTCCGCCGGTCTGGCGTTCCCCACCACCTTGGCCCTGATCACTGCACTGTGGTCGGGCGCAGCCCGCACGCGCGCGATCGCGTTGTGGTCGTCGATCGGTGGCGGCCTGACCGCGCTCGGCCCGCTCGTCGCCGGCACCCTGCTCGAACAGTTCTTCTGGGGTTCGGTCTTCCTGGTGACGATCCCGCTCGCGCTGATCGCTTTCGCCCTGACCTGGATGTTCGTGCCCAGCCACGTCAACGAGTCGACCGATCCGGTCGATCATCTCGGCGGTGTGGTCTCGATCGTGTTGGTCGGCTCGCTCGTCCTCGGCATCAACTTCGTGCCCGTCGACGGGATGGAGACCATCGCGGTGTCCGCTCTCGTGATCGCTCTCGTCGCGGTGATCCTCTTCGTCATGCGCCAGCTGCGCGCGGCGAATCCCCTGTTCGACCTGCGGGTCGCCCGGCGTCGCGTGTTCTGGGTCGCGGCCGTCGCGGGCATCATCGTGTTCGGCACCCTGATGGGCACGATGTACATCAGTCAGCAGTACCTGCAGAACGTGCTCGGCTACTCGACTCTCGCAGCTGGATCGGCGGCGCTGCCCGCCGCTTTCGTGATGGTGCTGGTGGCGCCGCAGTCGGCGAAACTCGTCGGGTCGCGCGGTTCCCGCTTCACGCTGCTGTCCGGTTACGTGGCGATCGTGGCCGGACTCGTCGTCGCACTGATGCTGTGGGACGAGGACGCGCACTACTGGGTGATCGCCCTCGGATACATGTGCCTCGGAGCCGGTGTCGGTCTCGCCGGTACCCCGGCCTCGCATTCGCTCACCGGCTCGGTGCCGGTCGCCCGTGCCGGGATGGCCTCCGGCACGGCCGATCTGCAACGCGATCTCGGCGGCGCGATCGTCCAGTCGATCCTCGGCGCACTTCTCACGGCCGGGTACTCGGCCTCGCTCGCTGCGACGATCGCGGCGAGTCCTCAGGCCACGGCCGTCGACGAGCAGACCGAGACCGCACTGGAGAAGTCGTTCGCGGGTGCCGTCGGGATCGCCGAGCACTATCCGCAGTACGCGCAGCAGATCATCGAGGCGGCCCGGTCGGCCTTCCTCGACGGCGACACCCGCGCCTACACGGCCGCGATCGCGATCGTGCTGGTGGGAGCAGCGTTGGTGGCCCTTGCGTTCCCCTCACGCTCGGCCGAGATCGCGCTGCTCGAGCGGTACGCCGAGGAGGACGGTGACGCCGCGGTCGACTCGTCAGAAAAACCGGCCCACTGAACCCGGATCCTCACGCGGTCCGGGTCGGTCCGGCGGTCAGACCGAGTGCGACCAGCGTCCGACGTCACCCCGCTCGAGCGCGACGGCGAGCAGTTCCGGGAAACGGTCGGGCGTGCACGCGAAGGCGGGAACTCCGAGTTCGGCGAGTGCCGCCGCGTTGTCGCGGTCGAAGGACGGTGCCCCGTCGTCGGACAGAGCCAGCAACACCACGACCTGCACACCCGCGGCGAGCATCTCCCGGATGCGCGAGAGCATCTCGGCGCGGATGCCGCCCTCGTACAGATCCGAGATGAGCACGAACAGCGAATCGGCCGGGCGCGTGATCAGCGACCTGCTGTAGGCGATCGCCCGATTGATGTCGGTGCCGCCGCCGAGCTGGGTGCCGAACAGCACGTCCACCGGGTCGGCGAGCTTGTCGGTCAGGTCCACCACCGCGGTGTCGAAGACGACCAACGAGGTGCGCAGTGCCCGCATCGACGCCAGGACCGCCGCGAACACCGACGCGTACACCACGCTCGACGCCATCGACCCGGACTGGTCCACCGCGAGCACCACGTCGCGTTTCACCGCCTGGGAGCGGCGCCCGTAGCCCACCAGCTTCTCGGGCACCACCGTGCGATGCTCCGGCAGGTAGTGGGCCAGGTTCGCGCGGATCGTGCGATCCCAGTCGATGTCGCGCAGCTTCGGATTCGACGTCCGCGACGACCGGTCGAGCGCACCCGTGACGGCGGCACGGGTGTGCTGCGCGATGCGAGCCTCGATCTCGCGCACGACCTTCTCGACGACCGTCCGTGCCGTCGCCTTGGTGGTCTCCGGCATCACGCGGTTCAGGCTCAGCAACGTGCCCACGAGGTGCACGTCCGGTTCGACGGCCTCGAGCATCTCGGGTTCGAGGAGCAGCCGGGTCAACCCGAGCCGATCCACCGCGTCGCGCTGCATCACCTGGACGACGGATGTCGGGAAGTAGGTGCGGATGTCGCCGAGCCAGCGCGCCACCCGGGGTGCGGACGCGCCGAGACCTGCGGTGCGCGGTGCGGTGCCGTCGCCGGGCGCGGTGTCGTACAGCGCGGCGAGCGCGGCGTCCATCGCGCTGTCGTCGGACGAGGACAGCGAGCCCGTCGAGTCCTCCGCGGCCTCGCCGAGTGCGAGCCGCCAGCGGCGCAGGCGTTCGGTGTCGCCGGATTCGGTTGTCATGCCGACACTCCCAGGATCGACGCAGTTGCGGTCAAAGCGATCCGGCCGCGGTCCACGGCGGGTGGTGCCTCCGTGCGGCGGGTGCGTTCGCCCCGCACCGTCTGCCCGAGCAGGCGTCGCTCACCGAAGGCGAACGACCCGAAGGTGCGCCGAAGGACGGGCAGGACGTCGACGAAATCGTCGTCGGTGAGACCGCTGATCCATTCGTCGACGAGATCGAACAGTGCGCTGTCGTGGACGAGCAGGAGCCCGCCCCCGCCGAGGAACCCGTCGATCCAGCGTGCCTTCGCGGGCGCGGGTGACCCCACCGACAACGCCCGCGCGACCCGCACGGCCGCGTCGTGTTCGCCGAGCCGGCCGGTGTCGCGCAGCATCCGGGTGGTGCGGCCGACGAGTAGACCGTCGACGTCGTCGCGCTCGCTCACCGACGTCAGCGTGTCGAGCCATCGAGCGGTCGCGCTCGGATCCTCGCGCAGCGCGAGAGCGAGGTGCACGTCGTCGATCGCGGTGCGCAGTGCATCGGCGGCGTCGTGGTCGAGGCCGGTGACCGCCGCCGGGAGACCGGCGCACACCCGCGCGAGCAGGGCGTCGCAGACGTGTTCCAGGGAGGACAGATCGGTGCCCCGCACATCGCCGTACCGGACGGTGCGCACGAGGGTCGGCAGTGCGCTCATCAGGTGCAGCACATCGTGATCGAGAGCGGCAGCCGCGTCGATCGCCGCCACCAGGGCCGGGATCGTGGTCCGCAGGTCGGCGAGCAACGCCCGTTCGAGCAGTTCGGTGAGGTCGGCGAGCGCGATCCCGGAACGAGCGGCACGGTCGGCCACCGTGGCGCCCGCTGCGGATTCCACCGTCGTGCCCCACCGCGACGCCTCGACGATCGCCACCGACAACTCGGGTTCCCACCGCAGCGTCCAGGTCTCGCGGAAGGTGCCGGTCGAGCGCACCTCGCTCTCCGTGGGCGTGCCCCAGTCGATCCCGAGCAGCGCCAGGCGGTGCAGCAGTCGCGACCGCGCGACGTCGATCTCGCGGCGCAGGTCCAGATCGAGGTTCTTCGCTTCGGCGGACCGCTTGAGACGCAACGACTTCGCATTCCGCTGCAGGTCGGTGTCGAGCGGGACGGTGGGGGTGTCCTCGGAGACCGAACCGAGGGCCTCGCCGACGACGAGTCGCCGCGTGACGAGGTCGAGCAGGACGTCGTCACCGTCGCACAGCACCGATCGGGTCGCCTCGACGACCTCGTCGAGTCCGGCCACCGCGCGACCGCGCAGCGCCGCGAGCGTGTCGGCGAGACGTGTCGCCTCGATGACGTGGGCGCTCGAGACGGGCAGATCCTCCTCGCGCAGGACACGGGCCACGCGGGTGAACCAGCGTGCGGTCGTATCCGCGGGCTGTGTGAACAGGTGGTGATACCAGCCGGGTGAGGTTATGCCGGCGCCGTAGCCCGACGACAGCGACAACCGGGAGTGGCTCCACGGCACCCACGTGAGAGTGGTCTTCACCTTGGGCATGCCCTTGAGCAGACGCGCGTCGGGCGCGGCCGGTCCGAGCCGGCCGGTCAGCGCGGGCGCGTGCATCGCCCCGCACACCACTGCGATCGCGCGGGCCCCGGCCTTGACCGTCGCCCGCAGCACCTGCCGCATGTGGGCCTCGCGTCGCGCGGTGTGGTCGTCGATCCCGACATCCTCGCGCAGCGCCCGCATCGCGTCGGTGATCTCGTCGAAGGCCTGTGCGGTGCCGTGCTCGACCACCGCGTCCCACCACTGCTCGAAATCGGCGTAGCCGCCGGCGCGGGCGAGCATGCCGAGCAGGTCGTCGGTCGCGCGGTCGCCGACCTCGCGTTCGGCGGCGAGCGACATCGTCGCCGGAAGGTCGCAGAACCGCACGTCGGCGTCGTGCAGGTACGCCCAGCGCAGGGCCTGCCACTCGGGGGAGAAGGCCGCGAACGGCCAGAACGACGCCCGCGCCGGTTCGTCGCGGACGTAGGCCAGCAATGCGACCGGGGGGACCATGTCGTCGGCCGCGGCGAGCGCGAGCACCGGATCGGCGTCCGACGGGCCCTCGATGAGGACGGTGTCGGGTTCGAACTCCGCGAGTGCCTGCAGGACCGCGCGCGCCGAACCCGGTCCGTGGTGCCGGATCCCGAAGACCCGGATCTCCGCGGGCCCGTCCGCGCGGTCGAAGAGAGCGTCGGTCACCCGGTGATCTCCCGGCACGCCCGGTAGAAGTCGGTCCAGTCGCCGCGTTCGCGGACGACGGCCTCGAGATATTCGTTCCAGACCACGCGATCGGAGACGGGGTCCTTGACGACCGACCCGAGGATTCCGGCCGCGACGTCGGAGGGACGCAGCACCCCGTCGCCGAAGTGCGCCGACAGCGCCAGGCCGCCCGTGACCACCGAGATCGCCTCGGCGGTGGACAGCGTGCCCGACGGGGACTTCAGCTTGGTCCGGCCGTCGGTGGTGACGCCGCTGCGCAGCTCGCGGAACACCGTGACGACGCGGCGGATCTCCTCCGCGGCCGCGGGCACGGCGGGCAGTTCGAGTGCGGCGCCGAGTTGTTCGACGCGGCGGGTGACGATCGAGACCTCGTCCTCCTCGCTCGCCGGCAACGGCAATACGACGGTGTTGAACCGTCGACGCAGCGCGGACGACAGGTCGTTGACCCCGCGGTCGCGGTCGTTGGCGGTGGCGATGACGTTGAACCCCTTCGTCGCCTGCACCTCGATGCCGAGTTCGGGGACGGGAAGCGTCTTCTCCGACAGGATGGTGATCAGTGCGTCCTGCACGTCGGCGGGGATGCGGGTGAGTTCCTCGATGCGTGCCACGGCGCCGTCGCGCATCGCGGTCATGACCGGGGAGGCGACCAGCGCGGCGGCGCTCGGGCCCTCGGCGAGCAGACGCGCGTAGTTCCAGCCGTAGCGCACCGACTCCTCGGTCGTCCCCGCGGTTCCCTGCACGAGCCGGGTCGACGAACCGCTGATCGCGGCGGCGAGATGCTCCGACACCCAGGTCTTCGCGGTGCCCGGCACGCCGAGCAGCAGCAGTGCCCGGTCGGTCGCCAGGGTCGCGACGGCGACCTCCATCAACCGGCGCGGACCGACGTACTTCGGGGTGATGACGGTGCCGTCGGACAGTTCGCCGCCGAGCAGGTAGGTCACGACGGCCCACGGCGACAGCTGCCACGACGGCGGGCGCGGCCGGTCGTCGAGTCGCGCGAGTGCTGCGAGTTCATCCGCGTACTGCTGTTCGGCGTGCGGGCGCAGCAGGTCGGTGCCGGACCCGGCGGTGTCGGATGCGCCGGACCCGGCGGTGTCGGATGCGGCGAACCCGGCGGTGTCGGATGCGCCGGATTCGTCGGGCCCATCGGTCTCGAACGTGCCGGTATCGGACGCCTCGGCCTCATCGGTGCCGACAACTGCGGGGGTCGACTCGAAGTCGGTCAACTCAGCTCCTCGTGGATCGTCTTGCGGAGGGTCAGGGTGTCGGCTGCGCTCGCGAACAGATGCAGGCGACCGAGATCGTCGGTGCGGTTCGCGGCGTCGGCCAGCAGGTCGGCCAGCTCGAAGGGTGCCCGGTGGGCGAGCAACGTCAGCACGTCGCGCACCACGCGGGTGGTCGTCAGCTTCGTGTACAGCGCGGTGAGCACCTTCTCGGCGACATCGCGCGGCCACGGCGCGGGGAGCGCGGCGAGCAGCGCGTCGTCGAGAACCGCGGACGGCGACGCGCCGCGCAGGTGCGCGAGCAGGATGTCGCAGGGCACGACCTGCGCGACCGCCGCGTCGACGGTGCCGTCGCGTCGCAACAACGCCGCGGCCCAGTCGCCGTCGCGCTGCCGGACCGCCGCGCGGCCCCACGCGTCCGTCAGTGCCGCGTCCGTCAGTGCCGTGCGGACGGTGTCGTCGACGTCGAACTCCGGTAGCACCGTGTCCCCGGCGTACCCGCGCCACACCGACAGCGGAGCTGCCGCGACGGCCGCCACGAACAGATCGCGGGCGGGATCGTCGGCGAGACCGTCGCGGAGTGCGCTCTCGTCGGGCCGGTCGGGGACAGCGAGGGTGACGGTCGTGTCGTCGACGAGCAGCCACTGCCGCACCCGCTCGGCCATGCGCCGCGCGAACGCGGAGTGCGGGAGGCGGGGGAGAAGGTCGAGTGCCACGGCACGGACCTTGCGGCTGCGGTCGTCGAGGGCGCGTTCGAGCAGGTCTTCGTCGTGCGGACCGAGACCGACCACGAGCAGGGCGACGAGCTCGGCGCGCTGGGCCGCGGTCTGCGCGCCCCACGACGCCGCGAGTGTCGCCGTCGCCACGGCCGGGTCGTGGGCGCGCAGGGCCTCGAACCATCGGCGTTGCCGGGCGGGCGGACCGGCGTGCCAGGGCGTGTCGTCGAGCGGGTCGGGCGGCAGCAGATCGGCCCATTCCGGGTTGCGCGCGGCCACCCAGCGCCCGCGGGCACCTGTGAGTGCGACGAGCCGGTCGCGGTGCACCGCGTCGGTCGTCGCGACGGTCAACAGGTCGACCACGATGTCGTGCGACGCGCGGAATCGGGCCGCCACCTCGAACCACTCGTCGAGCAGCGGGGAGCGGACGGCGAGCAGCGCGCGCAGGCGTTCGGCAGCCGCGCCGGGCAGGACGGGACGGTCGTCGTCCGGGGCCGGCGACGGCAGTTCGCGGACCACGGGCACGGTCGCGGCGGTGAGGAAGGACGTCTCCAGTGCAGCGGCGGCGAGCAGTGTCGCGGCGAGGTCTCCGGCGAGTTCGCCCGCAGCGTCGGCCGTGTGCAGCGCGTCGAACTCCGGCGCGGAGCGTGCCGTGCCGAGAAGTGCTGCGGTCGTAAGCGATTCGGGCAGGGCGGTCACCAGGTCATCACCTGTCCTTCGGTGAACAGTGAGACGGGAGCGAGAGCGGTTCCGTCCCAGTCGCCGCAGACCGTGACGGGACGGCCTCCCGCGACGGCGTGCAGCCGCCAGCGGCTGTCGTCGTCACCGGCCAGCGGCAGTGCCCGTCCGGACGGGTCGACGACGTACCAGCCGTCCTCGCTGTCGGTGGGAGTGACCGCGTCGAGCAGGACGGGCCAGGTGCGCAACCACGGATCTGCTCCGCGCATGCGGGCGTACTCGTCCAGCGCAGCGTCGAGTCCGGTGGCGGGCAGGGTCGTGAACGGCTCCGTCTCCCCGTGCTGTCGGCCGAGCACGGCTCGCAGTGGGGCCGCGCCGGGGTAGAAGTGCAGATCGGCGTCGACCAGCGAACCGGGGAAGGGGAGGGGCGTGGCGAAACGCGCTGTGCCGTGAGCGAAGTCGAGCAGGATCGCCCAGCGTCCGCTCGACCTCCCCCGAAGCCACGTCTTGCGGGCGAACATCCGGCTCTCCTCGGTGACACGCACGGCGAGGACCTGCCAGCGGTCGCGCACGGCCGGTTCGGCGCGGACTTCCTCGCTACGGGTGCTGAAACCGAGATGGGTCTGCAGCGAACGCAGGAGCGGCCTCGGCAGCTCGTCGCGCTGCCGGTACGCGACCGCCATCAGGTGCAGGCGCGCGTACTCGGCGAGCAGCCTGGCAGGCCAATCGGTTTCGTCGTTCACGACGGTGGCCAGAGCGCGCAGTGCCGACGCCGCGCCGGGAGCCTGGGCGTCGACCATGCGGGCGGCGATCGCCTCGTAGGTGTCGTAGCCGTGATCCACCGCCCCGAGGCCGTGCCGGATGCGGTCGGTCAGCCAGCGGTCGAGGTCGTCGAGTCCTGCCGCGACCCGCTCGGCGCGGCGCTGGGCGGTCGCCGGATCGGGCGCCTTGACCGGCTCGTCCGCCGGGGCGGGAAGTGTGGTGGACGCGATGCGGGCGGCGAGCCATCCGGTCACGAAGTCGGGCGCCTGCGCGGCCGGCACGGCACCCTCGGACCAGCGCACGAGCAGTGACAGGGCGTGCTTGCAGGGCAGCTTCCGGCTCGGGCACGTGCACGTGTAGGCGGGAGCGCTCGGGTCGATCGCCGTGCGGTACGGCGTGGTGCCGCGTCCGCGGCACAGTCCCCACAGGGCGGTGGTGTCGTGACCGGTCTCGAGCCATGCGGAGGCGACGCCGCGCGCAGCCGTCATCGAGGACGGATCGGGCGCGACGGCGTTGATCTGCTGGAGGGTCCAGGGGGCGGTCACGAGCGTCGAAGGTAGGAGACGGGTCCGACAGGAACGGCGGGATCAGGATGTCGCACGGGTCTCCAGACGTGCGCGGATGCCGTCGACGAACAACCGCAGACCGAATTCGAACCTGACGGCGGGGTCGCCGTCGAGCAGGTCGTCGTCGGCCTCGGCCGGCTGTTCGGTCGCGACATCGGGGGAGAGAGGTGCGCGCGTGAGCGCACCGAGTTCCTCGAGTTGCGCGCGGGACTGCTCGTCGACCGTATGGCCGAGCACGTAGTGCAGCAGCGCGTAGCCGGTGAGTTCGGCGTACGCCCGCGACAGGCCCGCGCGTTCCGCGGTGCCGACGAAGGCGTCGCGGGCCCGCGAGGTGGTCAGCCGGGAGGCGTAGCTCGAGGCGACGAGTTCGGCGCCGTCGCGGTGGGCGAGCAGTGCGGCGCGGAAACGGTGCGCGAGCTCTGAAAGGGCGTCGTCCCAGGCATCGCTCGCGGGCGGTTCGTCGACACCGTCCAGGATGCGGTCGGCCATGGCGCCGAGCAGGGTCTGCTTGTTCGGAAAGTGCCAGTACAACGCGCCGGGCTGGACGCCGAGCGACGACGCGAGCTTGCGCATCGTCAGGTCGCCGAGCCCGTACTCGTCGAGGATCGCCATGGCGCCGTCGAGGACGTCGCCGCGTCGCAACTGCACTGCTTCTTCGCTCCCGCTTCTCCTGCTGCCCGCGGCGGTACCGCGCCACCGGGGATCCGAACCGAAGGATTCGTTCCTTTGACACTATCGGACGCTTCGCCCTAACCTGAACGCTGTTCAATTGAACGATGTTCAAGTTCTCGCCACCCCAGGAGACGGCAGTGACCCAGGCGCCCGCCCGCACCGACATCCTCGAAATCGCTCGCGACCAGGTGCTCGGTCGCGGAATCGGCTTCGACCGCGACCAGACCCTCGAGGTCCTGCAGCTGCCGGACGACCGCATCGACGACCTGCTGGAAGTCGCCCACGACGTGCGCATGGCGTGGTGTGGACCGGAGGTGGAGGTCGAGGGGATCATCAGCCTCAAGACCGGCGGGTGCCCCGAGGACTGCCACTTCTGCTCGCAGTCCGGCCTGTTCGCCTCTCCGGTGCGTGCCGCCCGGCTCGACATCCCGTCGCTCGTCGAGGCCGCGAAGCAGACCGCCAAGACCGGAGCCACCGAGTTCTGCATCGTCGCGGCCGTGCGCGGACCCGACGAACGCCTCCTTGCGCAGGTCGCGGCCGGTATCGAGGCGATCCGCAACGAGGTCGACATCCAGATCGCGTGCTCGCTCGGCATGCTCACCCAGGACCAGGTCGACCGACTCGTCGCGATGGGCGTGCACCGCTACAACCACAATCTCGAGACCGCCCGCTCGCACTTCCCGAATGTCGTCACCACCCACACCTGGGAGGAGCGCTTCGAGACGCTGCGCATGGTCCGCGAGGCAGGTATGGAGGTGTGCTGCGGAGGCATCCTCGGGATGGGTGAAACCGTCGAGCAGCGAGCCGAATTCGCAGCCGACCTCGCGGCGCTCGAGCCCGACGAGGTGCCGCTCAACTTCCTCAACCCGCGCCCCGGCACCCCTTTCGGTGACCTCGAGGTGCTGCCTGCCACCGAGGCGCTCAAGGCCGTGGCGGCCTTCCGATTGGCGTTGCCGCGCACCATCCTCCGGTTCGCCGGCGGCCGCGAGATCACGCTCGGCGATCTCGGCGCACAGAAGGGGATCCTCGGCGGGATCAACGCCGTCATCGTCGGTAACTACCTCACCACGCTCGGCCGACCGGCGGAGACCGACCTCGATCTGCTCGGTGAACTGAAGATGCCGATCAAGGCCCTCGGCGAGACGATCTGATGTTCGATCCGTTCACCGGCGAAGCGATCGTCGGCGGGACGGTCCGGACCCATTCCGCAGCAGTGGAACTCGGACTCGAACCGCCACGGTTCTGCGCGCAGTGCGGTCGGCGGATGATCGTCCAGATCGCGCCGGACGGGTGGTGGGCGCGGTGTTCGCGCCACGGGACCGTCGATTCGGTGATGAGCGAACAGCGCTGAGCACCGACCCGATTCGACGGCCGACGGGTCACGAATTGTCGTCGGACCCGCCGGGATAGGTCACGACGCCGTCGGAATCCACCGACGGCGTCGCGCCCCACTGTCCCAGCTCGTGCTGTCGCGGCTTCGCGTTGTTGACGAGATGCACGACGGTCCATCCCCGTGCGGCGAGGATGTTCGCGATCAACAGTCGGTGACAGCGCCACGGCATCGGCTCACCGCACATGATCGCGACGTGCCGGTGCTCGGCCAGTTCGGTGAGGCGCTCCAATCCGGCCTCGAAGTCGTCGGTGAGGGTGTAATCGGCGTAGTTCTTGAAACTCGCGTTCTTCCAGCCCGCGTTGACGGCCGGATCGATACCCTTCTGTTTCGGCCGCCTGCCACCGAGTTCGGTGAGGTGCAGATAGCCGATCCCGGCACTGTCGAGCCAGGACGGCATCTCGTCGGCGTCGAACTGCGGGCTGCGGCGCGAACCGGGCATCTTCCGTACGTCGACGACGAGTTCGATGTCGGCCGAGGTCAGCGTGTCGAGCAGGACGGACTGCGGACACGTCCAGTGGCCGATGGTCCACAGGACGCGGGAGTCGGCACTCATGGCACCCATCGTCCCATCACGCGTGCGCCACCCGTCGGCGTAGTTCCTCGGCGCCGTCGCCCTCCAACCGGGACAACCCCGCACGACGGCCCGCGAGCAGCAGCAGGATCGCGGAGATCGGTCCCCGCACCTCGGGCCCGGAACCGGAGGACCACTCGGTGTCGGTTGCGGTGAAACGGAATCCGTCGAGAGGGACGTCGGCGAAGACCCGGGCCTTCCCGGTGCCGCGGGTGGACCACATCCGAGTGGCCCCCGCCGCCGCGGCATCCGGTGGCATCGGCAGGTCGCGCTGCAGCGGTACCGCGATGTCCTGGCCGTGGACGAGCAGATCGATCATGGCCTCGAGCGGGGTGATGCCCACATTGTGCCGCCGGGAGCCGATCATTCCCCGGAGGTCGGCGATCAACTCCTGTGTCGGTCGCCGGGCACGGTCGCGAGAGGACTCGCGGATGATCGTGTTCACCCCGCCGCGATGACGCACGACCATCCGGACGAAATCGACCACGGTGAGCTGCTGCAACGTGAGGTGCGCGGCGACGTCGCGCACGGTCCAGCCCTCGCACAGCGATGGCCGGCGCCATTCGTCGTCGGTGAGTTGTTCCAGCAGGTCGGCGGTTCGTGCGCGCTGCTCGTCGATCGTGTTCCAGATGTCGTCGACGTTCATGGGATCACCTGACCTGGGGTCCGCCCGACACACGATCCGCCCATTCTAGATCGCGGATCGCTCCCCACTCAC
Source organism: Rhodococcus sp. C26F (assembly GCF_053345925.1). Taxonomy (NCBI): domain Bacteria; kingdom Bacillati; phylum Actinomycetota; class Actinomycetes; order Mycobacteriales; family Nocardiaceae; genus Rhodococcus; species Rhodococcus sp. C26F. The sequence continues at coordinate 30,578 of NZ_JBKFBA010000008.1, forward strand.
GGATTCCGGTGCCGGTACGGCATCTTCCGCGGCACGGCTCACCGACTCCCACTCGAGCCAGGTGTCGACCTTCTCCCGGGTGGCGGCCACGGCAGCATCCAGCACGGCGCTGCCCAGGACGATGCGTCGCGGCGGCCGGTCGGCATCGACGACCGCGAGAAGCGCCTTCGCGGCCAGGGCCGGGTGGCTGTCGATGCTCGTGGACGCGCTCTGCTTTTCGATCTCGGCTCGCAGCGAGTCGTAGTCCGATCGCGGAGTGCTCACCGTCATGGTGGTATAGAGGTCGGTCCAGTAGCCGCCCGGCTCGACGATCGTCACGTCGATGCCGAAATGCGCGGCCTCGACGGCCAGGGCTTCACTGAGTCCTTCGAGGGCGAACTTGCTCGCGCTGTACAGCCCTGTGCCGGGCCCGCTCAGTACGCCCCCGATGCTCGAGATCTGCACGAGATGCCCGCGTCCTCGGCTCCGGGAGGCCGCCATGGCGGCCTGGCTGACCCACATCGCACCGAAGAAGTTCGTCTCGAACTGTGCACGCGCCTGCTCCTCGGTGAACTCCTCGACGAATCCGTAGGCCATGGTGCCCGCATTGTCGACGACGATGTCGATGCCTCCGAAATGCTCGCGGGCCCTGTCGAAAGCGGCGAACACCGCCGTGCGATCGGTGACGTCGGCCGGGAGTCGTAGGAGACGTTCCGGCTCCCGAGGGAGATCGGCCGACTCGATCGACCGGGAGACGGCCACGACGTTGTCACCTCTCGACAGCGCCGCACGGACGAACTCCCTGCCCAGGCCGCGGCTCGCGCCGGTGATCAACCAGGTGCGGGGACGCACGCCGGGGGTGGCGGGGGATGGGATTGTCGGTCGGGTCTTCAATGGATACCTCCTGGATGAGACGAGACGGTCCGTCTCGTTCATTCGAGAATGATCCACCGCGGACTGTCTGTCAAGACGCAACGTCTCGTCTCGGTGCGATATCGTCGTCCCATGCCCGCACGTCCCGAAACCGGAAACTCCCGACGCAACCCCGCCTCGCGGAAAGCGATCCTCGATGCCGCGTTCGATCTGGTCGCCGAGGTCGGCTACTCGAAACTCGGTATCGAGGCGATCGCCGCCCGGGCCGGCGTGGGGAAGCAGACGATCTATCGCTGGTGGCCGTCGAAGGGAGCCGTGCTCCTCGACGCGTACCTGGCGCGCACGCAGGGCGACGCCGGGGGCGAGGCCGCGCTACCCGACAGCGGCGACCTGCGCGCGGACCTCATCGCGGTGCTGCAGGCCACCGTGGCGGAGCTGCGTGATCCGACGTTCGCCGTCCCGCTGCGCGCGTTGACCGTGGCGGTACTCGAAGACCCCGAACTCGCAGCGGAATACGAACATCGGCTCGACGCACCGATGCGGGAGATGAAGAAGGCCCGGCTCCGGGCCGCGCAGAGTGCGGGGCAACTGCCGGACGACCTCGATCTCGACGTCGCCGTGGACCTGCTGTTCGCACCGGTCGCCCAGAAGTGGTCGGCCACCGGCGAGCCCCCGTCGGACGACTACGTCCGCACGCTGGTCGAGACCGCCCTCGCCGGCCTGACGCGCTCGGCCGAGGGCGTTCCGTCCGCGAGCATGTAACGCACGACTCCTCTTGTCCGACACACACGTCGGAATCACATGACGATCTGTGCACGACGAACGGGGAGGGACAGCATGGGTTCGGTCGACGTTCTGGAATGGATCCGCGAAGGCTATCTGGCGGGTGATCCGCTGCGCTCGGCACTGTTCGTCGGGTCGGCCTTCCTGACGATGCCGCTGCAGTTGCTCGAGGTCATCATGGGTCGGCCCTTCTGACCTCCTCCGGGAGGTTCACACCGGTGGTCGCAGGGCGGCGAATTCGTCCGTCACGCGCAGCCGGGAATCGGTGAAGCGGTAGAGCGCCGGGGGGCGACCTCCCGCCTTTCCGGACGGTGCGGTGTTGCCGGTGCGGGTGAGCACGTTCCGGCGCGCCAGCACCCGTTGGAGATTGGTGGCATCCACCTCGTATCCGAGTGCAGCGCAATAGATGTCGCGCAGAGTCGACATCGAGAACTCTGCCGGTGCGAGGCCGAACGCGATGTTCGTGTACGACAGCTTCGCGGCCAGGCGCGCATGGGCGTTCGCTACCATCACCCTGTGGTCGAAGGACATCTCGGGAAGGTCCGAGACCGGATGCCAGGCCGTGTCGGCCGGCAGTTGGGGATCCGAGGTCAGGGGGATCAGGCCCAGATAGGTCGACGCGATCGTGCGTGGACCCGGCACCCGATCCGGGTCGGAGAAGACCGACAGCTGTTCGAGATGCGCGACCTTGCGGACGTCGACCTTCTCCGCGAGTTGCCGCCTGGCCGACGTCGTGAGGTCCTCGTCGTTGCGTAGTTGACCGCCGGGAAGCGACCACGTGCCGACTTGCGGATCGAGGGCCCGCTGCCACAGCAACACCCCGAGTTCGGGCTCTTCGCGGAGGGTTCCCGAGGCGTCCGGAAAGCGGCGAACCTGGAACACAGCGATGAGCACTTCGTGACGGGTGTTACCATGTGGCATGTTTTCGATCCTAAGTCGAAAACCTCGAACACGGCAATTCCGGTACAACCCGCCGGGATGACACCCTCGAAGGAGCTAGGCCATGACCACGACCGAGTGGGCGGGAGCCGCCACCATCGTCGACGGCCCCGGTGGCTACACGGGCGTCGAGGCGACGCCGGAGTGGGCCGAGGAGGTCCGTCGGTTGGCCCGTGAGCGCAACGCCACGCTGCTCGCGCACAACTACCAGCTTCCCGCGATCCAGGACGTCGCCGACCACGTCGGCGACTCGCTCGCGCTCTCGCGTATCGCCGCCGAGGCCGAGGAGGACACCATCGTCTTCTGCGGCGTGCACTTCATGGCCGAGACCGCGAAGATCCTCAGCCCGAACAAGACGGTGCTCATCCCCGACGAGCGCGCCGGCTGCTCGCTCGCCGATTCGATCACCGCAGACCAGCTGCGCGAGTGGAAGGCCGACCACCCCGACGCCGTGGTGGTCTCGTACGTCAACACCACCGCCGAGGTCAAAGGCCTGACCGACATCTGCTGCACCTCGTCGAACGCCGTCGACGTCGTCGCGTCCATCGACCCCGACCGCGAGGTGCTGTTCCTGCCCGACCAGTTCCTCGGCGCCCACGTCAAGCGCGTCACCGGCCGCGAGAACATCCACATCTGGGCCGGGGAGTGCCACGTGCACGCCGGCATCAACGGCGACGAGCTCGCCGCGCAGGCCGAGGCACACCCCGACGCCGACCTGTTCGTCCATCCCGAGTGCGGCTGCGCCACCTCGGCGCTCTACCTCGCCGGCGAGGGCTTCGTGCCCGACGACAAGGTCAGGATCCTGTCCACCGGCGGCATGATCGACGCCGCCCGTGAGACCGGCGCGAAGCAGGTCCTCGTCGCCACCGAGGTCGGCATGCTGCACCAGCTCCGCAAGGCGGCGCCCGGCATCGACTTCCAGGCGGTCAACGACCGCGCGTCGTGCCCCTACATGAAGATGATCACCCCTGCCGCCCTGCTCCGCTGCCTGCAGGAGGGACGCGACGAGGTCCACGTCGCCGCCGACGTCGCCGAGCGCGCCCGCCTGTCGGTGCAGCGCATGATCGCCATCGGCAACCCGGGCAGCGGCGAGTGACCACCGCCATCACGGTGGCGTGGGAGGACCACGCCGACCTGGTGGTCGTCGGGGGCGGCGTCGCCGGTCTCACGGCCGCGCGCGCGGCCTCCCGGCGCGGCGCGCGGGTGCTCACGGTGAGCAAGGGTGGCCCCACCGACACGGCCACGCAGTACGCGCAGGGCGGTATCGCTGTGGTGGCGCCGGTGGGCGACAGCGTCGACGCCCACGTCGCCGACACCCTCGCCGCGGGCGGGGGACTGTGCGACGAGGACGCGGTGCGCTCGATCGTCACCGCCGGCCCCGATGCCGTCACCGCCCTGCGCGATCTCGGCGCGGTCTTCGACACCGGCGGGGACGGCGACATCGCCCGCACCCGCGAGGGTGGGCACAGCACCCGCCGCATCATCCACGCCGGTGGCGACGCGACCGGCGCCGAAGTTCAGCGCGCCCTCGGCGCGGCGGTCCAGCGCGCACTCGGCGCGGCAGGACTGCCCGTCCTGTTCGGGGCCGCTGCCGCCCGGGTGCTCACCGACGCGCGGGGCGTCACCGGACTGCTCGTCCTCGGCGAGCGCGGGTTCGGCGTCGTCCACACCCCGGCCGTGTTGCTCGCCACCGGTGGCCTCGGGCAGCTGTACGCGTGCAGCACGAATCCGCCCGGCGCCACCGCCGACGGCATCGCGCTGGCCCTGGCCGCCGGAGCCGGCGTCGCCGACCTCGAATTCGTCCAGTTCCACCCCACCGTGCTGTTCGCGGAAGGTGGCACCGGACGTCGGCCGCTCATCAGCGAAGCGGTGCGCGGTGAGGGAGCGCGACTGGTCGACTCCCGCGGCCGATCGATCACCGAAGGTGTGCACCCCCTCGGCGACCTCGCACCCCGCGACGTCGTCTCACGGGCCATCGCCGAGCGACTCACCGCGCTCGGTGAGGATCACGTCTACCTCGACGCACGTCACCTCGACGGTTTCGCCACGCGTTTCCCGACCATCACGGCGATGTGTGCCGACGCCGGTCTCGACCCGGCCGGGGACCTGCTGCCCGTCGCACCCGCCGCCCACTATTCGTGCGGCGGTGTCGTCACCGACGTGCACGGCCGCACCCGCATCCCCGGTCTGTACGCGGCCGGTGAGGTGGCACGCACCGGCCTGCACGGCGCGAACCGGCTCGCCTCCAACAGCCTTCTCGAAGGGCTCGTCCTCGGCGAGCGTGCGGGGGTGGCAGCGGCGATCGAACGGGCCGGCACGCGTGTCGAGACCGACGGGATTCCCGCCGTCGCCTCGACCGTCTGCGATCGTACGGTGCTGCAGCAACTCATGACCCGGCACGCGCTGGTCGTGCGCGACGCCGATGGACTCACCGCTGCCGCAGTCGAACTCGACGGCGCAAGTGTCGCTACGCCGTGTGCCGCCGCGGATCGGCTCGAGGACGCGGCGCTCACCGTCACCGCGCGGGCCCTGCTGCTCGGGGCGCAGCGCCGCACCGAGTCGCGGGGATGCCACACCCGCAGCGACCGTCCGCACACCGACCCGGCGCAGGCACACAGCCTGGAACTGCGTATCGACGACGACGGCGAGTTGTCCTTCACCACACCGGAACTGACAGGAGTCAACTGAGATGACCACCGCCCTGCCCGACGGACTCGACCTCGCCGAGACCCGCGAGCTGGTCCGGAAGGCGCTCGACGAGGATCTACGCTACGGACCGGACGTCACCACCGACGCCACCGTGCCCGCCGACGCCGTCGCCACCGCCTCGGTGGTCGCGCGGCAGGCCGGCACCCTCGCCGGTCTGGACGTCGGTCTGCTCGTCCTCGACGAGGTCATCGGTGCCGATCACTACCGCGTGCTCGACCGCAGGTCCGACGGCGAGCGCGTGCTGCCCGGCGATTCGGTCCTGACCGTCGAGGCGCCGACCCGCGGCCTGCTCACCGCAGAGCGCACGATGCTCAACCTCCTGTGCCATCTGTCGGGCATCGCCACGGCGACCTCGCACTGGGTCGACGCCGTGGCAGGCACCGAGGCGAAGATCCGCGACAGCCGCAAGACCCTGCCGGGAATGCGTGCGCTGCAGAAGTACGCGGTGCGGATGGGCGGCGGCGTCAACCACCGCATGGGGCTCGGCGACGAGGCACTGATCAAGGACAACCACGTCGCGGCGGCCGGCTCGGTGGTCGCGGCGCTGCGCGCCGTCCGCGAACATGCCCCCGACATCGCGTGCGAGGTGGAGGTCGACACCCTCGAACAGTTCGACGAGGTGCTCGCCGAGAACGTCGAGTTGATCCTGCTCGACAACTTCCCGCTGTGGCAGACGCAGATCGCGGTGCAGCGTCGCAACACCCACGCGCCGCAGACGCGACTCGAATCTTCCGGCGGCCTGTCCCTCGACGTCGCCGCCGACTACGCACGCACGGGCGTCGACTTCCTCGCGGTGGGTGCGCTGACCCACTCGGTGACCGTGCTGGACTTCGGCCTGGACATGTGAGCGCGTAGGTCGCACGTCACCGGCCGGGCGAATCGGACGCGGCTGCCGAAGATTCGTCGGTGAGACGGTCCCGCACTTTCCCCTTCTGGGGTAGAACTGACAGCACATCGACGTGCCGGGACCGGTCACGTGGGGGGCGGGCTCCGGTGGTGGCCGGTGCTCTGTGGGGGAGGAAGACAGAACGCGATGCGGTTACCGATGGCACCGACCGACTCGATGTTCCTGCTCGGCGAGTCGCGCGATCATCCGATGCACGTGGGCGGTCTGCTGCTGTTCCAGCCGCCGGAAGGCAAGGACGCGAGCGACCTGCGGTCGATGTTCGCCGAGGCGCTCGCCCGCGAGGAACCTGCCGGGCCGCTGTGGTGCAAGCGGCCCACCCGGTCACTGTTCACCCTCGGGCAGTGGGCATGGGAGGACGATCCGCGCTTCTCCATCGACTACCACGTGCGGTTCAACGCGCTGCCGTCCCCGGGCACGATGGACGATCTGTGGGAACTCGTCTCCCGCCTGCACGCCTCCCTGCTCGACCGCACGCGCCCCCTGTGGGAGATGCACCTGATCGAAGGGCTCGCCGACGGTCGTTACGCCCTCTACGTGAAGATCCACCACGCGCTCGCAGACGGGGTCGGTGCGATGCGCCTGCTGCGCCGCGCACTCAGCACCGACCCGAAGCGCACCGACATGCCGGCCCCGTGGGCGGTCGCCGACGCCCAGTCGACGAGTCGTTCGGCCATGGGCACCGCGATCGGATTCCCCGGTGCCGTCGTCCGTGCGGCGACCGGCGTGGTGAACGACGCAGTGAACGTGGTGTCCGAGGCGGTGGCACTGGTCCCGGCGATCGTCGGCACCGTCGACCGGGCACTGCACAATCGCGGGGGTTCGCTGTCGTTGGGCGCTCCGAACACCATCCTCAACCGTCAAATCTCCGGATCGCGCAGATTCGCGGCACGGTCCTGGCCGATCGAACGACTGCGCATGGTGGCCAAGGCCGCCGACGCGACACTCAACGACGTCGTCCTCGAACTGTCGGGCGGGGCTCTGCGGGCGTTCCTCTCCGAACACGATGCGCTGCCGGACGATTCGCTGGTCGCCATGGTTCCGGTGTCGTTGCGTCGGAGCACGAGCTCGTCGGGCAACGAGATCGGCATCCTCATGTGCACCCTCGCAACGCAGTGCGCCGATCCGGTGGAACGGCTTGCGCGTGTGCGCGGTTCGATGATCGAGGGCAAGCACGCGATGAATTCGATGTCGAAACTCGGTCGTCTCGCGACGAGCGCGGTGGGCGTGGCACCCCTGGCGGTGGGGGTGCTCACCGGCAACCGTGCGCTGCCGCGACCGCCGTTCAACGTGATCGTCTCGAACGTGCCGGGCCCCGACGCCCCGCTGTACTGGAACGGTGCGCGTGTCGACGCGTTGTATCCGCTGTCGGTGCCCGTCGACGGGCAGGCGCTGAACATCACGTGCACGAGCACCGACGACGAGATCGCGTTCGGCCTGACCGCGTGCGGCCGCACGGTGCCGGACCTTGCTCGGCTGCTCGACCATGTCGACGACGAACTCGAGGCGCTGGAATCCGCCCTCGGCGTCCGGGTGGGGACCGACGACGAGGTGAGCGGGGAGAGCGACGCCGAGCACGGCTGACCGCGTCGTTCCGAGAATCGTTGCGCCACATCGTCGAACGACCCGGGTCGGGGTGTGACCGGGACCGACACGCCCGCCGCCCGCCCGATTGGCTACGCTGAGCGCCCGTGACCGACTTCGACAGCCAGGTGGTGGCGGCTGTGACCGCCCACATGAACGACGACCACGCAGCCGACAGCCTGCTCATCGTGCGTGCCTTCGCCGAGCCCCGCGCCGTCNGGCGCGGATGACCGGCGTCGACCGCGAGGCGGGGGAGTGGGTCGTCGTCATCGACGGTCGCGATCACACCGTGCGCATCCCCTGGCTCGAGCCGGTGACCGACCGAGCGGGACTCCGCACGGCCGTCGTCGATCTCTACAAGGCGGCGTGTACGCGCCTCGGGGTCGACACCCCGTCCTGATCACTGTCCCGACCGCCCTGCGGCCGGGACAGTGCGATCATATCGACGCTGCCAGCCGTCGGGCGTGCGGCGTCCATACCTCCGTGAGTGCACGACGGCCGATGAACAGCCCGATGTGGCCGGCGTCGGCGATCGTGGTGGTGATTCTCTCCGGCGGGGTCGACACGTGCTCCGCCAGCGCCGTGACCTGCCGGGGAGTCGCGATCAGGTCCGCCGATCCGGCGATCAGATGGACCGGGCAGTCGACGGCCGAGAGGTCGACGATGCGTCCTTCGACCCTCAGCGTGCCGGCGACGAGTTCGTTGCCCACGAACAGGTGTCGCATGATCCATTCGCGGAAGGCCGAGGGGATCTCCTGCTTCCACGTGAACCAGTGCCGTTCGGCTTCCCAACGCGCGACCTCGTCGGGATCGTCGAGCAGTCCGAGCAGCGTCATCGCACGTTCGACCTCACCGATCGGATCGGTGGTCGGCACCCCGACGGCCCGCGCCGCCCCGTACCAGAAGTCGATTGTCGTGGCCGCGGCACCGCGAGACGCGTGGGCCAGCACCGACAGCGCCGGCTGGTCGACGTGGAAGTCGATGGGTGCTCCCGCCACGGTCAGCGAGTGCACGCTCTCGGGATGCAACGCCGCGTAGACGGTGCCGAGCCACCCACCCTGGCTGTCGCCGATCAGGTTCACCCGGCCCCCGAGATGGTCGACGGCCTCGGCGACGACCGCCAGGTGCTCGTCGATCGAGCAGCCGTCCGTCGCGAGGGTCGCGGGCGCCCAGTCGAGACAGTGCAGGCGGGTCAGGCCACCGGCTCGGAGGGCTTCGACCTGACTGCGGTCGGCGGAATGGTCGACGATGCACGAGTGGGTGCCCGCCTGCGGCGGCAACAGCAGCGTCGGGATCTCGTCGCGTGCGGGGTCGGAGGTGCTGCAATCACGCAGACCTCCGAGGGACCACCGGCGCACGACCGGCCAGTCCGTGGTCCAGCGCGGCGGCGTGGCAGATGTCAGGGCGCGGCTGTACCGGTTCGCGTCGGAGACCAACGTGCACGGTGTGGCGCCGCGTCGCACGAGACCGGCGAGATAGGCGCTCCAACCGGCGATCGCCGCGNGGGGCCGCGGCGATCCGGGCGGGTGTCAGTGACAGCATGCACTGCACCGGAGAACGTCCGCTGATGCGGTGTTCGGTATCGACTGCATCGAGGAGTCGACGATTACTTCAGCAGGTCGCGAGCGGTGCTCGTGACGGTGGTGGTGAGCTCGCGAGCGAAGGACACCTGTGCCTTGGCGAGATCGGCGACCCACTCGACGGGGGTGGCGTCGGCGACCTTCTCCTGCAGATCCAGGATGCTCGAGACGGCCTTCTCGTAAGTGTCGACGCCGAGGTTTCCGCTCTGCTTCGCGGCGTCGATGAACTTCGCGTTGAACTCCTGGAAGCGCTCGGTGGCCTCGTCGACGGTCTTGGTGAACTCGGTGGCGGCCTTGTCGGCGACCGCAGCGGCCGTCGAGGTGAGCTTCTCGGCCGACTGCTGGGCCGTTGCGGTGGCCTCGGTGGCGGCCTTCGTGGCGGCTTCCGTCGCCTTGGCAGCGGCATCGGTGGCCTTGGCGTTGGCGGCGGTGGTCTTGGTCGGTGCGGTCATGATGTGTACCTTCCGTGGGCGCTCGTGACAGGAGCGGGGCTTCCCCTGTGGGGGTGCGCTCGGATCAGCGCTGTTAGCAGGTTAGCAAGATGATAGCTAACGCGCAACGTCACTCGAAGACATAGGTTCCCGGGGCATCGCACAGCGGCGGATGCTGCGCGCTGCCCATCGCCGGGGGAGCGACCAGCTCACCGGCGCGCTTCGTCGACCATGCGGTCCAGTCCTCCCACCACGACCCGGCGGTGCGAGTGGCCTTCTCCGACCACGCCTTCGGGTCCTCGGGCAGCGTCGGCAGCTTCTCGCCGTCGGGCGCGCCGACGGCCTCGAACCAGGCATTCGGGTTGGGGGGATTGACCGCGCCGGCCACATGGCCGCCGCTGGTCAGGACGTACCGGACCGACCCGCCGAGCAGGCCCGTGGCCTTGTACGACGACGTCCACGGCACGATGTGGTCGTTGATCGCGCCCACCACATAGGTGTCGCACGTGATGTCCGACAGGTCGAGGACCTCGCCGTCGAGCTCGTACACGCCGCGCGCGAGCTCGTTGCGGCCGTACAGCGACCGCAGGTAGTGCGAGTGCATCTTCGCCGGCATGCGAGTGCTGTCCTCGTTCCACGCCAGGATGTCGAAGGCGGCGGGCTTCTCGCCCTTCATCCACCGCGACACCCAGTAGTTGAAGATCAGATCGCGCGCGCGGATCATGTCGAAGCTGCCGGCCATCTCGTTGCCGGAGAGGAAGCCCTGCTTGCTCATCCGGAACTCGACGCGGTCGAGTGTCGCCGGGTCGGTCAGCAGTGCCAGCTCGCCGACCTCGCTGTAGTCCAGGAGTGTGTTGAGCATCGTGAACGCGCTGATCCGCTTGTCGTCGAGCTTGCCCATGCGGGCCGCGGCCATCGCCGCCATCGCGCCGCCCAGGCAGATCGACAGCACCTCGATACGCGAGGATCCGGTGATCTCCTCGACGACGTCGAGAGCCGCCGCGACACCCTGCCGGTAGTAGTCGTCCATCGTGATCTCGTGCATCGACTCGCCCGGGTTGCGGTACGAGATCGCGAACACGGTGCGGTTGTGCTGCACGGCCCACTCGATGAGGCTGCGCTGCGGCGCGAGATCGAGGATGTAGTACTTGTTGATCCACGGCGGCGCCGCCAGGATCGGGATCTCGTGCACCTCGCCGGTCTGCGGGGCGTACTGGATGACCTCGATGAGGTCGTTGCGGAAGACGACCTTGCCGGGGGTCGCGGCCATGTTCTCGCCGAGGGTGAACGCCTCGCGGTCGACCTTGAGCGGCAGGCCCTTCCGGTGTACGACGTCCTCGATGGCGTACTTCGCGCCGCGGAACAGGCTCGCGCCACCGGTGTCGAGCGCGCGCACGAGCACACCCGGGTTGATGAGGAAGTTCGAGGGGGCGAGCGCGTCGAACATCAAGTTCGCGAACTGGCGGGCCTTGCCGTCCTGCACGGGATCGCCCGAGCCGGCGTCGGCGAGATCCTCGACGTACTCGCGGGTGGCGAGATAGCTCTGCAGCAGCGAGAAGTAGGCCGGGTTCTCCTTCCAGGCGGCATCGGAGAAGCGGCGGTCCTTCGGATCCAGCGGCACCGGGGGCTGCGGATCGGCGGCGTTCCACACGCGTGTCGCCGCTACCGGAATGTTCGCCAGGCGGGTGGCGTACTCCGTGGTCGCGCCGGCCACGGCCCGCGGATTCTTCACTGCACGGCCGGCGACGGATGCGACAGCCGGTCCCCACCCGATCGGGTCGAGGGAGGAGGTGAGCTTCTTCTGCAGATGGTTGAGCACCGAGCAACTCCAGAACTGGGTGAATGGTCCGGAGCCGATGGTGACGTCGCCGACGGAGGCGCGCACCTTACCCCCAGGTACGTGCTACCTGCATGTTCGTCGACGAGGCGACGAAATCGGGCTGACCTCGATTGCTGCGTGACGCACGAACCCGCCCAGGGCCGATTGTGAGAATGCTCACTCCTCGTCGGGTTCGCGTCCTCCACCACGCCGACGGCGCGCGACGGTGACCTCCCGGAACGCCTCGTACATCTCCTCGAGCGAACGCCGCTGGGGATTGGTCAGGTCGGGATCCTCGCGGATCGCCTGCAGGACCGCGGACTCCGCTCCGTCGTCGGCCTGCGCGTGGGTCGCGAGGGTGTCCGCGGACAGGTGCAACTGTTCGGCGATCGCTTGCAGCACACGCTCGCTCGGCGCCCGCAGGTTCCGCTCGATCTGCGACAGGTACGGATTCGAAATGCCCACCATCGCCGCGAGTTGACGCATGGGCAGTTCTGCGAGCTCACGCTGGCGGCGGATCAATTCGCCCAACGTGCTCGGGCGCGACTCGTCCTCGTCCATGCCGTCAGCATAAGCACGGTGATCCGTGTCGAGAGCATCCTCACGCGGGCGCGACTTCGAACGTCACCACTCGATGCGAGATAGTAGAAGGTGACCCCTGTTCGACGAGAGAGGACACCTCATGCTTGCCCGCACCGACCTGCGCGGTCGTACTCCCACCACTGCGGAGCTCAGGGGCGCACTGCCCCGCGGCGGAGTGGATGTGGACGCGGTGCTCCATCAGGTCCGTCCCGTCGTCGACGACATCCGCGACCGCGGCGCCGAGGCCGCGCTCGACTACTGCGAGAAGTTCGACGGGGTCCGCCCCGCCTCGGTGCGTGTTCCCGCCGCGGAACTCGACCGCGCGCTGGCCGAACTCGAGCCCGCGGTCCGTGCCGCTCTCGAGGAGGCCATCGCGCGCACGCGCGTCGTGCACGCGGCCCAGCGCCGCACCGACGTCACCACCGAGGTCGTCCCCGGCGGCACCGTCACCGAACGCTGGGTGCCGGTCGAACGCGTCGGCCTCTACGTGCCGGGTGGCAACGCGGTCTACCCGTCGTCGGTCGTGATGAACGTCGTGCCGGCGCAGGCCGCCGGCGTCGAATCGCTCGTCATCGCCTCGCCGCCGCAGAAGAACTTCGGCGGACTGCCGCACCCGACGATCCTCGCCGCCGCGGCCCTGCTCGGCGTCGAGGAGGTGTGGGCTGTCGGCGGCGCACAGGGTGTCGCACTGCTGTCCTACGGCAGCACCGACACCGACGGCGCCGAACTCGCCCCGGTCGACATGATCACCGGCCCCGGCAACATCTACGTCACCGCCGCCAAGCGGCTGTGCCGCGCGGTCGTCGGCATCGACGCCGAGGCCGGCCCCACCGAGATCGCGATCCTCGCCGATCACACCGCCGACGCGGTGCACGTCGCCGCCGACCTGATCAGCCAGGCCGAGCACGACGTCATGGCCGCCTCGGTGCTCGTCACCACCAGCACCGAACTCGCCGACGCCGTCGATACCGCGCTCGCCGCGCAGCTCGAGCTCACCAAGCACCGCGAGCGCGTCACCACCGCGCTGTCGGGCAGCCAGTCCGGCATCGTCCTCGTCGACGACATCGAGCAGGGCCTGAAGGTCGTCAACGCCTACGCCGCCGAGCACCTCGAGATCCAGACCGAGAACGCCTCCGAGGTCGCCGCACGCGTCCGGTCGGCGGGCGCGATCTTCGTCGGGCCGTGGGCGCCGGTCTCCCTCGGCGACTACTGCGCCGGATCGAACCACGTCCTGCCCACCGCCGGCTGCGCCCGGCACTCGTCGGGCCTGAGCGTGCAGACCTTCCTGCGCGGCATCCACGTCGTCGAGTACACCGAGGCGGCCCTGAAGGACGTCTCCGGTCACGTCATCACCCTCGCGAACGCCGAGGACCTGCCCGCCCACGGCGAAGCCGTCCGTCTGCGATTCGAGGCGCTGAAGTGACCCAGATCCCCGGCTCCCGCATCACCCTCGCCGATCTGCCGCTGCGCGAGAACCTGCGTGGCAAGTCGCCCTACGGTGCGCCGCAGCTGACGGTGCCCGTCCAGCTCAACACCAACGAGAACCCGCACCCGCCCACGCAGGCGCTCGTCGACGACGTCGCCGAGGCNCCGTGCGTGAGGCGGCGACGCAGCTGCACCGCTATCCCGATCGCGACGCGGTCGCGCTGCGCACCGACCTCGCCGCCTATCTCACGAACGCGTCAGGCGTTCCTCTCGGTGTCGAGAACATCTGGGCCGCAAACGGTTCCAACGAGATCCTGCAGCAGCTCCTCCAGGCCTTCGGTGGTCCCGGGCGCACCTCGATGGGCTTCGTACCGTCGTACTCGATGCACCCGATCATCGCCGACGGCACCCAGACCGAGTGGCTGGCCACCTACCGGCGCGACGACTTCACCCTCGACGTCGAGGCATCCGCCGCGGCCGTGCGGGAGCGTCGGCCCGACGTCGTCTTCGTCACCAGCCCCAACAACCCGACGGGACACAGCATCCCGCTCGACGAGTTGCGGGTGATCCTCGACGCCGCCCCCGGCATCGTGATCGTCGACGAGGCGTACGTCGAGTTCTCCTCGCAGCCGAGCGCTCTGTCGCTGATCGACGAGTACCCGACGAAGATCGTCGTCTCGCGGACGATGAGCAAGGCCTTCGCCTTCGCCGGCGGACGGCTCGGCTATCTCGCCGCGGCCCCCGCGATGATCGACGCGCTGCTGCTCGTGCGCCTGCCCTACCACCTGTCGGTCGTCACCCAGGCCGCCGCGCGTGCGGCCCTGCGGCACGCCGACGAAACTCTCGCGTCGGTTGCGGAACTGGCCGCCCAGCGCGACCGCGTCGCCGCCGAACTCGCCCGGTTCGGCTACGACGTGATTCCCTCCGACGCCAACTTCATCCTGTTCGGCCGCTTCGCGGACGCCCCTGCCACCTGGCAGCGGTATCTCGACGAGGGTGTACTCATCCGCGACGTCGGGATCCCCGGCTACCTGCGGACCACGATCGGTCTGACCCACGAGAACGACGAGTTGCTGCGAGTGAGCGAGAAGCTCGCGGCCACGGAAATCGAGGAAACCCGATGAGCGACCGCATCGCGCGCGTCGAACGCACCACCAAGGAATCGAGCATCACCGTCGAGATCGACCTCGACGGCACCGGTCGCACCGAGATCTCCACGGGGATCCCGTTCTACGACCACATGCTCACCGCGCTCGGCCAGCACGGTTCGTTCGACCTCACCGTGCAGGCGCAGGGCGACATCGAGATCGAGGCCCACCACACCGTCGAGGACACCGCCATCGTCCTCGGCCAGGCCTTCGGTCAGGCCCTCGGCGACAAGCGCGGCATCCGGCGCTTCGGCGACTGCTTCATCCCGATGGACGAGACCCTCGCGCACGCGTCGGTCGACGTCTCCGGCCGTCCCTACTGCGTGTTCACCGGTGAACCCGACTACATGGTGCACTCGGTGATCGGGGGATATCCCGGCGTGCCCTACTCGACGGTGATCAACCGGCACGTGTTCGAGTCGTTCGCCTTCCACGCCCGCATCGCCCTGCACGTGCGGGTGCTCTACGGCCGCGACCCGCACCACATCACCGAGGCCGAGTTCAAAGCGGTCGCCCGCGCGCTGCGCGAGGCCGTCGAACCCGACCCGCGTGTGACCGGCATCCCGTCGACGAAGGGCAGTCTCTGACATATGGATGTCGTCCTCACCTACCTGTGCTTCATCGTGGCCGGATTCGCGGCAGGCGGAACGTGGTCGATGTGGAAGGCGCGCAACACGTTGTTCGCGGGTGTGCTGCTGGCTCTGACCGTGCTGGCCGCCGCCGCGGGCGTCTTCCGGCTGCTCTGACGTGGCGGAACAACAAGGACTGTTCACCGTTCGTGGTCTGATCCCGGCGTGGTCGACGTCCGCGGCGGCCTTCGGCGGCTTCTCGCTGCTGCTGCCGGTCGTGCCGTGGGCG
>NZ_JBKFBA010000008.1:46198-60631 GCF_053345925.1 Rhodococcus sp. C26F
GCAGCGACACGCTCGCCGGGTCGGTGACGGCGGTGTTCATGTTCACCACCGTCCTCACCCAGCTCGCGATGCCGCGACTGTTGCGCGCGTTCGGTCACCGCGCGACGCTCGTGGCCGGCTGCCTGTTCCTCGGGCCGCCGTCGCTGCTGTTCCTCGTGTCGATGGCTCCGGCGGCCGTGCTCGGGATCTCCGCGCTGCGCGGTATCGGCTTCGGCATGATCACCGTGGCGGCGGCCGCCCTCGTCGGCGAACTCGCGCCGCCGCGATTGCTCGGCCGGGCCACCGGCATGCTCGGCATCGCCATCGCCGCGTCCCAGACGATCGGTCTGCCCGCCGGGCTGGCGATTGCCGAGCGGTTCTCCACCACGCCGGTGTTCGTGCTCGGCGCGATCATCTCGTCCGCCGGTCTGCTCGCCGCGATCCGTCTGCCACGGCTGACCGCGAAACAATCCCGGACGGCGCGACGGGTGCCTCCGGTCGTGCTGTTGTTCCCGCTGGTCGCGGTCGGCGCGGGTGCGATCGCCTACGGCGGTCTCACCTCGCTGTTGCGTATCGCGGTCGCCGGTCTGCCCGTCGCGGCGGCGTTGGCCGTGCTCAGCGCGTCCTCGCTGATCGGGCGGTACGCGGCCGGTTCGGTCGCCGACCGGATCGGCGCCGGGAAATTGCTGCCCGTCGGTCTCGGCCTGGCGGGCCTGGCGATGATTCCCTTCGCACTCGTCGCCGACGACCGAGGGGGAGCGGTACTGCTCATCGTCGCCGCGATCGCCTTCGGCTTCGGCTTCGGTGTCGTGCAGAACGAGGCGCTGCTCGTCGCGTTCCGTCGCGCCGGGGCCGGCAACACCGGCTCGGCGAGCGCCGCCTGGAACATCGGCTTCGATGCGGGCACCGGCGCCGGTTCGTTCGCCCTCGGCGCGGTGGCAGCCGCGGCCGGATATCCCGCGGCCTTCGCCGCGGCCGCCGTCCTGGTTCCGGCGCTGCCGTTGCTGGCCCGACTGGCCGGGCCGTCGGAACGTCCCCGTCCCACCACATAGAATCGACATCATGAGCGCAACCACGGTCGCCGTCCTCGACTACGGCTCGGGCAATCTCCACTCCGCCACGCGGGCAGTCGCCCGTACCGGCGTGCACGTGGAGGTCACCGCCGACCCGAAGATCGCGCTCGCCGCCGACGGACTCGTCGTCCCCGGCGTCGGTGCCTTCGACGCGTGCATGAAGGGCCTGCGCAGCGTCGGCGGAGACAAGATCATCGGCACCCGCCTCGCCGGCGGACGCCCGGTGCTCGGCATCTGCGTCGGCATGCAGATCCTGTTCGAACGCGGCGTCGAGCACGGCATCGAGACCGAGGGCTGCGGCGAGTGGCCGGGCACGGTCGAGCGTCTGGACGCGCCGGTGCTGCCGCACATGGGCTGGAACACCGTCGAGGCTCCCGCCGATTCGGTGCTCTTCGCCGGCATGGACGCCGACACCCGCTTCTACTTCGTCCACACCTACGCCGCCCGCAAGTGGGAACTCGACGCTCCCGAGCGTCTCGCCCCGCCGAAGGTGACCTGGGCCGAGCACGGCAGCCGCTTCGTCGCTGCCATCGAGAACGGTCCGCTCTCGGCCACCCAGTTCCACCCGGAGAAGTCCGGCGACGCCGGCGCACAGTTGCTGCAGAACTGGGTCAGCTCGTTGTGACCGAGCCGCGGCGCGGACGGCCGAGCGGAGAGTTCTCCTTCGGCCGTCACGCGCTGATGTCCGTCGGCGCGGCGACCGTCGTCCTGCTCGTCACCGCGATCGTCGTGGTGGCGGTCCGGCCCACGCCGGTCGTCGGGCTCGTCATCGCACTCGTCGGCATCGTGGTGGCCGTCGTGGCGATGGGTGTCGTGTCGACGCGGTCGGCCCGCCGCGCCTTCGGTCCCGCCGAGGACGACCGCCCCGGAAGCTGACGCGCCGAACCGGATTTCGCCCGGCGTGTTGCGGTAGCGAACCCCGGTTGGGCGCGCGAGGTGTTCGGTAACGCAGCTGTGCAGACTCGAAATCGATCTGCCGCGCCCAGATTCACCTCGCGCCGTCCTCGGAGGGGACGACGGCGTCCTGCGCCGCCGCGCGCAGACGATCGGCGAACACCGCGCAGGACCGCACGATCTCCGGGTCCGCGCGCATTCGGATGTCGGCGTCGAGGGTGGCGAGCGCGAGGACGAGCCACTGCCACGACTCGACCGCGAGGTGTACCTCGGTCCGGTCGTCACCCGTCGGGCGGATCTCGGCGTCCTGGTACTTCAGCGCGTCGGCGACGTGCGTGGCCGAGGCCGCCACGTCCAGATGTACCGGTGTCCGCCCCTGCCGGAGTCCTTGCCGCAGGTATTCCGTGGCGGACCCGGCGGGAAGCGGGCGGGGTGCGAACCGGCTGCCGGTGAGGAGCAGGTCGCGCACACGGTCGAGGCGGAAGACACGCCAGTCCTCGCGGTCGACGTCCCATCCGAGGAGGTACCACCGCAGCAGGTGGTGCACCTGCCTGTACGGCTCGACCCGGCGAGAGGTGGGCGAGCCCTGCGCGTCGACGTAGTCGAAGGTGAGCGTGTCGCACCGTGCGATTGCCTCCGCGACGGTGCCGAGCAGCTCCGCCGACACGCTGGGAGCCTGCAGCGCACTCGTCTCCACCGCGCTGCGGACGGCCGCGACTCGCGGGCGCAGCCGCGCGGGAAGGAACTGGTCGAGCTTGCCGTAGGCGCGGGTCGCGGCGTCGTCCAGTCCACCTTCGGTCGGTCCGGTCGCAGCGAGAGCGCCGAGCCCCAGCAGCACGGCGACGGCCTCGTCGTCGTCGAGCACCAGCGGCGGCATCGAGCGTCCCGACGAGAGGTGATAGAAACCGCCGGGCCCGGAACGGGTTTCGACGGGATACCCGTAGCCGCGCAGACGGTCGACGTCGCGGCGGAGCGTCCGGCGGCNNNNCACCTGCAGCCGCCGGGCCAGCTCGTCCCCGCCGATCGCGCGTCCGGTCTGCAGGATCGACAACAACGCGAGCATCCGCTCGGTGACGTCCGCCATGGCGCCATACTCCCACCGGTTGCGGTCAGGATCCGGCCGCAACCGGTCGTAGCGTCGAACCTATGACCACCACCGTCACGACCACCGAGGCGGCAGTGCGAGGCCGCGCGATCACGATCCGCCGCGCCCGCACCCACAACCTGGCCGACGTCGATCTGACCGTTCCGCGCAACCGGCTCGTGGTGATCGTCGGGGTGTCCGGCTCCGGCAAGTCGTCGCTCGTCTTCGACACGATCGCCGCGGAGGCCGGCTACCAGCTCAACGAGACGTACCCGCCGTTCACGCGCAATCGGTTGCCGAAATGGACGCGACCCGACGTCGACCACATCGACGGTCTGACGCCGGTGATCGTCGTCGACCAGCGTCGGCTCGGCGGCAACGCCCGCTCGACGGTCGGCACCATCACCGACACCTGGACCTACCTGCGGCTGCTGTACTCCCGCGCGGGCACACCCGTCCTCGGCGAGTCGAACCGCTTCTCGTTCAACGACCCCACCGGGATGTGCCCGACCTGCTCGGGGCTCGGCGAGATCGTCGTCAGCGCAGTCGAGCGGTTCCTCGATCTCGACCGGTCCCTCGCCGAAGGTGCGATCCTGGTGCCCGGATTCGGCAACGGCGGGTACTGGTACTCCCAGTACGCCGACATCGGTTCCTTCGACGCGGACACACCCCTGCGCGAGTGGACGCCCGCCGAGCGGGAGGCCCTGCTCTACGGCGGCGAGGCCGCCGCGACGCTGAGCCACAAACCGCCGGACGGCTACGAGGGCGTCGTCGAGAGGTTCGAGCGCATCCACCTGCACACCTCCGACAACCTCTCCGAACGCAAACAGGACGTCATCCGGCGTTTCACCCGCGCCGAGACGTGCCCGGACTGCGCCGGAGAACGGCTGAACGCGGCCGCGCGGGCGGTCACCGTGCGCGGCCGCACGATCGGGGAGCTGTCCCGCCTCGAGATCACCGAACTGTTCGAGTTCGTGCGCACGATCGACGACTCGCGCGCCGCACCCGTGGTATCCGCACTGGTGGGCCGTCTCGAGGCGATGGTGACGATCGGCCTCGGCTATCTCGCGCTCGCCCGGGCGACCACCACGCTCTCGGGCGGCGAATCGCAACGGATCAAGATGGTCCGGCACCTCGGATCGAGCCTGACGGAGATGACCTATGTCGTCGACGAACCGACAGTCGGTCTGCATCCCGCCGACGTGGAGTCGATGATCGACCTCCTCGAACGGCTCCGCGACAGCGGCAACACCGTCCTCGTCGTCGAACACGACCCGGCCGTGATGGCCCGTGCCGACCAGGTGATCGAGATCGGTCCCGGTGCGGGTTCGTCCGGTGGTCGCCTCGTCTTCCAGGGCACCTTCGACCGGTTGCGAACGGCCGACACTCCCACCGGCCGATCGCTGCGGCGCGACATCGGCCGCGGTCACCCCGCCCGCGAGGCGACCGGTCGTCTCACGATCGTCGATGCGTGTCGCAACAACCTCCGCGACCTGACGGTGTGGATCCCCACCGGGGTGCTCACCGTGTTCACCGGCGTCGCCGGATCGGGAAAGTCCAGTCTCGCAGCCGAACTCGTCGACCAGTACGACGCCACGGTGATCGACCAGCGGCCGGTGAGCACCAATCGCCGCTCCACCCCGATCACCTACGCCGGCATCGCACCCGCCCTGCGGCGGATGTTCGCCGAACACAACGGTGTGCCGGCGAGCCTGTTCAGCGCGAACTCGGCGGGTGCGTGCCCGACCTGCACGGGGGCCGGTGTCGTGTACATCGACCTCGCCTTCATGGAAGGACACGAGGTCGTCTGCGACACCTGCCACGGCCGCCGGTTCACCGCCGAGGTGCTCGGGCACACCGTGAACGGCCTGTCGATCGCCGATGTCGACGACCTCACTGTCGGTCGCGCCCTCGAGGAACTGCCGCACCCGGAGATTGCGCGCCGACTGAGTGCGCTCGCCGGGGTGGGCCTCGACTACCTCCGCCTCGGGCAGTCGCTCGACACGCTCTCCGGTGGCGAGTGCCAACGGGTGAAGATCGCCAAGGAACTCGGACGAGTGAAGACGCCGACCCTCTACGTCCTCGACGAGCCGACCACCGGCCTGCACGCCGAGGACGTCGGCACCCTCCTGCACGTCTTCGACGGTCTCGTCGACCGAGGGCACACGGTCGTCGTCATCGAGCACCACCTCGACGTGATCCGCCACGCCGACCACATCGTCGACCTCGGGCCGGGACCGGGGCGGCACGGCGGAACCGTGCTGTACGAGGGGTCCGTCGACGAGTACACCGGCCGTCCGACCCCGACCTGCCGGGCCCTCGACGCAGCACGGTCGGCATGACGCACGGCGCTTTCCCGGCGCCCCGGCCACGCGTTTGGCGATGTCACAGGTACAGGCACTAATGTGTACGCAGTGAGCCTGGTCCTTTTGCCCGCAGTCGACGTCGTCAACGGTGAAGCAGTTCGCCTCGTTCAGGGAGAGGCGGGCAGCGAGACCGGCTACGGTTCGCCCCGCGACGCCGCCCTCGAATGGCAGAACGCCGGCGCCGAATGGGTGCACATGGTCGATCTCGACGCGGCGTTCGGCCGCGGCGACAACCGTGCACTTCTCGCCGACGTCGTCGGCGAACTCGACGTGAAGGTCGAGCTGTCGGGCGGCATCCGCGACGACGAGACCCTCGCCGCGGCCCTCGCGACCGGCTGTGCCCGCGTCAACCTCGGCACCGCCGCGATCGAGAATCCCGAGTGGTGCTCGCGCGTCATCGGCGAGTTCGGCGACCGGATCGCCGTGGGTCTCGACGTCAAGCTTCTCGACGGCCAGTGGCGGCTGCGCGGCCGCGGCTGGGTCTCCGACGGCGGCGATCTGTGGGAGGTGCTCGAGCGCCTCGAACGCGACGGCTGCTCGCGCTACGTCGTCACCGACGTCACCAAGGACGGCACCCTCTCCGGCCCCAATCTCGACCTGCTCCGCGAGGTGTGCGCGGCCACCGAATCGCCGGTCGTCGCCTCCGGTGGCGTCTCGACCGTCGACGACCTGCGTGCCATCGCGACGCTCGTCGACGAGGGTGTCGAAGGTGCCATCATCGGAAAGGCGCTGTACGCGGGCCGATTCACGCTGACCGAGGCGCTCGACGCCGTCTCGCGCTGACCGATGACCGATCCCGCAGACCTGAACCGGCTGCTCGCCGTCGCGAGCGGTGTACTCGACGAGGTCGCGGAACGGTTCGTCGCCGGGCACGGTGCGCCGCGTTCCGTCGACAAGGGACCGAACGACTTCGCGACCGACCTCGATCTCGAACTGGAGCGGCGGATCTCCGGTGCCCTCGCCGAGCGCACCGGTATCCCCGTGCACGGTGAGGAGTTCGGCGGCCCGTCCGCGGGGGAGGGCACCGTCTGGTTGCTCGACCCGATCGACGGCACCATCAACTACTCCGCCGGGCTGCCGATGGCCGGGATCCTCCTCGCTCTCGTCGAGGACGGCGAACCGGTCCTCGGCCTCACGTGGCTGCCGCTGACGAATCAGCGCTTCGCGGGAATCGCCGACGGGCCGCTGCTCGTGAACGGCGAGCCCACCGAACCGCTGCAACCGGCGCGGCTCGAGGACGTGATGATCGCGGTCGGCAGTTTCGACATCGACAGTCGCGGTCGGGTGCCCGGCACCCGGCGTCTCGCCGTCATCACCGAGCTGAGCCGGCGCGTCGCCCGGCTGCGGATGCACGGCTCCACCGGTGCCGACCTCGCGTTCACCGCGGGAGGCGCGATCGGCGGTGCCGTCGTGTTCGGCCACCACCCCTGGGACAACGCCGCCGGTGTCGCACTCGTGCGGGCCGCCGGTGGCATCGCCACCGACTTCGCGGGCCGGCCCTGGCGGATCGGGTCCGGATCGGTGGTCGCTGCAGCGCCCGGAGTGCACGGCGAGATACTGGAGATTGTGCAGTCGGCGACGGAACGGTCCGTGGCCGAGCAGTTGGGTTCCGAAGGAGATCGAACATGACGCTGGCCGTGCGGGTCATCCCGTGCCTCGACGTGGATGCGGGGCGGGTGGTCAAGGGTGTCAACTTCGAGAACCTGCGCGATGCGGGTGATCCGGTCGAGCTCGCCGCCCTCTACAACGAACAGGGCGCCGACGAACTGACCTTCCTCGACGTCACCGCGTCGAGCGGCGACCGCGGCACCATGCTCGACGTCGTCACGCGCACCGCCGAGCAGGTGTTCATCCCGCTCACGGTCGGAGGCGGCGTCCGCACCGTCGAGGACGTCGATCGTCTGCTGCGCGCCGGCGCCGACAAGGTGTCAGTGAACACCGCGGCCATCGCCCGGCCCGAGGTGCTGCGCGAGATGTCCGAGCGGTTCGGGTCGCAGTGCATCGTGCTGTCGGTCGACGCGCGCACCGTGCCCGCAGGGAAGGAACCCACGCCGAGCGGCTGGGAGGTCACCACGCACGGTGGTCGTCGCGGGACGGGCATCGACGCGGTCGAGTGGGCCCGGCGCGGCGAGGAACTCGGCGTCGGCGAGATCCTGCTCAACTCGATGGATGCCGACGGCACCAAGAGCGGTTTCGACCTGAAGATGATCGAGGCCGTGCGCAAGGATGTGCACGTGCCCGTCATCGCCTCCGGTGGTGCCGGAGCCGTCGAGCACTTCGCACCCGCCGTGCAGGCCGGTGCCGACGCGGTGCTCGCCGCGAGCGTCTTCCACTTCCGGGAGCTGACCATCGGTCAGGTCAAGGACGCGATGCGCGTGGAAGGGATCACGGTCCGATGAGCGGCATCCTGAATCCGGCGATCGCCGCCCGGCTCAAGCGCAACGACGACGGTCTGTTCGCCGCCGTCGTGCAGGAGCGGGCCACCGGCGCCGTGCTGATGATGGCGTGGATGGACGACGAGGCGCTCGCCCGCACCCTCGCGACCCGCAAGGCCACCTACTACTCGCGGTCGCGGCAGCAGTACTGGGTCAAGGGCGAGACGTCCGGGCACACCCAGTACGTGCACGAGGTGCGTCTCGACTGCGACGGCGACACGGTGCTGCTCGTCGTCGACCAGGTCGGCGCCGCCTGCCACACCGGCACGCACACCTGCTTCGATACCGACGTCCTGCTCGAGGTACCGCAGATCGCCGAGTAGCCGGTCGCCGAACTCCACCGGCAGGTCGTGCGGGCGCAGACGGAGTGCCCTGAGGCCGCGGTGCGCATCGTCGGTTTCTCGCAGGGCGCCGCTGTGGCCGGTGACGTCCTCGCCGACCTCGCGCACGCCTCCGACCGACCGGCCGATCTCTCCGGTCTGCTCATCGCCGATCCGCGGACGTCCGGGACCGGCGCGGAGGTCGTGGTGCCCGCCGCCCTGCCCGGTATCTCGCCGAGCGGGGCGCGAGCGGGCTTCGGGGACGTTCCGGTGGCCACCGTGTGCGCCGCCGGCGACGCCGTGTGCGACATGGTCGATCCGCTGTCGGATCCCCACGGGCGCCGCGGGCCGGATCGAGGGCTGTTTCGCTCTGCACCAGCACTATTCGACGCCGGCGGTCGACGGTGTCCCGTTCGTCGATGCGATGGTCGCGCTCGTCGAGCATCCGCGGACGACGGAGGTCCGGATCGTGCCGTGACGGACACGGCGCAGGACCGATCGGCGGGCCGTGCGACGGGCTGCGAGAATGCCCGCATGCCTCTCATCCAGATCAGTCAGACGCCGGGCCTGTCCGACGAGCAGAAGGCCGAGGTGATCTCCGCGGTCACCCGCGCGTACGCCGAGGCCTCGGGCAAGAATCCGTCGTCGGTGTGGGTGACGATCACCGAGGTGCCCCGCGAGAACTGGGGCGTGGGCGGAACTCCGCTCGGCTGAACCGACTCGGTCCACCCGAGTCCGTCCTCGCGTACCCCTTTCTTATCCGATGAGAATAGTGTTCTCTGTATTGAGAGCGCTATGTTCTGACGACGGGGTGAAGGGACACGCATGTTGTTGGATCCGAGTCCGGATCAGGAGTTCTTCCGCGACACCACGGCACGGTTCCTCGCAGAGAAGGTGCCGCCGGACGGGATCCGCCGCCTCCGCGACGATCCGGACGGCTTCGCAGCCGACTACTGGCGCGCCGGAGCCGAACTCGGATGGACCGGCCTACTCGTCGACGAGGAGCACGGCGGAGGATCGTTGAGCGGTCTCGGTCTCGTCGATCTCACGCTGGTCGCCCACGAGTTCGGGCGTCACGCCGCCCCCGGGCCGCTGTGTCCGACGAACGTCGCCGCGGAGATGCTCGGCCGATACGGGAACGACCACGAGGAAGCGCTGGCAGCGCTGCTCGCCGGCAGCGCCACCGTAGCCTGGTGCCTGGACGAACCGCGCGCCGGCAGCCGGACCGCCACCGCGCCTGTCGGGATCCTGATCGACGGCGACGAGGTGGTCGTCACCGGCACCAAACGCCCCGTCGAAGCCGGTGCCACCGCCGAGCTCCTGCTCGTGACCGGTGGGACCGGGCAGGACGTGACGAACGTGCTCGTACCCCGCGACGCCGGGGGAGTGAGCGTCACACCACTGCAGTCGATCGACGTCACGCGGCGCTACGCCGCGGTCGACTTCGACGAGGTGCGCGTGCCGCTGAGCTCCGTCGTCGGCGAACCCGGCGGGGGAGCGGACGACGCCGCCCGCGCGCAGCGGACCGCGCTCGTGATCTCCGCCGCCGAATCCGTCGGAGCGCTGCAAGCGGTCTTCGATCTCACCGTCGCGTGGGCGTTCGACCGCTATGCCTTCGGTCGCCCGCTTGCGTCCTATCAGGAACTCAAGCATCGGTTCGCCGACATGAAGACCTGGCTCGAGGCGAGTCATGCCATCGCCGACCGCGCGGCCGGAGCGGTCGCGACATCGAGCCCCGATGCGGACGAACTCCTCTGTGCCGCAAAGGCCTACATCGGGCAGTACGGCAGCGAGCTGGTGCAGGACTGCATCCAGATCCACGGCGGGATCGGCGTGACCTACGAACACGACCTGCACCTCTACGCGCGACGCGCCGCCGCGAACCGCTCCGGCTTCGGCACCCCGGCCGAACATCGTGCCCGTCTCGCCGACATCGTCGAACTCCGGCAGGCATCCTGATGACGCTCGACACCTCGGACAGGGCCGACGTGACCGAGACGCTCGACGAGTTCCGGGCGCGGGCGCGGGCGTGGATCGACGCCAACCTGGAACGCTCCGATTCGGCGGCCTACATCGGGGTGCTCCGCCCCGAGGCGTCCGACGAGGAGGAGCTGGCCCTCGTCCGGCGCGAGCGCGACATCCAGCGGGCGATGTTCGATGCGGGCTTCGCCGGCATCTGCTTCCCCCGCGAGTACGGCGGGCAGGGGCTGCCACGCGCCTACCAGCAGGTGTTCGACGAGGAACTCGCCGGCTACGAATATCCGTCCTGCCTGCAGGTGCCCACCTTCGTGCCGTGCGCGGCGGTGCTGCTCGAGTTCGGGACCGAGGAACAGAAGCGCCGCCACATCCCCGCCATCCTGAAGGGCGAGGAATTGTGGATGCAGATGCTCTCCGAACCCAGCGGCGGATCCGACGTCGCCGCGGCCGTCACCACCGCGGTCCGCGACGGTGAGGACTGGATCCTCAACGGATCGAAGATCTGGACCACCGGTGCGTGGTGGTCGGACTGGGCGCTGTGCCTGGCCCGCACCAACTGGGACGTCCCGAAGAACCGGGGTCTGACCGTCTTCATGGTGCCGCTGAAGCAGCCCTCGGTCGAGGTGCATCGCATCGAGATGCTCAGCGGTTCGAGGGAGTTCTGTCAGGAATTCCTGACGGACGTGCGTGTCCCCGACAGTGACCGGCTCGGTGAGGTCGACGACGGCTGGACCGTGGGCACCCGATGGATGTTCCACGAACGCATGTACCGGAACTCGCCGTACACGACGATCCCGGCGGGGGTCTCGCGCGGCGCCTCGCGGATGCCCGAGCTGTTCGCCGTGGCCCGCGACGCCGGCCGGCTCGACGACCCACTCGCCCGCGACCTGCTCGGGGAGGCGCGGATGCTCGAACTGGTCAAGCAGTCCCTCGAGCAGCGGGTGTCCATGGGCGTGGCGACGCGGACCATGTCGGATCAGGCCGCGAGCATCGCCCGCCTGATGTCCGGTGTCGTGGAGAGCCGGCTCGTCACCATCGGCTACGAGTTCACCGACGCCAACGGTGCCGCCTGGGACGAGACCGACGGTGCGGTCGCGCAGCGCGGTGTCGACCATCTGATGCGGCAGGTGTGGTGTATCGCGGGCGGGACGACGGAGATGGCGCGCAACGCCATCAGCGAACGCGTGCTCGGCATGCCGCGTGAGCGCAGCCACGACCCGAACATCCCGTTCCGGGACGTGCCGCGGAGCCGCCCCACCACGTGACGGCGCGGGAGGGTCGTGGAGCGGCGGCTCAGGCCTTGCCGATACCGCCGGCGATCCCTTCGTCGATCTGCTCGACCAGGGCGGAGCCCAGGCGCGCGAGCGCGCGGACCTGGTCGTCGTCGAGGCCGTCGAACACGAGCCTGCGCACCGCCTCGACGTGGCTCGGTGCCGCTTCGACGACGGTGTCGTAGCCGGCATCGGTGAGCACTGCGTACGAACCGCGACTGCCCGGAACCGGTTCGCGTCGAACCCAGCCGCGCTTCTCGAGGCGCGTGACGACGTGCGAGAGCCGCGACAGCGACGCGTTGGCCTCGGCGGCGAGGGCGTTGAGACGCAATCGACGCTCGGGGTTCTCGGAGAGCAGTGCGAGGACGAAGTACTCGAAGTGCGTCATGTCGGAGTCGCGTTGCATCTGGGTGTCGAGCGCGGCCGGCAGTCGCGTGACGACGGAGACGAGCGCCCGCCAGGCGTTCTGCTGCGCCGGATCGAGCCACCGCGGGTCCTCGTTGCTCATGCCTGCTCCTCGCTCGTTCGGTTTCGCTGTCGCACCCGGCCGGGGAATGAGAATGGCCGCGCGACGGGTTCTCCTCTATGATACTTGAAGCTTCAACTTGAGGGGATGTCATGACCATCGATTCCGCGACCACGCCCGCCCTGTTCCTCAGTCACGGCGCCCCGCCGCTCGTCGACAGCGAACTGTGGGTCTCGCAGCTGCAGCGTTGGGCGGCCGACCTGCCGCGACCCACAGCGATCCTCGTGGTCTCGGCGCACTGGGAATCCGCTCCGCTGACCATCGGGTCGACGACCACCGGCACCCCGCTCGTGTACGACTTCGGCGGCTTCCCGCGCCGCTTCTACGAGGTGACCTACACCAGCCCCGGCGCGCCCGAACTGGCCCGGCAGGTCGCGGCACTGATGCCCGACGACGAACCGGTCGTGCAGCAACCGCACCGCGGACTCGACCACGGTGCCTACGTCCCGCTGACCGTCATGTACCCGGACGCCGACATCCCGGTGCTGCAGATCTCCCTGCCCACACTGGATCCGGAACGCCTGCTCCACCTGGGCGCACGACTGCGTCCGCTGCGCGAGCAGGGCGTGCTCATCATCGGATCGGGATTCACCACGCACGGTCTGCCCTTCCTGCGCGACCCGCGGCCCGAGGCGCCCGCACCGGGCTGGTCCGCGGAGTTCGACCACTGGACCGCCGAGCAACTCGCGCGCGGCGACGTCGACGCGCTGCTCGACTTCCGGCACCGCGCACCGGGCATGCCGTACGCGCATCCGACGGTCGAGCACTTCGCTCCGCTGTTCGTCACCCTCGGTGCCTCCGACGCCCCCGGCCGCGGCATCGACCAGGTCGTCGACGGCTTCTGGATGGGCCTGGCCAAGCGCTCGTTCCAGGTCGCCTGACGGCGGCTGCAGAGCCGGACGAGGTCCCTGGGATGATGGGGCGCATGTCCGGCGAGCCCACCACCATTCCCGCAGCCACCACCGACTCCTCGGGTGGCGGCCGTTCCGATTCGACGACCACCCGCGAGCAGTTCCGCCAGCTGGCCGCCGAGCACCGCGTGGTCCCGGTGACCCGCAAGGTGCTCGCGGACGCGGAGACCCCGCTGTCGGCCTACCGCAAGCTCGCGGCCGACCGCCCCGGAACCTTCCTGCTCGAGTCGGCGGAGAACGGCCGGTCGTGGTCGCGGTGGTCGTTCATCGGCGCCGGGAGCCCGGCCGCGCTGACCGTCGTCGACGGCGACGCCGCCTGGTACGGCAACGTCCCGGCCGGCGCGCCCACGGGTGGCAACCCCGTCGACGTCCTCGGGGAGACCCTCCAGTTGCTCCACACCGATCGCATCCACGGACTGCCGCCCCTCACCAGCGGCATGGTCGGTTATCTCGGCTACGACGTCGTCCGTCATCTCGAGAAGTTGCCGACGCTCGCCGAGGACGATCTGCAGATCCCCGAGATGGTGATGCTGCTGGCCACCGACCTCGCGGCCGTCGACCACCACGAGGGCATGATCTGGCTCATTGCCAACGCCGTGAACTGGGACGGCTCCGACGAGCGCGTCGACGAGGCCTACGACGACGCCGTCGCCCGCCTCGACCGGATGACCGCGGCGCTCGCCGCGCCCGCACCGGCCACCGTCGCGACCTACTCGCGGCCCGAACCCGACTACCGCCGCCAGCGCACCACCGAGTCGTTCTGCACGGACGTCCGCAAACTGATCGGCGACATCGAGGCCGGTGAGGCCTTCCAGGTGGTGCTCTCGCAGCGCTTCGAGATCGACTGCGACGCAGAGCCGATCGACGTCTACCGGATGCTCCGCGCGTCCAACCCCAGCCCGTACATGTTTCTGCTCCACATCCCCGGCCCGGACGGCGAGACGGCCTTCTCGATCGTCGGATCGAGCCCGGAGGCGCTCGTGACGGTTTCGGACGGGGTGGCCACCACCCATCCCATCGCCGGGACCCGGTGGCGCGGCGCGAACGAGGAGGAGGACATCCTGCTCGAGAAGGACCTCGTCCATGACGAGAAGGAGAACGCCGAGCACCTCATGCTCGTCGATCTCGGCCGCAACGATCTCGGCCGGGTGTGCACGCCGGGCACCGTCGAGGTGCACGACTACCGCCACATCGAGCGGTACAGCCACGTGATGCACCTCGTCTCCACGGTCACCGGGCGACTCGCGGAGGGCAAGCACGCCCTCGACGCCGTCACGGCGTGTTTCCCCGCCGGGACCCTGTCGGGGGCGCCGAAGGTGCGCGCGATGGAACTGATCGAGGAACTCGAACTTACCCGCCGCGGCATCTACGGCGGCATCGTCGGCTATCTCGACTTCGCGGGCGACGCCGACACCGCCATCGCGATCCGCTCCGCGCTCGTCAAGGACGGCGTCGCCTACGTGCAGGCGGGTGCCGGCATCGTCGCCGACTCCGACCCGGAGGCCGAGGACACCGAGGCCCGCAACAAGGCCATGTCCGCCCTCGCCGCCGTGGCCGCCGCGTCCACCCTCATCACCTACGGCGGTGACGCACGGTG
>NZ_JBKFBA010000008.1:60642-128394 GCF_053345925.1 Rhodococcus sp. C26F
CGCCGGACGCCGGCCCCACCACCGGACGCCGGCGCCGGCCGACCGTGATCGCCGCCCTGCTGCTCGGGGTCGGTGCGGCCCTGTTGTGGGCATCGAGCCGGATGACGTGGGTCACCGCGGTCTCGTCCGACGGACTCGGGATCGACCGCGTCGACGACCTCGAGGGTGGCCGCTGGGCGGCGGCACTGACCCCGCTCGCTCTCGTGCTGCTCGCGGCGGTCGCCGCCGTCTTCGCGGTGCGCGGACTCGCGCTGCGTCTCGTCTCGCTCGTGGTCGCGGCCGTCGCCGTCGCCGCCGCGATCCCCGCCGTCCGGTTGCTCACCGGCGACGCAGACCCCGAGACCGCGGCCGGTGTCGCCGCGCTGCCCGACCGCGCGACCGTGACCGCCGTCGAGACCTATCCGTTGCCCGCCGTCCTCGCGATCGTCGGCGCCGTCGCGGCCCTCGCCGCGGCAGTGACGCTGTGGCGCACCCCGCGCGAGGCGGCCGGACTGTCGTCGAAGTACGACGCCCCGGCAGCACGTCNCGTCGCGAGGCGGCCGCCCGGCGCGCCGAGAACGACGAACCCCTGTCCGAACGCGGTCTGTGGGACGCACTGGACGCAGGTGAGGATCCCACGGACGACGGTGGCGAGGGTGATACAGGCACCCGCCGGTGACCGCTGTAAACCACTTCACTACTCTTTTAGACAGATCCGATGAGCTTGATCACATCGGGATTGAGCAGGGTGGGAAAGGACTCGAGCCACGATGACAGTTCTCGATTCGATTCTCGAAGGAGTGCGAGCAGACGTCGCCGCCCGTGAGGCGGCCCTCGATCTCGCCTCCGTCAAGGCTGCCGCCGCAGCCGCGCCCCCACCGATCGACGCCAAGGCCGCGCTGCGCGAACCGGGCATCGCGGTCATCGCCGAAGTGAAGCGTGCCAGCCCCTCGAAGGGTGCTCTCGCCGACATCGCCGATCCCGCCGAGCTCGCTGCAGCGTACGAGTCCGGAGGCGCTCGCGCCATCAGCGTTCTCACCGAGGAACGCCGATTCCACGGCAGCCTCGCCGACCTCGACGCCGTCCGTCGCGCTGTCCGTATTCCCGTACTGCGCAAGGATTTCGTGGTCGGTCCCTACCAGATCCACGAGGCGCGGGCACACGGCGCCGACATCGTGCTCCTCATCGTCGCGGCCCTCGAGCAGACCGTGCTGACGGCGCTGATCGACCGCGTCGAGTCGCTCGGCATGACCGCGCTGGTAGAGGCGCACACCGAGGAGGAGGCCGACCGTGCCCTCGAGGCGGGCGCCACCGTCATCGGGATCAACGCGCGCAACCTCAAGACCCTCGAGGTCGACAAGACGACCTTCTCGCGCATCGCGCCGGGCCTGCCCAGCAACGTGCTCAAGATCGCCGAGTCGGGTGTTCGCGGCCCGGCCGATCTGCTCGCGTACGCGGGCGCGGGTGCCGACGCGGTGCTCGTCGGAGAGGGACTGGTGACCAGTGGGGATCCGCGCCAGGCAGTCGCCGAACTGGTGACGGTGGGCACGCATCCGTCGTGCCCCAAGCCCGCACGCTGACCGTCCCGGCCGGTCCGGACCCCCACGTGATCCGCGTCGCGTGGTGGGGCAGACTGGACGCGTGACTGCAGACGATTCCGCACTTTCCGCCAAGGGCCGAGGGCTTCCCTCGATGAGCGAAGCCCTCGCCACTCCGACCGCGCACGAACCCGACGTCCGCGGCCATTTCGGAGTCTTCGGTGGCCGCTATGTGCCCGAGGCGCTCATGGCGGTGATCGAGGAGGTCACCGCTGCCTACGAGAAGGAGCGCGTCGATCCCGGCTTCCTGGCCGAACTCGACCGCCTGCAGCGCGACTACACCGGCCGCCCGTCCCCGGTCTACGAGGCCACCCGCCTGAGCGAACACGCCGGCGGAGCGCGCATCTTCCTCAAGCGCGAGGATCTCAACCACACCGGCTCGCACAAGATCAACAACGTGCTCGGGCAAGTGCTGCTCGCCAAGCGCATGGGCAAGACCCGCGTGATCGCCGAGACCGGCGCCGGCCAGCACGGCGTCGCCACAGCCACCGCATGCGCGCTGCTCGGTCTCGAATGCCGCGTCTACATGGGCGAGGTCGACACCGAACGGCAGGCCCTCAACGTCGCGCGCATGCGTCTGCTCGGCTCCGAGGTCATCGCCGCCAAGACCGGCTCGCGCACCCTCAAGGACGCGATCAATGAGGCGATGCGCGACTGGGTCACCAACGCCGACAACACCTACTACTGCTTCGGCACCGCCGCCGGCCCGCACCCCTTCCCGGCGATGGTCCGCGACTTCCAGCGCATCATCGGCCTCGAGGCCCGCGCACAGATCCGCGAACTCACCGGTCGCCTGCCCGACGCCGTCGTCGCCTGCGTCGGCGGCGGATCGAACGCGATCGGCATCTTCCACCCGTTCATCGACGACCCGTCCGTCAAGCTCGTCGGCTGCGAGGCCGGGGGAGACGGGGTGGAGACCGGACGGCACGCCGCCACCATCGGCGGCGGCACTCACGGTGCCCTGCACGGCGCGTTCTCGTATCTGCTGCAGAACGAGGACGGCCAGACCATCGAATCGCATTCGATCTCCGCCGGTCTCGACTATCCCGGCGTCGGCCCCGAACATGCCTGGCTCGCCGACACCGGCCGGGCCGAGTACCGCGCCGTCACCGACAGTGAGGCCATGGAGGCCTTCGCGTTGCTGTGCCGCACCGAGGGCATCATTCCCGCGATCGAGTCGGCCCACGCCGTCGCCGGTGCCGTCAAGCTCGGCCCCGAACTCGGCAAGGGCGCCATCGTCCTGGTCAACCTCTCCGGCCGCGGGGACAAGGACGTCGACACCGCCGCCAAGTGGTTCGGCTACCTGCCGACCGACGAGTCCGCCGACCGGACCGGCCCCGAAGGAGCAGCCCAGTGAGCGCCCCGCACGAACGCCTGACCGAGATCTTCGCGACCTGCCGCGCCGAGAACCGCGCCGCACTGGTCGGTTACCTGCCGGTCGGCTATCCCACCGTCGAGCGCTCCGTCGAGGCGATGAAGACGCTCGTCGAGGGCGGCTGCGATCTCATCGAGGTCGGCATCCCCTACAGCGACCCGGTCATGGACGGCACCACCATCCAGAACGCGGCGTTCGAAGCGATCGCCAACGGCGTCCGGGTCCGCGACGTCTTCCCGGCCGTCGAGGCGATCACCGCCGCCGGCGGCGCCGCGGTCGTGATGACCTACTGGAACCTCGTGCTCAAGTACGGCGTCGAGAACTTCGCGCGCGACCTCGCGGCCGCGGGTGGACTCGGCATCATCACGCCCGACCTCGTCCCGGACGAGGCGGAGAAATGGATCGCCGCGGCCGACAAGTACGGACTCGGCAGGATCTTCCTGGTCGCACCGTCGTCGACCAACGAGCGCCTCGCGACCACCCTCGACAAGTGCCGCGGCTTCGTCTACGCCACCTCGACCATGGGTGTCACCGGCGCCCGCGACAGCGTCGACAACCGCGCGCCGGAGATCGTCGCCCGGGTGCGCACGCACTCCGACATCCCGGTCGGTGTCGGTCTCGGTGTGCGCAACGGTGCCCA
This sequence comes from Rhodococcus sp. C26F, assembly GCF_053345925.1. Classification (NCBI taxonomy): domain Bacteria; kingdom Bacillati; phylum Actinomycetota; class Actinomycetes; order Mycobacteriales; family Nocardiaceae; genus Rhodococcus; species Rhodococcus sp. C26F. The sequence continues at coordinate 64,235 of NZ_JBKFBA010000008.1, forward strand.
GGCCGCGGAGATCGCGGGCTACGCCGACGGCGTGATCGTCGGTTCGGCGCTGGTCTCCGCCGTCGCCGAAGGGCCCGACGCGTTGCTCGCACTGACTCGGGATCTCGCGAAGGGCGTTCGCTCCGCTAACGTGCACTCGTGACATCCACTGCGTCTGTTCTGGCCTATCTGCCGAGTCCGCCGCAGGGCGTCTGGTATCTCGGACCGTTCGCCCTCCGCGCCTACGCCCTGTGCATCATCGTCGGGATCGTCGTGGCGATCTGGTGGGGCGACCGCCGCTGGGTCGCACGCGGCGGACAGGCCGGCACCGTCCTCGACATCGCCGTGTGGGCGGTGCCCTTCGGTCTGATCGGTGGGCGGCTCTACCACGTGGCCACCGACTGGCAGAAGTACTTCGGAGACGGCAACGACCCGGTCGACGCCCTGAAGATCTGGGAGGGCGGCCTCGGCATCTGGGGTGCGGTCGCTTTCGGTGCGCTCGGTGCGTGGATCGGGTGCCGTCGGCGGGGGATCCCGCTGCCGGCCTTCGGGGACGCCCTCGCCCCGGCGATCCTGCTGGCGCAGGCCATCGGACGCCTCGGCAACTGGTTCAACCAGGAACTCTACGGTCGCGAGACCACGGTGGCGTGGGGACTCGAGATCTACGAACGGCGCAACGACGCAGGGCAGGTCGCGCCCGGGCTGGTCGACGGCGTGTCCACCGGCGAGGTGGCCTTCGTCGTGCACCCGACCTTCCTCTACGAGCTGCTGTGGAACCTCGCCGTCGTGCTGCTGTTGGTGTTCGTCGACCGGAAGTTCACGATCGGTCACGGACGCCTGTTCGCCCTCTACGTCGCCGGGTACTGCGCGGGCCGGTTCTGGATCGAGCTGATGCGCACCGATGCGGCGACCCAGATCGCCGGTATCCGGATCAACTCGTTCACCTCGGGCATCGTATTCGTGCTCGCGGTCGCCTACTTCGTCCTCGCACGTAAGGGCCGCGAGGACCCTGCGACGCTGAACCCGGTCGCCGGGAACGCGGACGCAGAGCCGGCCGCACAGGACGAGGGCGGGGCGGCCGCAGACGAGGCCGCGCCCACTTCGGAGTCGGCGGATGCGGAGTCGGACAGCTCGTCGTCCGCCGCCGGTAGAGTCGACGAAGCGACGTCCGGAGACAGCAAAGGGGATCACTCGTGACCACACAGGACCCGGGAACTTCGGGAGCATCCGATTCGGAGCCTGCCAAGCCGGAGCCCGACAAGACGGAGCCTGCCCAGCCCGACCTGACGAAGCGGAGCGAGTCCGCCTCCGGCGCCGACACGCCGGAGCGGTCCTCGGAGAGCGAGCACACCCCGCCGCCCGATCTCGGACGCGCGTTCGACTACGACGCCACCGCGCAGGCCTCGTTGTCCGCTCAACCGCCCACACTCGACTCCCTCGGTGGCGCCACCGGCACTCCGGGACCGGGATGGGACACCTACTCGGGTGTCGGCAACGGACCGGGCTGGGGGACCACGCCCAGCTACCCGCCGCCGGCCGAGCACGAGTCCGACTATCCGTCCCCGGGCGACTACCCCTACGGCGAGCATCAGGGCCGGCCCGAGACCGGCACCGGACCGGTCTACGGGACACCCGACCCGCACTACCCGATCGGGTCCCCGCAGCAGGACCCGTCGCAGGGCCGGTACACCGGTCCGCAGGGATCGCAGCAGCCGGGTTACGGTCCGCCGCCGCAGGGCGGGCAGGGTTACGGCCCGCCTCCACAGAGCGGACAGGGATACGGTCCGCCGCCCGGCTACGGGGTGATGTCGGCCTACGGCTACCCCGACCCGTCGAACCCGTACGGTCGCGACGCCGCAGCGCCCTTCGGACGCGATCCCTACACCGGCGAGCCGTACTCCGACAAGAGCAAGGTCACCGCAGGTGTGCTGGAGATCCTGCTCGGCGCCTTCGGTGCCGGACGCTTCTACCTCGACCAGCCGGGCACGGCGGTCGCGCAGATCGCCGTCACGTGGCTCACCTGCGGTATCGGGGGCATCTGGCCGCTGATCGACGGCATCCTCATGCTCACCGGCAAGGTCCGCGACAAGAACGGACGCCAGCTCCGTCCGTGACATCCCGACGTCTCCATCCCANCCCCGGCGACACGCACCGGGGTGCTGGGATGGAGGGTCGCAGGCTCGGAGGCTAGGCTCGAAGCGTGACCCGACGCACCAAGATCGTTTGCACTATGGGGCCGGCCACCGCCGACCCCGATGTCCTGCGGAATCTCGTCGACGCCGGAATGGACGTCGCCCGCCTGAATTTCAGCCACGGTGAACACGCCGACCACGAGGGCCACTACAACCGGGTCCGCGCTGCGTCGGAGGCCTCCGGGCACGCCGTCGGTATCCTCGCCGATCTCCAGGGGCCGAAGATCCGGCTCGGACGATTCGCCGAGGACCGCACCGTGTGGGAACACGGTGAAGTGGTCCGCATCACCGTCGACGACGTGGTCGGAGACCACGACCGCGTCTCGACCACCTACAAGGAACTCGCCCAGGACGCCGTCGCCGGCGACCGGTTGCTCGTCGACGACGGCAAGGTCGGTCTCGTCGTCGAGGCGGTCGAGGGCAACGACGTCGTCTGCCGCGTCATCGAGGGCGGACCCGTCAGCAACAACAAGGGTGTCTCCCTGCCGGGGATGAACGTCTCCGTTCCGGCCATGTCGGAGAAGGACATCGAGGATCTCGAGTTCGCCCTGCGCCTCGGTGTCGACTTCATCGCCCTGTCGTTCGTGCGGTCGCCGGCCGACGTCGAACTCGTTCACGAGGTCATGGACCGCGTCGGGCGGCACGTGCCGGTGATCGCCAAGCTCGAGAAGCCCGAGGCCGTCGAGAATCTCGAGGCCGTGGTCCTCGCCTTCGACGCGGTCATGGTGGCGCGCGGCGACCTCGGCGTCGAACTTCCGCTCGAGGAAGTACCGCTCGTGCAGAAGCGCGCGATCCAGATCGCACGCGAGAACGCCAAGCCCGTCATCGTCGCGACGCAGATGCTCGAATCGATGATCGAGAACTCGCGTCCCACCCGCGCCGAGGCCTCCGACGTGGCCAACGCCGTGCTCGACGGCACCGACGCCGTGATGCTCTCGGGTGAGACCTCCGTCGGCAAGTTCCCCGTCGAAACGGTCCGCACGATGGCGCGCATCATTGCCGCCGTCGAGTCGGATTCGACGGAAGTGCCTGCGCTGACGCACGTTCCGCGCACCAAGCGCGGTGTCATCTCGTACGCCGCCCGCGACATCGGCGAGCGTCTCGACGCCAAGGCGCTCGTCGCGTTCACCCAGTCGGGCGACACCGTGCGACGACTCGCGCGGCTGCACACCCCGCTGCCGCTGCTCGCGTTCACGCCCGTCCCGCACATCCGCAACCAGCTGGCGCTGACGTGGGGCACCGAGACCTTCTCGGTCGAGCCGGTCGACACCACCGACCAGATGGTCGAACAGGTCGACGCGGCGTTGCTGTCGCTGGGCCGGTACCAGCGCGGCGACCTCGTGGTGATCGTCGCCGGAGCGCCTCCGGGACGCTCGGGTTCGACCAACCTCATCCACGTGCACCGGCTGGGTGAGAAAGACACCCGGTGACACTGTCGGACACAACGGATCTCGACGTTCTCCTCGGCCTCCTCGATCTGGAGCAGGTCGAGGAGAACGTCTTCCGTGGTGGTCATCCCGCGCAGGTCGGCAGCCGCACCTTCGGCGGTCAGCTCGTCGCGCAGGCGCTCATCGCGGCCGGACGCACCGTGGGTGATCGTCCGGTGCACGCGATCAACGCCCATTTCATCCGGGGCGGCGACGTCAAGCGGCCCATCGACTACCACGTCGTCACCCACCGGGACGGCCGCGACTTCGCGAACCGGATGGTCACCGCCTACCAGGACGACCAGGAACTGTTCGTCATGCTCGCCGCCTTCCAGCGGTGGGGCAAAGGCCTCGAACACTCGGTGACCGTTCCCGATGTTCCCCTGCCCGAAGCGCTTCCGCCGATCGGCGAACGCCTGCGCGGCTTCGAGGAGCAGTTGCCGCATTTCGTCGGCGCGCTCAAGCCGATCGACATGCGGTACGCCAACGACCCCGCCTGGGTGTTGCGGGGAACGGGGGAGAAGCTCGGCCACAACCGCGTGTGGATGCGCGCCGACGGGCAACTGCCCGACGATCCGCTGCTCCACGTCGCCACGCTGGCCTACGCGTCCGACACGACCGTCCTCGATTCGATCCTCACCACGCACGGCCTGTCGTGGGGACTCGACCGGATCGTGGCGGCGACGGTCAACCATTCGATCTGGTTCCACCGTCCGCTCCGCTTCGACGAATGGCACCTGTACGCCACGGAATCCCCGGTGGCGGCCGGTTCCCGTGGTATGGCGACGGGACGCTACTTCACCATCGAGGGCGAACTCGTCGCGACCGTCGTGCAGGAAGGGCTCATCCGTCACTTCCCGCCGCGTCGTCCGTCGGGGAGCTGATCGGCCGATCGGTCGAGGGCGGCCGACAGCGCGCGCATGCCCTCCACGATCCGCGCCAGGTTCTCGGATCCGGTCTCCTCGCACAGTGCCCGCGCGGCGTCGGCGTGAGCGGGGCCGATGGCACGGATCGCGTCGCGACCGGCCGGTGTCATCGCGACGAGCTTGGCGCGACGGTGCGCCGGATTGGGCCGGTACTCCGCCAGGCCCTTGTCGACGAGGAGATCGGCGATGCGCTGCACGCTCTGCCGGGTGATGCCCATCTCGCGGGCGATCGCGGACACCGGCAGCGGAGCGGGGGAGACCGCGCCGAGGACCTGCCACCAGGCCGCGGTCAGGCCCACCGGACGCGCCAGGGTCTCGGCCAGCGCGAGAAACTGGCCGTTGAGCCGGAACGCCGTCAGTGCGGCCGCGCTGAGCAGTTCGGCCTCGGCCGGGTGCTGCTCGGCCGCGTTCTGCTCCGTCACGAGCCGGAGGACATGAGCTCGTAGTAGCCGCGCGGGTCGCGCTCGCCGTAGAGGGCGTACCAGGCGTCGAGCACGCGCGGTTCGTAGATGTCGAGGCGGGCGAGGATCGCGCGGGCGAAGTCGACGGGGGCGATGCCGCTCGCGGTGATGAGATCGCCGTCCGTGACCGCGGGTTCGTCCCGGTACAGATCGGCGCCCCCGTAGCCGATGCCCTGCAGGAATTCGAGAGCGTTGCTCGTGTGCGGTCGCTCGTCGAGCAGGCCGGCTGCCGCGAGCGCCCCGGTCGCGCCGCAGATCGCAGCCACCGGAACGCCGGCGTCGAGGAACTGCCGGGTCTTGTCGACGAAGGGGGCGTAGGCGTCGGTCGGCCAGATGTCGTTGCCCGCGAGGATCAGCATCGCGCTGTCCTCCGGCGTCACGTCTGCGAGCACGGTGTCGGGGAGGATGCGGAGTCCGCCCTTCGTCGTGACCGGTTCCGCCGTGGCTCCGACCGTGCGGACGCGATACCGGCCGGGACTGCGCTGCCATTCCGGATCTGCGATGTGCGGCGTGACGTATCCGATCTCCCAGTCCGCCAGGGTGTCGTACACGGCGACGTGAACTGTTTCGGTCATGACAGTATGCTGCCAAAAAGGCAGCATACTGTCAATGGTGTCGAATCGTCGATCCAGGGTGATTTGCCGGGTGGTCGCGGAGGCGATTAGCCTTGATCAGGACCACGTCGTGGCGCCACTGTCGTCGAAGGTCGCATGCGACCTCATCGGAGGAGAACATGGGCAACACCCACACGCAGACTGTGAGCACACGCGCTCGACGCGCCGTGGCTCCTGCGTGTTGTCGTTGCCGCTGATCGCCCCTGTCCGGGGCTGCTCGCACTGCTCTCACGAGTCCCCTGAGTCCGCTGTGACCGACCATCCGGCGGTGACCGGGAATTCCTCGCATCCGATGCGGTTCGAAAGGCACATCATGTCCGATTCGACGGTATTGCCCGTCATCGATCTGTCCGATCTCGACGGCGACGAAACAACGCGCAACACCCTGCTCGATCGCCTCCGGGAGGCCACCCACGAGATCGGGTTCTTCCATCTCGCCGGTCACGGGATCGACCCCGCGCTCGCCGGCGAACTCGTCGCGGCGGCCCGCGAGTTCTTCGCCTTCCCCGAGGCGGACAAGCTCTCGATCGAGAACATCCGCTCACCCCACTTCCGCGGCTACACCCGTGTCGGTGGCGAACGCACCCAGGGCTATGTCGACTGGCGCGAACAACTCGACATCGGCCCGGAACGCGATGCCGTCGCCGAGATCGACCCCGACCGCCCCTGGGAGGTGCTGCACGGCCCCAATCTGTGGCCCGAGCAGGTCCCCCGACTACGCGAACTGGCCCTGCGGTGGATCGACGAGGCCGGCAACGTCGGACGCCGACTGCTCGGTGCATGGGCCGAATCCCTCGGTGCCCCCGCCGATCACTTCGAGGACGCCTTCGCCGATCCCGACCCGCTGCTGAAGATCGCGCGGTATCCCGGGCACGACCGCTCGGTCACCGATCAGGGGGTCGGCAGCCACAAGGACGTCGGCGCGTTGACGTTGCTCTATCCCGAACCCGGCAGCACCGGATTCCAGGTCGAAGGCGACGGTCGGTGGGTCGACATCGACCCGCTCCCAGGGCATTTCATCGTGAACATCGGCGAACTCCTCGAGGTCGCCACCGGTGGCTACCTCCAGGCGACCGTCCACCGCGTGCTGCCGCCCCCGGCGGGCACCGACCGCGTGTCGCTGCCCTTCTTCCTCAATCCCGGTCTCGACCGCGAACTCCCGCCGGTGGAGCTGCCGGCGGATCTCGCCGCGGCCGCCCGCGGCGTCGGCCCCGACGCCCACGGCGGCACGCTGCACGCCGTCTACGGCCTCAACGCACTCAAGTCCCGCCTGCGGGCACACCCGAACGTGGCGGAGCGTTTTCACGCGGATCTCCTCGCCCGCTTCGCCGCACCCCGATAATCGATCTGTCCGTCCCCGCATTTCCGAAGTCCCCGCATTTCCAACGGAAGGTATCCACCCGATGTCACTGCGTCGTATCGTCGTCGCGTCCGCCGCGCTCACCCTCGCTGCGGGCCTCGCGGCCTGCTCGTCGTCCGAAGGAGACGACACCACCCTCCGGATCTCGGCGTCGTCCACCCCGCACGTCGAGATCCTCGACCAGATCGTGAGCACCGGGGCGCTGGGCGACTACGAACTCGACATCGTCGAGATCACCGGTGAGGTCGATCCCAACGAACTGCTCGAGGCCGGTGACGTCGATGCGAACTTCTTCCAGCACGAGCCCTACCTGACGGACTGGCAGAAGCAGAAGGGTGTCGACGACCTCGTCGCCGTCGCCGACGTGCACCTCGAGCCCATCGGCCTCTACTCGAACAAGATCGCCTCGCTCGACGAGCTGAAGGACGGCGACACCGTCGCCGTGCCGCGCGACACCACCAACTACGCCCGCGCGCTGTACCTGCTCGAATCGGCCGGTCTGCTCGAGATGGACGTGCCCTTCGAGGAGGCCGACCTGTCGGTGGTCACCGAATCGAACATCACCGCCAACCCGAAGAACCTGAACCTCGTCGGCATCGAGCGTCCGCAGCTCGCCCGTCAGCTCGACGACGCGCAGATCACCGCCGCCGTGATCAACTCCAACTACGCGCTCGAAGCCGGCCTGAACCCGGCCGAGGACGCCATCGTCACCGAAGAGGTCGAGGACAACCCCTTCTCCAACCTGCTCGTCGTGCGGGCCGAGAACGAGAACGACCCGGCCGTGACCGCGCTGGCCGAGGCCCTCGAGTCGCCCGAGACGGCTGCCTGGATCGAGGAGACCTACTCCGGCGCCGTGCTGCCGGTCCACCCGACGAACTGATGATCGTCGTCGAGAACCTCGTCAAGACCTTCCCCGGAGCCGGGCGCTCCGGGGAGGTGGCGGCGCTGCGAGGGGTGTCGCTCGAGATCCCGGACGGCGAGATCTACGGCATCGTGGGCCCCTCCGGATCCGGCAAGTCCACGCTGCTGCGCTGCCTGAATCTGCTCGAGCGGCCCACCTCGGGACGGATCCTGCTCGGCAAGGACGATCTGTCGACCCTGTCCGGTGCGGAACTGCGTGCGGCCCGTCGACGGATCGGGACGGTCTTCCAGCAGTTCAACCTGCTGCACTCGCGCACCGTGATCCGGAACGTCGAGTTCCCCCTCGAAGTGGCCGGGATCGGCAAGGAACAGCGCCGCACGCGGGCGCTCGAGCTGCTCGATCTCGTCGGCCTGGCCGGCAAGGGGGAGAGCTACCCCTCGCAGCTGTCCGGTGGTCAGCAGCAGCGCGTGGGCATCGCCCGCGCACTCGCCGCAGAACCCGAGGTGCTGCTGTGCGACGAGGCCACGAGCGCCCTGGACCCGGACACCACCGATCAGGTCCTCGATCTGGTCGCCGAGGTGAACAGACGACTGGGTGTCACGGTCGTGGTGATCACCCACGAACTCGGGGTGCTGCGCCGGATCTGCAGCTCGGCAGCTCGGCTCGACGCCGGACAGGTGGTCGAGACGGGCCGGATCGTCGATCTCGTCGCCGATCCCGAGTCGGCGCTCGGGCATGCGCTCGTCCCGGTCGGCACCGACCCGTCGACGGGTTCGGGTGCCGACACGGCTCTGGTCACCGCGATCGGTGATGCCGCGCACGGACCGTGGCTCGCGGAGATGATCCGCGCGATCGACGCCGACATCGCTGTGGTCGGCGGCCGGGTCGAACAGGTCGGCAGCGTCACCGTGGGCCGGATGCGCCTGCGGTTCACGGCGGGTACCGATCGGGCACTCATCGAGGGCTTCGTGGCCGGACGCCCGTATCTGAGCCTGGCGTGGGGGACGGAAGCCGAATTGGAGGGACTCACGGAATGACGGTGCAGGCGCGATGAACAAACTGCAGTGGTACGACGCCTTCCCGGAGGTGTGGGAAGCCACCCTCGAGACGCTCTACATGGTTGCGGTGTCCTTCGTGCTCACCGTCGTCGGTGGTGTGCTGGTCGGGATCGTGTTGCAGTTGACGTCACCGTCCGGGCTGTGGCCCCGCAGGACGCTCAACACCGTCCTCGGCGTGATCGTCAACCTGTTCCGGTCGCTTCCCTTCCTCATCCTGCTGATCGCGCTGATCGGGTTCACCCGCTTCATCGTGGGTACCGCGATCGGGCCGACCGCGGCGATCGTGCCGTTGACCATCGGTGCCATCCCGTTCTTCGGCCGGATCGTCGAATCCGCTCTGCGGGAGGTGCCCCGGGGCCGGGTCGAGGCGGCCCAGGCGATGGGGGCCACCAACGCGCAGATCGTGCGCAAGGTGCTGCTGCCCGAAGCGCTGTCCCCGCTGATCGCCGGTGCCACCCTCACCCTCGTGCTGCTGGTGGGCTATTCGGCCATGGCCGGTGTCATCGGTGGTGGCGGTCTCGGCGACTTCGCGATCGTCTACGGCTACCAGCGGTTCAACACGCCGGTGCTGTTGCTCGCGGTGGTCGTCCTCATCGTGATGGTGCAGATCATGCAGTCGATCGGTGATCTCATGGTCCGCAGGCTCGCGCACCGGCGGTGACGCCCCAGAGCCGGGCGCACCACCGGTGCGTCCGGCTCAGCGGTCGAGCTTCGCGATCGCCTCGTCGACGAGCGGGACGTAGCGGTCGATCGACCACGGCACGGTGAGCGGATTGATCATCGACGATCCCGTGACGAACGGCTGTTCCTCCGGTGCGACGAGCGAGCCGCGCGCGATCGCCGGAATCTGCTGGTAGACGGGCTGCGATTCGATCTCCGCGCGGTTCGCCGGGTCGGAATAGAACGTGAAGATCAGATCCGAGTCCTTCAGCAGTCCGGCGTTCTCGAGCCCGATGACCGCCGAGTCGGTGCCCTCGGTCTCCTCGAGTGTGTTCGCGACCGGGTCGACCGTCAGCCCGAGTCCGCGGACCATCGCCACGCGCTGCTCGTCGGGCATGAACACGCCCAGCGTGCCGGGGCCGGTGTTGTAGATATAGGATAACGTCACGGCGGCGTACTCGGGGTGCGCGGCCGCGGTGCGTTCGAAGGTGTCCTCGATCCCGGTGATCAGATCCAGTGATTCGTCGTGCTTGCCGAGTGCGGTGCCGATGGTCTCGATCTGGTCCTGCCAGGTGATCGTCCACGGCAGTTCGGGATAGGCGACGGTCGGAGCGATCGCCGACAGCAGTTCGTACTGTTCCTGCGTGATCCCGGACCACGGCGCGAGGATGACGTCCGGGGCGAGTCGGGCGATAGCCTCGACGTCCACCTCGGTGCCGCCGGTGAACTGCTCGGGCAGCGGCTCGCCGCGTTCGGTCAGTTCCTCGTGGATCCAGGGCAGGTACCCCGTTTCGTCGCTGCCCCAGGGATATTCCTCCATCCCTACCGGGGTGACGCCGAGGGCGATCGCCGTCTCGGCCGAGCCCATCCCGAGCGTCACGACTCTCTCGGGCTGCGCGTCGATCTCGGCGGTGCCCAGTGCGTGCTCGATCGCGACGGGTTCGAAGTCGCCCGTCGGAGAGCCGTTCGAGTCGTCGCCACTGCCGGACGAGCACGCGGTGAGCGCGACGGCGGCGGCGGCGAGTACGACTACCGCGCGCGGCCCGCGGCGGCGCAGGGATCGGAATTTCATGAGTACCTCTCGCTGATCGGGGCCATGTCGAGAGGTGAGCCTAACCTTCCGGTCGGACTGCGGGTTACCGACAGATTTCCGGGCGGTCCACAACTTGGTGATGTCCCACAAACAGATCACGAGACGGATGTCACATTTGATAGTATTCTGTTACCGAAACCGCTCACGGCCCGAGCGGGAAAGGGGACGGCCGCACTCGGCCACCGCGGGGGTTCGCTCATCACCGACGATTCGTCGACCGGGAACGATGAGTGGATGCGGGGGTACGGGATGCGTCGTTCCGGGGAGGAACGGAGATGCTCATGGTTGCATCCACGGACAAGAGGTCCGATTCGATGCCACGCTCGAATCGGCGGATTCTCGCGATCATCGCGCTCACGGGAATGCTCACGATCGGATTCCTGGCTGCGGTGTTCACCGGGTCGTATCTGATCGGTGCCGCATTCGCCATGCTCACCGGCGCATGCATCGTGCTGGCGCACCTGATGATTGCGCCCGCCTCGATCATCCACGACGACGAGACGGAGACGGCCATCCGTCCCGAGATCCGCGAGCGGTGGCATCCGCTCGGTAGCGGATCCTGAGCTCGTCCCGGCCCGCCGATGTCGCGGCGCCACCGCGACACGCGGGTTCCCCGGACGGGCGGGTGTGCTCGGTTAGCATCTTGCCCGTGACCGACTCGCTGCGCATCCTCGTCTACAGCGACGATGCAACCGTGCGGCAACAGGTTCGTGATGCCCTCGGTACCCGCCTGCACCCGGACCTGCCTCCACTCGACTACGTCGAGGTCGCGACACCGCCGGTCGTCGTCGAACGCATGCACGCCGGCGACATCGCACTCGCCGTGCTCGACGGTGAATCCGCCCCCGCCGGCGGCATGGGTCTCGCGAAGCAACTCGAGGACGAACTCGACTCGTGCCCACCGATCATCGTGTTGATCGCCCGGGCCGACGACGAATGGCTCGCCCGCTGGTCGGGCGCCGAGGTGGCGCTGCGTCATCCCGTCGACCCGATCCGGCTCGGCCGGCAGGTCCTCGCTCTGCTCACCCCTCGCTCCCGCCCCTCCTGACCCTTCCGGCGCGCGACCGCCCGGTTGCGAACTCGTATGCGGGGCCGGAGAATCTACTCTCCTTCCGGTTGTGGAGCAGCCCGACACGCCGCCTCGGATCGAGGGCGTGAAATCGCGACAAGTCCGACGCGAACAGCACTAGTGTGTGCCGTAACTCACAACCCGGAGCCGGGGCGGAACCGCCCGGTGCACGGCGGGGGTGGGTTCGCGGGCGACGAGCAGACCCGCGGCCGGATTCGCGCGAGCAACCGGAGGTCGCATGAACGCTTACGTACCGATCCTGGTACTCGGTGGCATCGCGCTTGCCTTCGCGGTCTTCTCCGTCGCGGTGGCGAGCCTCGCGGGCCCGAGCCGGTACAACCGCGCCAAGCTCGATGCGTACGAGTGCGGTATCGACCCCACGCCCCAGCCGGTGGGAGGTGGCCGCTTCCCGGTGAAGTACTACCTCACCGCGATGCTGTTCATCATCTTCGACATCGAGATCGTCTTCCTGTACCCGTGGGCGGTCCATTTCGACGCACTCGGCGTCTTCGGTCTGGCAGCGATGGCGCTGTTCATGTTCAACGTCTTCGTCGCCTACGCCTACGAGTGGAAACGAGGAGGCCTGACATGGGACTGACGACCCGCATGCACGACGGGATGTCCTGCATACGAACGGGTTCCGCGAGCGGACGGCCGGGCATCGGGTGCCCGGCCCGATTCCGGGGGAGGTGAGGGCGATGGGCATCGAGGAGAAGGTCCCCAGCGGTTTCCTGCTCAGCACCGTCGAGACCCTCGCCGGTTTCGCACGCAAGGGCTCGTTGTGGCCGGCGTCGTTCGGGCTCGCGTGCTGCGCCATCGAGATGATGGCCACCGCCGGCGGCCGCTACGACATCGCCCGCTTCGGCATGGAGGCCTTCCGGGCCTCGCCGCGACAGGCCGACGTGATGATCGTCGCCGGCCGCGTCAGCCAGAAGATGGCCCCCGCACTGCGCCGCGTCTACGACCAGATGGTCGAACCGAAGTGGGTGCTGGCGATGGGCGTGTGCGCCTCGTCGGGCGGGATGTTCAACAACTACGCGATCGTCCAGGGGGTCGACCACGTCGTCCCCGTCGACATCTACCTTCCGGGCTGCCCGCCCCGGCCCGAGATGCTCCTGCACGCCATCCTCACCCTGCACGAGAAGATCGCGCAGATGCCCCTGGGTGTGAACCGGGCGGAGGCGATCCGCGCCGCGGAGGAAGCGGCCCTGGCCCAACGCCCCCTCATCGAACTGACGGTGCCGCCGCGATGACCGATCTCGAACGGACAGGATCCGACCACGAGGACCGCCCCGACGAGGTGATCGCCGTGCGGCGCGGCATGTTCGGTGTGCGCGGATCCGGCGACACCAGCGGCTACGGCCGCCTCGTGCGCCGGGTGACGCTGCCCGGCAGCACCGAGCGTCCCTACGGCGGGTACCTCGACGGCCTCGTCGACACGCTCGAGGACGTCCTCGACGAGCGGTCCGGCGACACCGGGGTGAGTTACGCGCAGGCGGTCGAGAAGGTCGTCGTGCACCGCCACCAGCTGACCGTCTTCGTCCGCCGCGAACATCTGCCGCTCGTGGCCCGCACCCTGCGCGACCATGCGGACCTCCGCTTCGAGCTGTGCCTCGGGGTCAGCGGGGTGCACTACCCGCAGGAGACGGGCCGCGAACTGCACGCGGTGTATCCGCTCGTCTCGATCACCCACAACCGCCGGATGCGGCTCCAGGTCGCGATCCCCGACAGCGACCCGCACGTCCCGTCGCTCTACCGCATCTACCCGACGAACGACTGGCACGAGCGCGAGACCTACGACTTCTTCGGAATCGTCTTCGACGGGCACCCCGCGCTCACCCGCATCGAGATGCCCGACGACTGGCGCGGACATCCCCAACGCAAGGACTACCCTCTCGGCGGAATCCCGGTGGAGTACAAGGGCGCCCGGATCCCGCCACCCGACGAACGGAGGGCGTACACGTGATGAGCGAACCCGCGACCGAGACCGTCTTCGACGCCGTCGGACGCGACTGGGACGACATCACCGCTGCCGTACGCGACAGCGGTGAGGACCACATCGTCGTCAACATGGGACCCCAGCACCCGTCCACCCACGGAGTACTGCGCCTGATCCTCGAGATCGACGGCGAGACCGTCACCGAGGCCCGCTGCGGAATCGGCTATCTCCACACCGGAATCGAGAAGAACCTCGAATTCCGCAACTGGACCCAGGGCGTCACCTTCGTTACCCGCATGGACTACCTCGCCCCGTTCCACAACGAGACGGCCTACTGCCTCGGCGTCGAGAAACTGCTCGGCATCGAGGATCTCGTCCCCGACCGCGCGCAGGTCCTGCGGGTGATGCTGATGGAACTCAACCGCATCTCCTCACACCTGGTGGCGCTGGCCACCGGCGGCATGGAACTCGGTGCGACCACGCCCATGCTGTTCGGCTTCCGCGAACGCGAACTGATCCTCGACGTCTTCGAGACGATCACCGGACTGCGGATGAACCACTCCTACATCCGGCCCGGCGGACTGTCCCAGGACCTGCCCGACGAGGCCGTGCCGATGATCCGCGACCTGCTCGCCCTGCTGCCCGGCCGCCTCGCCGACCTCGAAGCCCTGTTCACCGACAACCCCATCTTCATCTCGCGCACCCGCGAGATCGGCTGCCTCGATCTCACCGGTTGCATGGCCCTCGGCGTCACCGGACCGATCCTGCGATCCACCGGCCTGCCCTACGACCTGCGTCGCGCCGAACCCTACTGCGGGTACGAGACCTACGAGTTCGACGTCGTCACCGCTGAGGGATCCGACTGCTACGCCCGCTATCTCGTCCGGATCGGGGAGATGCGCGAATCGTTGAAGATCGTCGAGCAGTGCCTCGACCGGCTCCGCCCCGGACCGGTGATGGTGCAGGACGGCAAGATCGCCTGGCCGTCGAAACTGCAACTCGGACCGGACGGACTCGGCAACTCGCCCGACCACATCCGCCACATCATGGGTGAGTCGATGGAGGGCCTGATCCACCACTTCAAGCTCGTCACCGAAGGCATCCGCGTCCCGGCGGGACAGGTCTACATCGGCGTCGAATCGCCACGCGGCGAACTCGGCGTCCACATGGTCAGCGACGGCGGCACCCGCCCCTACCGCGTGCACTACCGCGACCCGTCGTTCACGAATCTGCAGGCCGTCGCGGCGATGTGCGAAGGCGGCATGGTCTCCGACGTGATCGCCGCCGTCGCCAGCATCGACCCGGTGATGGGGGGAGTGGACCGATGAGCACCGAATTCGTGCGCGCCGCGGGCGCGGAGACCACCGGCACCGCGGCCACGAGCGAGACCACTGCCGCCGTGCCGATGACCGAACCGGCCGGACGCGAACGCGTCCTCGTCCCGCTCGGGCCGCGACCCGACGAGGACACCTATCTCACCCCACCCGACGCACCGCACCGCTATCCCGACGACGTGCGTGCCCGTCTCGACGCCGACGCCGACCGGATCGTCGCGCGCTACCCGCAGCCACGATCGGCGCTGCTGCCGTTGCTGCACCTCGTGCAGGCGGAGGACGGGTACATCACGCCGGCCGGCATCGAGTTCTGCGCCCGGCGGCTCGGGCTCACCGGCGCCGAGGTCGCGGCCGTCTCGACCTTCTACACCATGTACCGCCGCTCGCCGACCGGCCGCCACCACGTCGGGGTGTGCACGAACGCGCTGTGCGCGACGATGGGCGGCGACGAGATCTTCTCCGCCCTGTGCACCCGGCTCGGCATCGGACACGACGAGACCACCGCCGACGGCGCGATCACCCTCGAACACATCGAATGCAACGCGGCGTGCGACTACGCCCCGGTGATGACCGTCGACTGGGAACTGTTCGACAATCGCACTGTCGACTCCGCGATCGAACTCGTCGACGACCTGCTCGCCGGCGGCACACCCGCACCGACGCGCGGCGCCCCGCTGCGCAACTTCCGCGACACCGCACGCCTGCTCGCGGGGATCCCCGACGACCGGCCCGGTGCGCTCGAGGCCGCCGGTACCGCCGGGCCGGCCTCCCTCGCCGGGCTCGAGGTCGCCCGCAAGCACGACATGCGGGCACCGGAACCACCGGAGAAGGACGAGGCCGTCGTCGCCGTCGGGAAATCACCGACGGGTCTGACCCCCGTACTCACCCGTTATTGGGACGAGGAACAGGCGTGGACCCTCGACGCCTACCGGCGGCACGGTGGATACGAAGCCCTGCCCATCGCGCTCGGCATGGACCCGGATGCGGTCATCGCCGCAGTCAAGGATTCCGGGATCCGCGGTCGCGGCGGCGCCGGATTCTCCACCGGAACCAAGTGGTCCTTCATCCCGCAGGGCGACGACAAGCCGCACTATCTCGTCGTCAACGCCGACGAATCCGAGCCGGGCACCTGCAAGGACATCCCGTTCATGCTGGCCACCCCGCATGCCCTCGTCGAAGGCGTGATCATCGCCGCCTACGCGATCCGCGCCCGGCACGCGTTCATCTACCTGCGGGGAGAAGCCGTCCCGGTCCTGCGGCGTCTGCACGCCGCGGTCGCGGAGGCCTACGAGGCCGGCTGTCTCGGAGGCGACATCCTCGGCTCCGGATACGACCTCGAACTCGTCGTCCACGCCGGTGCGGGCGCGTACATCTGCGGTGAGGAGACGGCGCTGCTCGACTCCCTCGAGGGTCGGCGCGGCCAACCACGCCTGCGCCCGCCCTTTCCCGCCGTCGCCGGGCTGTACGCATGCCCGACCGTGGTCAACAACGTCGAATCCATCGCGAACGTCCCGCTCGTCATCCGCAACGGAGTGGACTGGTACCGCTCGATGGGCACCGAGAAATCACCGGGATTCGCGATGTTCTCGCTCTCCGGGCACGTCACCACCCCCGGCCAGTACGAGGCCCCGCTCGGCATCACGCTGCGTGAGCTGCTCGGCTACGCCGGAGGTGTGCGCGCCGGCCACCGGCTCAAGTTCTGGACACCCGGTGGTTCGTCGACCCCGATCTTCACCGACGAACACCTCGACGTCCCCCTGGACTACGAGAACGTCGCCGCCGCCGGGTCGATGCTCGGGACCCGGGCCCTGCAGATCTTCGACGAGACCACCTGCGTCGTCCGCACGGTGCTGCGCTGGACCGAGTTCTACGCCCACGAATCGTGCGGCAAGTGCACCCCGTGTCGCGAGGGCACCTGGTGGCTCGTGCAGATCCTCGAGCGGCTCGAACACGGCCGGGGCACCGAGGCCGATCTGGAGAAGCTGCTCGACATCTCCGACAACATCCTCGGCCGGGCGTTCTGCGCGCTCGGGGACGGCGCGACCAGCCCGATCACGTCGTCACTGAAGTACTTCCGCGACGAATACGTCGCCCACTTCGAGCACGGCGGCTGCCCGTTCGACCCGCACCTGTCGACGCTCGCCGCCGACGCCCCCGCGGAAGGAGGCGAGCGATGACCGCAGTGTCCGGTGCCGGTGCGGAGAAGTCCGAGACCACCGACCTCGTGAACGTCACCATCGACGACACCGAGATCGCCGTGCCCAAGGGCACTCTCGTGATCCGCGCCGCCGAACTGATCGGGGTCCAGATCCCGCGGTTCTGCGACCACCCGCTGCTCGAACCGGTCGGTGCGTGCCGCCAGTGCCTCGTCGAGGTCGAGGGCCAGCGCAAACCGCTCGCCTCGTGCACCTCGGTGGTCACCGACGGGATGGTCGTGCGCACCCAGTTCACCTCACCGGTGGCCGACAAGGCCCAGCGCGGCGTGATGGAACTGCTGCTCATCAACCATCCGCTCGACTGTCCGGTGTGCGACAAGGGCGGCGAGTGCCCGCTGCAGAACCAGGCGATGTCCAACGGACGCGCCGAGTCCCGGTTCGAGGACACCAAACGCACCTACCCGAAACCCATTGCGATCTCCTCGCAGGTGCTCCTCGACCGCGAACGCTGCGTGCTGTGCGCGCGGTGCACCCGCTTCGCCGACCAGGTCGCGGGCGACCGGTTCGTCGACATGCTCGACCGCGGGGCGCTGCAGCAGGTCGGCATCTACACCGAGGAACCGTTCGAGTCGTACTTCTCCGGCAACACCGTCCAGATCTGTCCGGTCGGCGCGCTCACCGGCGCCGCCTACCGGTTTCGCGCCCGCCCGTTCGATCTGGTCTCCACGCCGAGTGTGTGCGAACACTGCGCGAGCGGCTGTGCCCAGCGCACCGACCACCGTCGTGGAGCCGTGCTGCGCCGACTCGCCGGGGACGACCCCGAGGTCAATGAGGAATGGAACTGCGACAAGGGACGCTGGGCGTTCACCTACGCCACCGCCGACGACCGCCTCACCACGCCGCTCGTCCGCGACGACACCGGAGCGCTCGTTCCCGCATCGTGGATCGAGGCGCTTGGCGTGGCTGCGCGCGGGCTGGCGGCGGCGCACGGCAGAGCCGCAGTCCTCACCGGTGGCCGGCTCACCGTCGAGGACGCCTACGCGTACGCGAAGTTCGCGCGAACGGCGCTCGGCACCAACGACATCGACTTCCGTAGCCGAGCCCTGTCGGAGGAGGAGACGGACTTCCTCGCCTCGAGGGTCGCCGGACGGTGTCTCGACGTCACCTACCGCGACCTCGACCGCGCGCCCGCGGTGCTCCTCGTCGGATTCGAGCCGGAGGAGGAGTCGCCGATCGTCTTCCTGCGGCTGCGCAAGGCGGTCCGGCGGAACAGGCTGCAGGTCTTCACGATCGCACCGTTCGCCTCGCGCAGCGTCCACAAGCTGTCGGGGCGGGTCGAACAGTGCGTCCCGGGCGACGAGGCACGCGTGCTCGACGCGATCCGCACCGGCGCATCCGCCGACGCCGCGGCCGCGCTCCGGGCTCCCGGTGCGATCGTGCTGGTGGGGGAGCGGGCCGCAGCCTCGTCCGGCACGCTGTCCGCCGCCGCGGTCCTCGCCGACGAGACCGGAGCCCGCCTCGCGTGGATCCCGCGCCGCGCCGGTGATCGCGGAGCCCTCGAAGCCGGCGCCTTCCCGACACTGCTGCCCGGCGGTCGCCCGGTCGGTGACCCGCAGGCCCGGCGCGACGTCGAGTCGGCGTGGGGCCTCCCGGCCGNGCCGGGCCGCGACACCGTCGCCCTCCTCGCCGCCGCCGCCGAGGGTGACGTGGATGCGCTCGTGGTCGCCGGCATCGACCCCGCCGACCTGCCCGATCCCGATGCCGCACTCGCCGGTCTCGACGGCGCCGGATTCGTCGTGAGTCTGGAAGTGCGACGCAGCGCGGTGACCGACCGCGCCGACGTCGTCTTCCCCGTCGCGCCGGTGGTAGAGAAGGCCGGGAGCTTCCTCGACTGGGAGGGACGCGAACGTGCCTTCCCGATCGCGCTCCGCGACACCGGAGCACTGCCCGACCACCGGGTGCTCGCGGCGATCGCCGACGCGATGGACCTCGACGCCGGTCTCGACGCTCCCGGCCCCCACGACGTCGAGACCCTGCGCCACGAACTCGCGGAGCTCGGACGATGGAGGGGCACCGTCCCCGAGTCGCCGAAAGTGACCCCGCGACCTGCGCGACGCCCCGTTCTCGGGGAAGCGGTCCTCGCCACCTGGCGGATGCTCCTCGACGCGGGCCGGTTGCAGGACGACGAACCGCACCTCGCCGGAACGGCGCACGAAACCGTCGCCCGTCTGTCGGCCGCGACTGCCGCGGAGATCGGCGCCGCCGACCATCATTCGCTCACCGTCTCCACCGAGCGCGGCTCGATCACTCTGCCGCTGGTGGTCGACGACCTGCCCGAGCGCGTGGTCTGGCTGCCCACCGCCTCGCCGGGATCGATGGTGCACGCCGATCTCGGTGTCACCGCCGGTGATGTGGTGCGGATCCGGGCCGCCGCCACGACGGGTTCCGGATCGGACGAGGAGGATCCGCGATGAGCGTCACCGCCCAGCAGCCCGTGGACCTGTCGATGTTCGGCATAGACCCGTGGTGGCTCGTCGTCGTCAAGGCCGTGGCCATCTTCGCGTTCCTCGTCCTGACGACCCTCGTGATGATCCTCGCCGAACGCAAGATCATGGCCTGGATGCAGATGCGGGTCGGACCCGACCGGGTGGGACCGAAGGGACTGTTCCAGACCGTCGCCGACGGCCTGAAACTCGCGCTCAAGGAAGGCATCATCCCGACCGGGGTGGACAAGCCGATCTACATGCTCGCCCCGATCATCGCGACGGCCCCGGCGTTCATGGCGTTCGCGGTGATTCCCTTCGGGCCGGAGGTGTCGATCCTCGGGAACCGGACGCCGTTGCAGCTCACCGATCTTCCCGTCGCGGTGCTCTACGTCCTGGCGATCACCTCCGTCGGCGTCTACGGCATCGTGCTCGCCGGCTGGGCCTCGGGTTCGACCTATCCGCTGCTCGGTGGTCTCCGCTCGACCGCGCAGGTCATCTCCTACGAGATCGCGATGGGACTCGCGTTCGCCGCGGTCTTCCTGCAGGCGGGCACGATGTCGACCTCGGGCATCGTCGCCGCGCAGAACGACCTGTGGTTCGTCGTGCTGCTGCTGCCGTCCTTCCTGGTGTACTCGGTGTCGATGGTGGGGGAGACAAACCGCGCTCCCTTCGACCTGCCCGAGGCCGAGGGCGAACTGGTGGGCGGTTTCCACACCGAGTACTCGTCGCTGCGGTTCGCGATGTTCATGCTCGCGGAGTACGTCAACATGGTCACCGTCTCCGCGCTCGCGACCACCCTGTTCCTCGGCGGCTGGCACGCGCCGTGGCCGCTGACACTGTGGAGCGGCGCGAACTCGGGCTGGTGGCCGCTGCTGTGGTTCGTGATCAAGGTGTGGGTCGTGCTGTTCGTCTTCGTGTGGCTGCGCAGCACCCTGCCGCGACTGCGCTACGACCAGTTCATGGCCCTGGGCTGGAAACTGCTCATTCCCGTCTCGGTGGTGTGGGTGATGATCGTGGCCGCGCTGCGCATCCTCGACACCGACGACGTCCTGCCCGGCACCGCGAGCCTCATCGTCGCCGGCGTGCTGTCCACCGCCCTGCTGTTCGCCTACCTCACCCTGCAGGGGCGGCGGACCCGGCGCATCGCACAGGCGACGGAACCACCCGCCGGCGTCGACGAGGAGTTCGACGCGATGGCCGGGGGCTTCCCCGTGCCGCCACTACCTGCTCGGTCGAGCACCCGATCGAGTCCGCCGGCCCCGGCGGGTCGTCTCCCAGGAGGATCGTGATGGTCGAATTCCGCGGCCCGCTCGCCGGTTTCGGTGTGACGCTCACGACGATGTTCAAGAAACCCAACACCGAGCAGTATCCGGAGCAGAAGAGACCCACCGCCCCCCGCTATCACGGACGCCACCAGCTCAACCGGTATCCGGACGGACTCGAGAAGTGCATCGGCTGCGAACTGTGCGCGTGGGCATGCCCCGCCGACGCCATCCACGTCGAGGGCGCCGACAACACCGACGAGGAGCGGTACTCGCCCGGCGAACGGTACGGGCGCGTCTACCAGATCAACTACCTGCGATGCATCGGCTGCGGACTGTGCATCGAGGCGTGCCCGACCCGCGCGCTGACGATGACGAACGAGTACGAGATGGCCGCCGACAACCGCACCGACATGATCTACGAGAAGGACCGCCTGCTCGCCCCGCTCGAACCCGGGATGCAGCCACCGCCGCATCCCATGGCGCCCGGCGCCACCGACGAGGACTACTACCGGGGCACGATCCCCGTCCCGGAACACGCGTCCGCGGCCGACGGGGAGGAGAGTCGGTGACCACCGCCCTGCTCGCCGCCGAACTCACCACGACCTCTACCGGGGAGGCCGTGCAGTTCTGGATCCTCGGTGCCGTCGCGGTACTCGGGGCGCTCGGTGTCGTCGTCGCCCCGAAGGCCGTGTACTCGGCGCTGTTCCTCGCGATGACGATGATCGTGCTCGCCGTCTTCTACATCGCGCAGGACGCATTGTTCCTCGGTGTGGTGCAGGTCGTCGTCTACACCGGCGCCGTGATGATGCTGTTCCTGTTCGTGCTCATGCTCGTCGGTATCGATTCCGCCGACTCCCTCGTCGAAACCATCAAGGGACAGCGCGTTCTCGCGATCGTCGTGGCGATCGGCTTCGCGGTGATGCTCATCGGTGGCATCGGGAACACCGCGGTCTCCGGCTTCGCGGGACTCGACGCCGCCAACGCCGGCGGCAACGTCGAGGGCCTGGCAGTGCTGCTGTTCATCGACTACGTCTGGGCGTTCGAACTCACCGGAGCGCTGCTCATCACCGCCACCGTCGGTGCGATGGTGCTCGCCCACCGGGAACGCCTGCAGCCGAGGCAGACCCAACGCGAACTCGCCGCACGTAGATTCCGCGAAGGAGAGCGGGTCACACCGCTGCCGGCCGCGGGTGTCTATGCCCGCCACAACGCAGCCGACGTCCCGGCCCTGCTCCCGGACGGATCGTTCTCCGAACTGTCGGTCGGTGAGCTGCTCGGCCGCATCGGACGCGACTGGGACCACACCGAACTCGGCCTGCGCGAACCCGGCGACGACGCGAGGAAGGATCGGCGATGAACCCCGAGAACTACCTCTACCTGTCGGCGCTGCTGTTCACCATCGGCGCAGTGGGAGTTCTCCTGCGCCGCAACGCGATCGTCGTGTTCATGTGCGTCGAGTTGATGCTCAACGCCGCGAACCTGGCCTTCGTCACCTTCGCGCGGATGCACGGCAACCTCCACGGACAGGTGTTCGCCTTCTTCACGATGGTCGTCGCGGCCGCCGAGGTCGTCGTCGGTCTCGCGATCATCGTGACGATCTTCCGGACGAGGCGATCCGCCTCCGTCGACAACGCCGACCTGCTCAAGTACTGACGACCCCACGAGGACGGTGAGTGTGAGAGCCCACGACGAACCGAGAGGACACGCGGCATGACTTCGTTCCTGAACTCGGCGCTGTGGACGATACCGGCACTGCCCCTGGCCGGCGCGTTCGTTCTGCTGCTCCTCGGGCGGCGCAGCGACCGCTGGGGACATCTGCTCGGATGCGCCACGGCGATCGCCTCGTTCGTCGTCGGCGCCGTCATGTTCGCCGGACTGCTCGGACTCGACGCGAGTGAGAGGCTCGCGCAGCAGACCGTGTTCGCCTGGGTTCCGGTCGGAGAACTGCAGGTCGATCTCGGACTCCGGCTCGACGCACTGTCGATCTGCTTCGTACTGCTCATCACCGGCGTGGGCTCGCTGATCCACCTCTATT
The DNA here is from genome assembly GCF_053345925.1 of Rhodococcus sp. C26F. Classification (NCBI taxonomy): domain Bacteria; kingdom Bacillati; phylum Actinomycetota; class Actinomycetes; order Mycobacteriales; family Nocardiaceae; genus Rhodococcus; species Rhodococcus sp. C26F. Next base: position 87,151 of record NZ_JBKFBA010000008.1, read on the forward strand.
CGATCGGCTACATGGCGCACGATCCGGAGCGCCGGAAGTTCTTCGCCTATCTGAACCTGTTCCTCGCGGCGATGCTGGTGCTCGTCCTCGCCGACAACTTTCTCGTCCTGTACCTCGGGTGGGAGGGCGTCGGTCTCGCCTCGTACCTGCTCATCGGCTTCTGGCAGTACAAGCCCACCGCCGCGACCGCCGCGAAGAAGGCGTTCGTCGTCAACCGCGTCGGCGACATGGGGCTGCTCGTCGCCCTCATGATCATGTTCGCGACCTTCGGCAGCCTCGACTACGACACGGTCTTCGCCGCGGTACCCGCGGCGGGCGAGGGCACCGTGACCGCGATCGGCCTGTGCCTGCTCCTGGCCGCGTGCGCGAAATCCGCCCAGCTGCCACTGCAGTCGTGGCTCGGCGACGCCATGGAAGGCCCCACCCCGGTCTCCGCACTCATCCACGCCGCCACGATGGTCACCGCCGGTGTCTACCTCGTCGTCCGCGCGAACGCGATCTTCGACGCCGCACCGGCCGCACGACTCGCGGTGGTGATCGTCGGTGCCGCGACCTTGCTCTTCGGCGCGATCATCGGCTGCGCCAAGGACGACATCAAGAAGGCGCTCGCGGCGTCGACGATGAGCCAGATCGGCTACATGGTGCTCGCCGCCGGACTCGGTCCCGCCGGGTACGCCTTCGCGATCCTGCACCTGCTCACCCACGGCTTCTTCAAGGCCGGACTGTTTCTCGGCGCCGGCTCGGTGATGCACGCGATGAACGACGAGACCGACATGCGCCGCTACGGCGGACTGCGCGCGGTCATGCCGATCACCTTCGCCACCTTCGGGCTGGGGTACCTCGCGATCATCGGGATCCCGCCGTTCGCCGGCTTCTTCTCCAAGGACAAGATCATCGAGGTGGCCTTCGCCGCCGGCGGTGTCGAAGGCATCGTGCTCGGTGTCGTCGCGCTGCTCGGTGCGGGGCTGACCGCCTTCTACATGACCCGCGTGATGATCCTGACCTTCTTCGGCGACCGGCGATGGGCGCCCGACGCCGTCCCGCACGAGTCGCCGGCCTCGATGACCTGGCCGATGATCGCCCTCGCCGTGGGCTCGGTCGGTGCCGGCGGTCTGCTGGTGTTCGGTGGCGCGTTGCAGCACTGGCTCGAACCCGTCGTCGGCTACGACCATCACGAAGGTGGTCTGCCCGTCTGGCTCGTCACCACCGTCACGCTGGCGGTCGTGCTCGCCGGTGTCGCCGTCGCCTACCGGCAGTACGTGCGCGCACCGGTCCCGGCGACGGCACCCGAAGCGGTGTCGGCGCTGACCGTCGCCGCGCGTCGCGACCTCTACGGCGACGCCGTGAACGAAGCGGTGTTCATGCGTCCCGGTCAGGGTCTGGTGCGCGCCCTGGACGGCGTGGAGTCCACCGGCATCGACGGCTCGGTCACCGGTGCCGCCACCGGGATCGGTGCGCTCTCGCGCGGACTGCGCCGGCTGCAGACCGGCTTCGTCCGTTCGTACGCGTTGTACATGTTCGCCGGCGCGACCGTCGTGGTCGGCGCGCTCGTCCTGGTGACGCTGTGATGGGGGTGTACTGGTGACCACCGTTCCCTGGTTGACGATCCTGTGGGTGCTCCCGCTGCTCGGCGCCGCCGTGATCGCGGCCCTGCCCGCACGCCTCGGTTCCGCCGCCCGGTCGATCGCCCTGGTGGTGTCGATCGCCGTTCTGGTGGTCGCGGTGATCGTCGCCGTCGGATTCGACCGCGCGGGAGAGCGTTTCCAGTTCGTCGAATCGCACGACTGGATCCCCTCGTTCGGCGCCGGCTACCGGCTCGGCGTCGACGGCATCGCCCTGGTGCTGGTCCTGTTGACCGCCGCGCTCGTGCCGTTGCTCCTGGCCGCCGGATGGCACGATCACCGCGCCGCCGACGAGGAGGCCGGCGCGGCCCGCCCACGCTCCGCGCACACCTATGTGGCGCTGATCCTGCTCGTCGAGTCGATGGTGCTCGTGTCGTTCACCGCCCTCGACATCCTGCTGTTCTACGTCTTCTTCGAGGCGATGCTCGTCCCGATGTACTTCCTCATCGGCGGGTTCGGTTCGCCGGGGACACCGCGTGCCGACCGGGCACGAGCCGCCGTGAAGTTCCTGCTGTACAACCTGCTCGGCGGACTGGTGATGCTCGCCGCGTTGATCGGCCTGTACGTGGTCACCGCCCGGTCCGGGCTGGGGGAGACCGCGGGAGTGGGCACCTTCGACGCCCGGACCGTCACCGCCGCCGCCGTCGCCGGTGATCTCGACGCGACCCCCGCCGTGCTCGCCGCACTGTGTTTCGGTTTCCTCGTCGCCTTCGCGGTGAAGGCTCCACTGTGGCCGCTGCACGGGTGGCTACCCGACGCGGCGGTGCGGACCACGCCGGTCGCGGCGGTGCTCATGATGGCCGTGGTCGACAAGGTCGGCACCTTCGGCATGCTGCGCTACTGCCTGCAGCTCTTCCCCGACGCCTCGGTGACCTTCGCGCCGATCGTGGTGACCCTCGCCGTCATCGGCATCGTCTACGGCGCCGTGCTCGCGATCGGTCAGACCGACGTGATGCGCCTGATCGCCTACACCTCCATCTCGCACTTCGGATTCATCGTCCTCGGCATCTTCGCGCTGACCTCGCAGGGGCAGGCCGGCTCGACGCTGTACATGGTCAACCACGGGATCTCCACGGCCGCACTGTTCCTCATCGCCGGTTTCCTCGTCTCGCGGCGCGGAGACCGCACCATCGCCGCCTATGGCGGGGTGCAGAAGGTCGCTCCGGTCCTCGCCGGGACCTTCCTCGTCGCCGGACTGGCGACCCTGTCCTTGCCCGGGCTCGCGCCGTTCGTCAGCGAGTTCCTCGTCTTCGTCGGCACCTATCCGCGCTACCAGGTGGCCGCGGTGATCGCGACACTCGCGCTCGTGCTGTCCGCGCTCTACGTGCTGTGGCTCTACCAGCGCATGATGGGCGGACCCGTGCGCCTGCCCGGTGGGGACGACGGTGACGACGGGAACGGCGCTGCCGAACACGCCCGCAGGCTCTCCGATCTCGTGCCTCGTGAGGTCGCGGTGGTCGCGCCGCTGATCGCGTTGCTGCTCGTTCTGGGGATCTATCCGAAACCCGCGCTCGATGTCATCACCCCGGCGGTCGACGACACGCTCGTCTCGATCGACATCTCCCGGCCCGAACCGGTGGTGCCCGCCGAGCGACCCGTCGCCGAGAGTGGTGTTCCCGCGCACGGTTCCGAGGAAGGTGAAGCCGAATGAACCCCTCCGAGGGCATCGTCGTTCTTGCCGCATCAATTCCCGCCCCGGCGATCGACTACGGACTGATCGCACCGATCCTCATCGTCTTCGCCGCCGCCGTCGTCGGTGTGCTGATCGAGTCGTTCGCGCCGGCCTCGGCACGCTACCTCGCCCACGTGCTCCTGACGACGGGCGCGCTCGTGGCGGCGTTCGTCGCCGTGGTGATGCTCGCGGGAACCCGTGCGACCACCCTGTCGGGGGCGGTCGTGATCGACGGACCGGCGCTGTTCCTGCAGGGATCGGTCCTGATCGTGGCGGTGCTGTCGGTTGCGCTCGTCGCGGAACGGAATATCGAACAGGTTCGCGCGCAATCGGTTTCCCGCGCCGCGGTCGGTGCGCATCTCGACGCTTTCGCGCCCCAGGCGTCGGCGATTCCGGGTACCGCGGCCGAGCGGCAGGCGCTCGCGGCGGGCGGCGCACGGACCGAGGTCTTCCCGCTCCTCCTGTTCGCGGTGGGCGGGATGCTCGTGTTCCCGGCCTCGAACGACCTGCTGACGATGTTCGTCGCGCTCGAAGTGCTGTCGCTGCCGCTGTACCTGCTGTGCGGTCTGGCGCGGCGCCGGCGGTTGCTCTCCCAGGAAGCAGCACTGAAGTACTTCCTGCTGGGCGCGTTCTCGTCGGCGTTCTTCCTGTACGGGGTGGCAATGCTCTACGGCTACGCCGGGACCGTCCACCTCGGCGGGATCGCCCTGGCCATCGACACCGGCGCGGGCAGCGAGACCACCGCGCTCGTCGGGGTGGGTCTGCTGGCCGTCGGGTTGCTCTTCAAGATCGGAGCGGTGCCCTTCCATTCGTGGACGCCGGACGTCTATCAGGGCGCGCCGACGCCTGTGACGGCGTTCATGGCCGCCGCGACGAAGATCGCCGCATTCGGCGCACTGCTGCGAGTGCTCTACGTCGCGGTTCCCGGTTCCGCCGACCAGTGGCGTCCGATCCTGTGGGCCGTCGCGATCGCGACGATGATCGTCGGTGCGGTTCTGGCGGTGACGCAGAACGACATCAAGCGCATGCTCGCGTACTCGGCGATCAGCCATACCGGATTCGTGCTCACCGGTGTCGTGGCCGGCACCGCGTCCGGGGTGTCGTCGACGCTGTTCTATCTGCTCGTCTACGGGATCGGGACGGTCGGTGTGTTCGCGGTGGTGACGCTGGTGCGCGACCCGGACGGCGAGGCGTGGGAGCTGTCGCGCTGGGCCGGTGTCGGGCGGCGCTCACCGTTGCTCGGCGGGGCGTTCGCGCTGTTCCTGCTGTCGCTGGCGGGCATTCCGCTCACCAGCGGGTTCATCGCGAAGTTCGCGGTCTTCGGTGCGGCGATCGAAGGGGGTGCGGCTCCGCTCGTGATCGTCGGTGTGCTGGTCAGTGCGGTCGCCGCCTACTTCTACGTGCGGGTGATCGTGCTGATGTTCTTCACCGACCCGACCGACGACGCCCCGCGGCTCGCGACCTCGACCGTGGCGACGAGCGCGGCGATCGCGTTCGCGGCGGTGGCGACGGTGCTGCTCGGCATCCTGCCGCAACCCGTCCTCGACCTCGCCGAACGGGCGGCGGTGTTCGTGCTCTGACCACGAGCGGGCGCGGGCCGGGAATGTCGCGACCGTCGTATCGGTTCCACCTCTCGAGGAGGCGTAATGACCGATACACGCAAGGCGATTCTGGCAGGCGGATGCTTCTGGGGTATGGAGGAGCTGATCCGGAGGCAGCCCGGGGTGGTGTCGACGCGGGTCGGCTACACCGGCGGGCAGAACGATCACCCCACCTATCGCAACCATCCGGGGCACGCGGAGTCCGTCGAGATCGTCTACGACCCCGCACGCACCGACTACCGGGCACTGCTCGAGTTCTTCTTCCAGATCCACGATCCGACCACCCTGAACCGGCAGGGCAACGACGTCGGGGCGTCCTACCGTTCTGCGATCTTCTACCTCGACGACGAGCAGAAGCAGGTCGCGGTGGACACCATCGCCGACGTCGAGGCGTCGGGTCTGTGGCCCGGCACGGTGGTCACCGAGGTGACTCCCGCGAGCACCTTCTGGGAGGCCGAACCCGAGCACCAGGACTATCTCCAGCACTACCCGAACGGGTACACCTGCCACTTCCCGCGGCCGGGCTGGAAGCTGCCGAACAGTCGCATCGCCGACGCGGCGAACTGAATCACGCGCACGGGTGGTTCCTTCCGCGGATCCGTATCGTGGAGGTACAGGTTGTGACGCCACTGCGGAGGAGTGCTCGATGGGAATGTTCGGCAAGGCTATGAAAAGCGCCGCCGTGGTCAAGGCGATCCAGGTCGCCCGACGCGAAGCGGCCAAGCCCGAGAATCAGCGCAAGGCCAAGGAGATGCTCACCAAGCTGCAGCAGAAGCGCCGCGGCTCGCACTGATCTGCCCCTCGCCGATCCGTTGTCCACCCGGGCAGCGGATCGGCGTGCAGGCTCACCGGTTTCGTTGTGCCGCCGGTCCCGCTCGGGACCGAGCCTCAGCGGTGCTGCTGCTTCACGAGGGTGAACTGCTGGACGTCGATGAGGCGACGTCGGAAATTCGCGGCGCACCCGGTGAGGTACCTGATGTATCGCTGGTAGACCTCCTCGGAGGCCATCCGCACCGCGTCGTTGCGCCGCGCCTCGAGGGCTCGCGCCCACAGGTCGAGCGTGCGAGCGTAATGAGGTTGCAGAGACTCGATGTTCTGCACCCAGAAGCTGTTGCGTTGTGCGCCGGTGATGACCAGATCCCGGTCGGGGAGCTGTCCTCCGGGGAAGATTTCCCTCATGATGAACCGCAGGAACAGTGCGTCCTCGCGGGTGACCGGCACCTTCATCGCCTCGAGCTGGGCGCGGGAATGACCCACGATGGTGTGCAGCAGCATCCTGCCGTCGTCGGGCAGGATGCGAGAGGCGCGGTCGAAGAAGGTGTCGTACCGCTGTCGGCGGAAATGCTCGAACGCTCCGATGCTGACGATGCGGTCCACCGGCTCGTCGAACTCCTCCCAGCCTTGTAGACGCACTTCCGCGGTACGGCCGCCGGAGGACATGCCCGAGAGCAGACCGGACACGTGTTCGTACTGGTTGCGGCTCAACGTCAGACCGATGACGTGCACGTCGTATCGCTCCGCCGCCCGCATCATCGTCGAGCCCCAACCGCAGCCGATATCCAGCAGCGTCATCCCGGGCCGGAGATCGCACTTGCGGAGAGCAAGATCGACTTTCGCGATCTGGGCCTCCTCGAGGCTCATGTCGTCGCGCTCGAAGTAGGCGCAACTGTACGTGCGCGTGGGGTCGAGGAACAGTTCGAAGAAGTCGTCGGACAGGTCGTAGTGGGTTTGCACCTTCTCGTAGAACGGTGTCAGCTTCTGCATTCGGACCTACTCTCCGCGAGGAGTGGGACGCGAGTTGCCGTGTCGGTGTCGACGCATCCCGAGGGCACACCGCTATCGGTCGATAGTGCTCCAACAGAGTGCCTTCTCACACGAGAACGGCGATTTCTGGGGCAGTTGTCCGACTCGGGCACACGAGTGCGCTGCGACTATCCCGTACGTCAGGCCGCACGGACGGCCACCCCGTGCGTCAGCCCGCACGGACGGATGCCTCGTCGGTGACCGGCACGATGTCGAAGGCGTCCTCGAGCGCTTCGAGGGCCGCGTCGAAGTGGTCGAGCAGCGGCTGCAGTTGCGGCAGGCTGCGACTGCACGAGGTGAGTCCGAAAGCGATGGCATCGTCGGTACTCGTGCACGTGATGTTCAGTGCCTGACCGTCGACCGGCACGGACAGTGGATACACCGCATCCACGCGAGCGCCGTTCCAGTACAACGGATCCGGAGCTCCCGGCACGTTCGAGACGATGACGTTGAAGGGCGGTCGCGGGAGTGCACGATTGCGGGTGAGGATCCCTACCGCCAGAGGCGCGACGCCGAGTGCACTGGCCGCCAACCGGGACAGGGAGGACATCCCCTGCATGGAGGCCTTGCCCTGCGTCGTCGATGCCGACACCCTGGCCAGCCGGTCGGCCGGATCGGCGAGATCCGTACCCATATCAGCCATCAGGACACCGAGTTCGTTTCCGGCGCAATCTTTGTCGGGTCGCAGGCACACCGGGACCATGGCCACGAGCGACTTGTCGGGCAACGCCCCCTGCTCTCTCAGGAAGGCGCGCAGTGCTCCCGACGACATGGCCAGGACGACATCGTTGACGGTCGCGTCGGCCGCTCTCGCCACGGCACGCAGGCGGGTCAGCGGCCACGAGCGCGCGGCAAACCGGCGCGTCCCCGAGATCGGCACGTTGATCATGGTGTTCGGCGCGGCGAGCGACAGCGATCCGCCACCGCCGCGCAGCGCCCTGTTCACGGTGCCGGCCAGCGCGGGCACGAAGCCGGTGACCTCGGACGTCGCCGTCCGCACCGCCTGCATCGCGGCCTCGGGAAGATCGAGCGCGGTCCCGGACGAGTGGGAGCGGCTCGGCGCGTCGAAGGGCGCCCACGGTGCCGGCATGCCGGTCTGCTCGGAGTCCGGACTCAGGGCGCGGCGCAGCAACTTCATCGCGCCCACGCCGTCGGCGAGGGCATGGTGGATCTTCGTGTAGACGGCGAGCCGGCCGTCCGCGAGACCTTCGATGACATGCATCTGCCACAACGGCCGGCTCCGGTCGAGCAGCGTGCTGTGCAGCCGGGAGACGAGATCCCACAGTTCGTCGAGCCCGCCGGGCTGCGGCAACGCGTTGCGTCGTACGTGGTAGCTCAGGTCGAAGTTCGCATCCTCCTCCCAGGCCCACTGGCCGAAGGTGCCCAGGGAACGGACCGCGCGCTTGCGCCACAAGGGGGCGACCTCGCCGTCCTGTGCGGCGGCGGTGAACAGTGCTCCCAGATCCGCGGCGGTCGTGCCCTCGCGGGGCCGGAGAAGGATCAGTCCGCCCACATGCATCGGATGATCACGGGACTCCCCGAGGAGAAACATCGAATCGGTGGGCGACATGGGTGGACGCATCGGCACATTTCCTCCGCCCGGATCGCCGGGCAGTTCGTGGCGAGGCCCCCTGCTGCCCCGCCGACATGTGCGTCAAACCATGACCCCCGTCACAGGTTTATGACGCGACACAACTAATACGCGATGTCGGGTCGTATCGCCAAGTCCGAACGCCCGATTTCCGACCGAAACGAGAATTGTTGTCCGATTTGCGAACTCCGAGTGGACTCGCTGCCGCCGATCGATCTGGGCGGAAGCCGTGATCCGTGAGCGTCGGCAGAAATACAGTCGAGGACAGGAACGGAAATCACGAACTCGACACTCCACGCTGTGCCGGGTCCTCCAGATCGCCCGGAAGGATCGCGATGTCCGACCCATCGGCCGAGACGCCCGTTACCGCAGCCCGGAACACGCACGCGGATCGATCACTGCCCTTCTCGGACCTCCGGGATTTCGACGACGCCGACCGCGGCTTCATCGCCGCTCTCGAACCCGGGATCGTGAGGAACAGCGACGGCCACGTCGTGTGGGACAGCGATTCGTACGCATTCCTCGACGAGGAGTGTCCGCCGACGGTGGATCCGAGCCTGTGGCGGCAGTCGCGACTGTGCGCCCGGCAGGGGTTGTTCGAGGTCACCGACCGCATCTACCAGGTGCGGGGTCTCGACCTGTCGAACATGACGCTGGTCGAGGGCGATACCGGCGTGATCGTCATCGATCCGCTGATCTCCGCGGAGACCGCTGCGGCGGGTCTGGCGCTGTATCGCGCGCACCGCGGTGACCGTCCGGTCACCGGGGTGATCTACACCCACAGCCACATCGATCACTTCGGTGGCGTCCAAGGGTGTCACGACGGTCGAGGGCGTCGCCGCCGGGCGGTGTCCGGTCCTGGCGCCGGCCGGATTCGTCGAGCACGCCGTTGCCGAGAACGTGTATGCCGGCACGGCGATGGGACGTCGGGCCGCCTACATGTACGGGGCGGCGCTGCCGCGAGGTGCGCGCGGTGCGGTCGGTGCAGGACTGGGGCAGACGACCTCGACCGGCACGCCGACTCTGATCGCTCCCACGGTCGACATCGAGCACACGGGTCAGACGGAAACGGTCGACGGGGTCGAGATGGAGTTCCAGATGACACCCGGCACCGAAGCCCCGGCGGAGATGAACTCCTACTTCCCGCAGTTGCGGGCGCTCTGCATGGCGGAGAACGCCACCCACACGCTGCACAATCTGTTGACGCTGCGCGGGGCGCTGGTGCGTGATCCGCACGTGTGGTCGCAGTATCTGACGGAGTCGATCAACCGGTTCGCGTACCGCTCCGACGTGTTGTTCGCCTCGCACCACTGGCCGACCTGGGACACCGAGCGACTGACCGAATTCCTGTCCCTCCAGCGCGACCTGTACGGCTACCTGCACGATCAGACGCTGAGGGCGATCAACAAAGGGGCCACCGGAATCGAGATCGCCGAGTCGATCGAACTGCCACCGGCGATCGAGAAGGTGTGGCACACGCGCGGCTACTACGGCAGTGTCGGTCACAACGTCAAAGCGATCTACCAGCGATACATGGGCTGGTTCGACGGCAATCCGGCCCACCTGTGGGAGCACCCTCCCGTCGACTCGGCGAAGCGGCACATCGAGTTCATGGGCGGCGCCGATCAGGTCCTGGAGAAGGCCCGCCGCTCCTTCGCGGACGGCGACTTCCGCTGGGTCGCGCAGGTGCTGAACTACGTGATCTTCGCGGACCCCGACAACGCGCAAGCCAAGGCGCTGCAGGCGGACGCGCTCGAACAACTGGGCTTCGGTTCCGAGAACGGCACCTGGCGGAACTTCTTCCTCATGGGCGCCTACGAACTGCGCCACGGTGCGATCGGCACGCCGACCGTCACGGCCGCTCCGGACATCGTCGGTGCGCTCTCGATCGAGCAGATCTTCGACGCGCTCGCACTGCGTGTGGACGGTCCGCGGGCATGGTCGACGACGCTGACGATCGACTGGAACTTCACCGACGAGAATGTCGTGCATCGCACGCAGCTTCGCAACGGACTCCTGGTGCACTTCGACACCGACGGATCGTTGCCCGCCCCGGACACCACCATCACCCTGACCCGATCGCTGCTCGTCGCGGTACTGCTCGGCGGCGCCGACCCGACGCCACTCGTGGCGGACGGCAGCATCACCGTCGATGGGACGGAAGGCGCGTTCGCGACATTGGTGAGCGTGCTGGACGAACCCGATCCGGATTTTGCGATCGTCACCCCCTGACAACTCCTCACTCCGGCTCGATCCCCTTGATATTGGCGCCCACGGTATGGACGACCTGCAGGTTCGGATTCCAGGGGACGACCGCATCGACCGCGGCGTCGAGCTCGTCCAGGGGCGGTAGCTCGGCCGGGGCGAGGACGGAGACGATCACCGTGGTGCCGTGCCAGGACACAGCGGTGACCTCCGCACCGGGTGTCCCGTCGAGCCACTGGGTGGCCTGCGCGGTGATCTGCCGCGCCCACAACAACGCCATCGAATCGACCACCATCGGCACCGCCACGACGACCAGTGCCACCGCCAGGACCGCATACGCTCGCCCCCACCGGGGCCGGACCGTCTCCGCCGCTTCCCGCGAATAACCCGCTGCGACGAGAACCCCTGTGGCAGTGATGATCAACGCCACCACGTTGGACGCGAACAGCACGAAGGCGCCGAGCGCGAGTGTCGGTGCCCCGCAGCCCAGACAGACACCGACCACCGCGAGTGGAGGTACCAGAGAGATCGCGATGGCCACCCCGGGCAGGACGTCCCCGACATCGCGGCGGGTCACCGCGATCGCCCCGACCAGTCCCGTGGCCATCGCCGCCGTCAGATCCATCAACGTCGGCGACGTCCGACCGAGGACCTGCGAATTCGCCAGGACATTGCCAGGGTTGGCAAGCACCTGAGCGAAGATCACCCCGAGGACGACCACCAGGACGATGCCGCCGAGGATCCGGGCGAAGCTGCGAGCGATCAGCGCCCCGCGTCCCACCGCGATCCCCAGACCCACCCCCAGGATCGGCGTGGACAACGGAGCGACGATCATCGCCCCGATCACGGTGGCCGTCGAATCGCTGACCACCCCCGCCACGGCGATGACCGCCGAGAGCGTGAGCATCGTCCAGAACGCCGACCGCTTCGCCTGCCGGTCACCGACCGACAGGTCGAGACGCTCGTCGAGTTCGGTGAGACTGCGCCGCTGGGTTTCGGGCACAAGAGTGTCGAACATTCAGCACCTCCCGGAGAAGTCGTGACGTGCACCTGCGCCGATCGCCGGGCAGTGAGAGGAAGTCATCGCGACTTCTGCAGGTCGGACACCGCCCAGCGGCCTTCGCCGCGGAGTTCGAGGACGCGGTCGTGGAAGGCGTCGAGAGTGCTGCGATGCCCGACGCTGACGATCACGGCGTCCGGCATCGCTTCCCGCAGTGTCCGGTACAGCGCGTGTTCGAGACCCTCGTCGACCGCTGCGGTGGCCTCGTCCAGGAACACGATCGCCGGGGACGACAACAGGATGCGCGCGAACCCGAGCCGTTGCTGTTCGCCGGGGGAGAGGGTGCGCGCCCAGTCGGTCTCGGTGTCGAGTCGTTCGGCGAGATGCCCGAGCGCAACCGTCTCGAGCGCCGCGCGTATCGCGGCGTCGTCGTGGTCCGCCGCGCGGGGATAGGTGACGGCATCGCGTAGGGTGCCCAGCGGGAGATAGGGGTGCTGGGACAGGAACAATCCGTCCCCGGCCGGTCGGTCGACCTCACCGCGCGCATACGGCCACAGTCCCGCGATCGTGCGGAGCAGCGTGGTCTTCCCGCTGCCCGACGCTCCGCGCACAAGAAGCGCCTCGCCCGCCTCGACACCCAGCGACAGATCGGTGACGAGCGGGTCACCCGCCGGGGTCTCCACCGACAGATCCGTCAGTTCCAGCCGATCCTCCTGCGCCCGCACCGAGACCGAGGGCAACTCGGCGGCCTGCTGCGTCGTGTCCAGCAATCCGTTCAGACGGATCGTCGTCGCGCGGAACGCCGCGAACTCGTCGTACGACTCGCGGAAGAACGACAGCGAGTCGTGAACCTGCCCGAAAGCGTTGCTCGTCTGCATCACATCGCCGAGGGTCACCTGACCGGCGAACAGGCGCGGTCCCTGTACGAGGAACGGGAAGATCACCGCGGTCTGGTTGACCGCCAGGTTGAAACCGTTGAACTTCAGTGTCCGGAACACGATGCGCCACCAGTTGCGGATCACTGCGGCGAACCGGGCGAGCAGGCCACCGCGTTCGACGCCCTCACCCCGGTAGAACGCGATCGATTCGCCGTACTCGCGTACCCGCACCAGGGCATAGCGGTAGGTCGCGCCGAGCTTCTCGTTCAGGAAGTTGAGCATTATCAGGGGGCGGCCGATCCAGAAGGCGACCGTCGTGGTGACGAGCACGTACACGATCACGAGAAAGACCATTGCGCGCGGGATCTCGGTGCCGAAGATCGTGACCGGTCCCGACAGATCCCACAGGATGCCGGTGAAACTGACGATGGACAGCACTGCTGTCACCGCCCCCATCGACAGAACGCGTGTGGTCGTGACGAAATCCGTGATGTCGACTTGGATGCGCTGATCGGGGTTGTCGACCGGGGACGACACGAATCGATCCTTGTAGAAGGAGCCCGAGCCCAGCCAGTCGTCCACGAGGCGTTCGTTCAGATGTGTCCGCCACCGGATGTCGAGTGCCTGCCCGAGGAGGTAGTCGACCAGTGCTCGGAGCACGTGGATCGCCGCCAGGATCGCGAAGACCCGCATGAAACGCCAGAAGGCCGACTCGTCCAGATTCTGGATCGCCGTGTAGAAATCGTTGTACCAATAGGAGAACAACACGCTCATCCGCACTGCGAACACCGTCAGCAACAGCACGATCGCGGCCAGGGCGAGACCGCCCGTGCCGTTGCGCGGGTCGAAGTAGGAAGCGGCGATGCGCCACCACTGACTACCCCAGCGCGTGAATCGCACGATCACGACGATCACGGCGACGAAGACCAGGGCGGTGATTCCGAAGGCTTTCGCCGTCCACATGATGCTGTCGACGACAACCGATCCCCAATTCAGCATCTCGGACCTCCGACACCTGCCAGTGGACGTCGAATCCTTTCAAGGATCACCCCGCGCGGCGGTTGTGGGAATGCCCGGACGCCGAATCGCGTAGGTCGATCCCGTGATCGGTCACTCCTCGTCCCCGCGATTGCGACGACGCCACTGCACGGCGGCCGTGAGCAATCGGATCCCGAGAGCCAGGAAGATCAGATTTGCGACCATCTGCACCGACACGACGGCTCGCGCGGTCTCGGTTACAGCAGAGATGTCCCCGAATCCCACCGTGGAGAAGACCGTCAGACAGAAGTACAGGGCATCGACGCGGGACAGTGGTTCGGTGAAGTTGTCCGGATGCGCCACGGACATGCGGAGGTAAAGGGTTGCGAAGACCACGAGATAGGCGGACACGATCGTGGTGAGTGCCTCGACGGCCTGGACCGCCGGGTACTCGGACGCGAGAATCCTGCGGATCTGCCACCAGCCGACCATCAGGACCGCAGTGCCGCCACCGACGAGGGTCAGGACCTCGGATGTGCTGCGGACATGCTCGACCGGAATCATGAAGTAGACGCTGACCAGCACGAAGGCGGTGAGCGTCGGACGCGCTATCGCGGTCAGGATCAACCGTCTCCGCTCCCGCGGGTCCGGTATTCGCGGAGAATCGACCATGACGATGCCCGTTCCGGAATGGTGACTTTCGCCCCTACGGTATCGATCGGGTCGAGGCGACGATGGGAAGACCGAGTATCCGATCCGGCCCGAAAGGTCGACGCGGGGCGGGGAGTGTGGGGAGTCGTCGATGACCGAACACGAACTGTGGGTGCGACCGATCGCGGAGGTCGGCGCCGCCGACGCGCCGACGGTCGGTGGCAAGTCCGCGAACCTCGGAGAACTCACCCGCGCAGGCTTTCCGGTACCGCCGGCCTTCGCCGTCACCACCGGTGCGTATCTCGACGCGATGGACGCAGCCGGCGTCCGATTCCGGCTGGCAGCCGAGGCGGTACCCGCCCCCGACATCGACGACGCCACCTTGATCCGCACCTCCGCGGAACTCGCCGCTCTGGTGACGGATTCGACCGTGCCGGCCGGGATGCGCGCGGCGATCGTCTCCGCCTACGAGAGCCTCGGTCCCGATGTGCCGGTCGCGGTGCGGTCGTCCGCTCCCGCGGAGGACGCCTCCGACACGTCGTTCGCCGGTATCCACGAGTCCTACACGAACATCATCGGCGCCGACGCGGTCATCCGCGCGGTGCAGGCGTGCTGGGCGTCGCTGTGGTCCGAACGCGCCCGCACCTACCGAGGGCTGCGCGGGGTGACCGACGAACCGTCCATCGCCGTGGTGGTCCAGGTGATGGTGAAGTCCGAGTCGTCGGGCGTGGCGTTCACGGCCGACCCCCGCACGGGCGAACTCGATCGGATCGTCGTCGAAGCAGCGCTCGGTCTCGGTGAGGTCGTCGTCGGCGGGCAGGTCGAGCCGGACACCTACGTCGTGGCGAAGGACGGCTTCGAGGTGCTCGACGTGCACCTCGGTCATCAGGAATTCCGCATCACCTCCACCGACAGCGGGGACAGTCGCGTCGCTGTCGACCCCGCGCGCCGCACCCGGGTCCTCGACGACGAGCAACTCCTGCGCGTCGCGCGCCTGGCCGCCGGAGTCGAAGAACACTACGGGCACCCCCAGGACCTCGAGTTCGCGTTCGCGAACGACGAGCTGTGGATCGTGCAGACCCGCCCGATCACCACACTCGATCGACCGGCGGCTCCCGATCCGTCCGGCAACGGCGAGGCACGACCGCTGCTGACCGGTCTCGGCGCGGGCCCCGGGACGGCGACCGGCCGCGTGCAGGTGCTGCACGAACTCGTCGACGGGAAGAAGCTCGGCGACGGCGAGATCATCGTGGCACCGATGACCAGACCCGACTGGTTGCCGATCCTGCGCCGCGCCGGTGGCATCGTCACCGACGGCGGCGGCATCACCTGCCACGCGGCCATCGTCGGTCGCGAACTCGGCAAGCCCGTCGTGGTCGGTGTGCGTACCGCCACGAAGGATCTGCACGACGGGCAACTGATCACCGTGGACGGCAACGCCGGGGTGGTGTTCGATGGGGCGGTGCACACCGCGGAGCGGCCCGCCGCGGCGGCATCCGCACCTGCGGCTTCGACCGTGGCTGTCGAAACCGTCACGGCCACAGCGGTATACGTCAATCTCGCGACTCCGGATGCTGCAGAGGCGGTCGCCGCGACCGACGTCGACGGCGTCGGTCTGCTCCGCGCCGAGTTCATGATCACCGAAGCGCTCGCGGGCGAACACCCCTCGCACATGATCGCGCAGGGCCGTCGCAACGAGTACGTGGAGAAGATGGCGGGTGGCCTCGCGCGGATCGCGGCGGCGTTCGCACCGCGTCCGGTCGTGTACCGCGCGATCGACCTGCGCAGCAACGAATTCGCCGACCTCGAGGGCGGTGAGGTCGAACCCCACGAAGAGAACCCGATGATCGGCTACCGCGGGTGCTTCCGGTACATCCGGGATCCGGAACTGTTCTCCCTCGATCTCGATGTGCTGCACCGGGTTCGGAGCACGCACCCGAATGTGCACCTGATGATCCCGTTCGTGCGTACCCGCTGGGAACTGCGGGACTGCCTCGCTCAACTCGACCGGCATCCGCTCGGCTCCGACCAGCGCATGCAGCGCTGGATCATGGCCGAGGTCCCGTCGGTCGTCTACTGGTTGCCGGAATACGCGAAGCTCGGCATCCACGGCGTGTCCATCGGAACCAACGACCTCACGCAGTTGATGCTCGGGGTGGACCGGGACTCGGAGGTGTGCAAGGACCTGTTCGACACCCTCGACCCCGCGGTGCTCGACGCGATCGACCACATCATCGAGCGTGCGTCCGCCGCAGAACTGACGACGTCGTTGTGCGGTCAGGCCGTGTCGACGAGCACCGAACTCGCGGAACATCTCGTCCGGCGCGGCATCACCTCCGTGTCGGTCGCGCCCGACGCCGCGGCGCAGACGAGGCGGACGGTGGCGCGAGCGGAACAACGCATCCTGCTCGACCGCGCCCGGCGCGTCGGGGCGTGACCGGCGGGATCAGCGCCGACTGTAGGTCAGGCAGCGCGCCGCGTGGTCCTCGGTACCCGCACCGACGTGGATCTCACCGGCCGTGCACTCCAGATCCCGGTTGTGCACGCAGTCGGCGCGCTGGCAGGTGCCGACCATGCTGGTCGTGACGGTGTCCGGACCGCCCTTCGTCAGGGGCGCCACGCGCACTACGGGACGACCATCACGGGACAGGTCACCGTGTGCAGCAGCGCCCAGGTGGTGGATCCCAGCATCAGGCTCGGGAACCCGCCTCGACCGCGACGGCCGAGAACGAGCAACTGCGCATCGGCAGCGTGCGACGCCAGATAATGGGAGGGCTGGTCCAGCACCACCACCGGGTGCACCCGCACGTCGGGGAACTCCTCGCCGTGCCCGGCGAGACTCTCGGACAACAGTGCCCGCTCCTTGTTCTCCACGCTGTCCCAATCGATCCGGAATCGGAACGGACCGCGCACATCGAGGTCGGACCACGCGTGGACTGCCACCACGTCGGTGCCGCGCAGCGAGGCCTCCTCGAACGCGGCGGACACCGCGCGCACACTGTGTTCCGAACCGTCGACGCCGACGACCACCGGGCCGGAGATGTCGTTGACATCGAGGTGCGGCAGTTTGCGGACCACCACGGCAGGGGCGTGGGTGTGCGTCACCACCGCTCGGCTGACCGAACCGAATCGCTCCCAGCCGAACCGGTTGTCCCCGGCCCCGACCACGACCATCGACGCCGACTTCGATCGGTCCACCAGTTCGAGCGACGGAGAATCGGTGCACAGGTGGGTCTCGATGTCGAGCTCACCCTCGGGCACCGCGCGGCGCGCGTATTCGGCGGCGTCGAGGAGCATGTCGCGTCCCTCGGATTCCTCCTGCTCGAAGAATCCGGCGGGCATGCCGATCGGGACACCGAACGTGTTGCGGACCGACACGATGGTGACCAGCGACAACGGGAGCCGGCGCCGTTCCGCCTCGCGAGCTGCCCAGGCCACGGCCTGCAGGGACGCTCTCGATCCGTCCACTCCGGCGACGATGGGGTGGTGTGCTGTCATCACGATCACCTCGGTGCCTGTCCGAGCTGCGGGCACGGCCGTTTCGGGCCCTGCTTTTTCCGGGATCCTGCGGTTTCGGGACCCTGCCAGTACACGCTCGGACCGGTCGGTCGCACAAGAGTCGACGGTCCCGACCTACCCGCAGGAAGTGACCGAAGACTCTCGCGTGCCGTGCACGCCGCTTCTCACACTGGAGACTGCATCCGGCGCAATCACCCACTGCCGAAAGGCCCCGCCATGTCCGTCCTGATCGGCTACGCGACCGCTCGAGGGTCGACTCGGGGAATCGCCGAACGCATCGCTGTGGGACTGGAAAGCCGCGGTGCCGTGGAACTCCGCGCGCTCGGCGATGTCGCGTCGGTACGAACGTACGAGGCGCTGATCGTCGGAAGTGCGATCCACAACGGGCAGTGGCTCCCCGAGGCTTCCGATGCGATCGATCGGCTGGGCACCGAACCGGAAGGGCGACCGGTGTGGGCGTTCTCCGTCTCGTCGATCGGAGCGACCAGCACGATTCTCTCGCCCCGGGTGGCCGCATATCTGCGGCGGGTCACCCCGGAACCTCGGGCGGTGCAGAACCTCCGTTCGATCACCGATGTGCGTGATCACCGTTTCTTCGCCGGTGCCATCGCTTCGGGCGACTGGGCCGGAATCGGGCGGATCGTCTTCCGGCTGATGGGCGGACACTACGGCGATGCCCGGGACTGGGTCGACGTCGACGCGTGGACGGAGAGGATCCGGGAAGGTCTCGTCGATATACCGCGTGATCAGGGCTGACCGGTGCCGGTCGGGCCGGCCGGGGGAGTGACGGAGACCTGCTCGATCGGCTCGCGCGCGCCCTGGTCCAGGCGGAAGGGCGGGTATTCGTCGCGCATCAGTGCCGCATACGCCCACACCCGGTACAACCACCGGTTGATACCCATGACGAAATCGAACAACGCTCGCGGATAGGTGCCGGTGAACAGCACCACGATCGCGGCGAACAACACCAGGACGCCCAGCAACGATCCGAAGGCCCACGTGCCGTTCCCGGCTGCACCGTCGCTGCCGTCGCCGGCCGCGACACCGAGGCTCCACCCGCCCAGCCATCCTCCGGCCAGCACGGCCAGCACGACGTAGTGGGGGATCGCGAGCAGCCACCACTTGATCAACACCAGTCCGCGGGAGAGCCGCCCCGGATATTCGACGTCGAAGTCGGCCGGGTAGTCGGTGCGGTGCAGGCCGAACGGCGGGTACCTGTCGGTGCCCAGCGCCGAATAGGTGTAGAAGGCGACCCGCCAGGTCCACCGCAGCACGCCGACGTCGAAGTCGAACAGTGCGCGCGGATAACGACCGGTGAACAGGATCGCGATCCCGGCCGCGAAGGTCGCCACGACGAATGCGATGTACAGGAAGAACAGCACGACGAAATGCGGGATCGCCAGCAGCCACTTCACCAGCCACAGCCAACGCGACAACGGTTCGTCGAGGTCGCCGCGCAGATGCACCGGATAGCGAGTTGCAGGCGGGTGCGACGCGGTGACTGGAGGGGTCGCGGTACCGGGTGCGGACACCGGACCGGGTGGAGGAGGGCCGTGACGACCGAGCCCGATGGCGCCGGCGAGCAACAGCGGCACGCCGACGACGACGAGAACCAGGCCGAGGATCAGCAGTGCGAGGACGGCCGGTCCGAGCAGGTCGATGTGGATACCGGCCTGCACGTCCACGCCGATCCCTGCGGACCCGTCGGCGTGCATGACCACGACGGTCCACGTGCCGTCGCGCAGATCCCACTCCAGTTGCTGCGTGCCGGTCCCTTCCGCCGACGCGACCCAGAACTGCTGCACGGCCGGTGCCGTCGGGACGTCGCCGCCGGGAACATCCCGGTACGTGACGTCGAACGGCTCGAACCGCAGGTCGGTCACGACGGTATGGGCGACACCCGACAGATAGGACTCGACGTCCCCGACCGGAGCGATGCCGACGAACACCGCCGATGAGGGATCGGTTGCGGTGGCCCGCACCAGCAGTCGGCCGATGTCCTCACCGCGCACACCCGACGGAGTCTGGTCGTCGGTGACCAGGTCGAGCCGTTCGGAGACCAAGGCGTGCGTCTGCGTCCGGAAGGTCTCGGAGGGACCGGTGAGGAATCCACCGTCGCGCTGGAGGACGAAGAACCATCCCAGGACGAGCGCCCCGACTGCCGCGGCGGCGCCGAGGAGCGCGAGGAGAGTTCCGGCGACCAGCATGATCACTTTGCCGACGTTCATGATCCGTCCTCCGGACAGTCGTGACGGTCCTCGGGTCGCTACGGAAGGTGTTGGTAGAACGATTGTGGCAGCTCGATCAGCCTGTTCGGTGCCGATCGAGCACAGCTCGGTGTCGTTCGACCGATCCATCGGCCGATCGGGCGATCATCGGAGACCGAAGGACGGTCTGCCCTCGCGCCGCCGCGCGACGATGTCGTCGAACGCGTCGATCAGGCCGTCGGGATACCAGCGGGGATTCGTGTCGGCCGCTGTGGCGACGAGCAGCAACTGCCGTTCGCGCGCACTCGTCGCGACGTCGGCGAGTCGCTGACGTCCCTCGTCGTCGAGCGCCGCGACCGCCGCGGCGAGGTCGGCGACGAGCAGCACCCGCGGGGGTCCGATGATCGGTGAATCGAGTGCGGACACGACGCGGGTGATCTGCTCGGCGGTCGTGGCCCAGCAGCTCGGCCCCGAGGGAAGCGGGGCCGATCCTCCGAGCCAGCGATGCCGACGGTGGGGGTCGATCACGACCAGATCGTGGGTGTCGCCGGTCAGCGTCGTCATGGCGATCAGATCGAGTGACACGCTGGGTGCCGAGCGGCGCTCGTCGCGCTGGATCAGCAGATGTCGTCCGGCGGCGAGATCCCACGAGACGGGTGTGCCGTCGCTGTCGCGCCCGAACGGAATCGTCGTTCTGCATGCGGTGACCCGTGTGGTGAGTCCGCGAGCGGATCGCATCGGGACGGAGGGCCGGCACGGTCGATGTGTGGGCGGCATGGCGGGCATCGGCATGGCGGATCCGTTTCGTATCGCTGGGTCCGGAGCGATCCCCGGACGGCAGAACTGTAGAGGGGGCCACCGACAGGAACGGCCGGTGCAGGTCGCGGCCGTTACGGTGCGTCCGGCTCGGGGTAACCGCCCGCATGCGCCCGCTTGCGACAGCCCTCGCCGTAGTCTCCCTCACCGCCTTCGGCGGTCACCTCGCCTCCGCNCCGCAGCGCCCGCGCCGGTCGTGGACGACACCGGCGCGATCGCTGCTCCGAGCAGTACCCAGATCTCGTTCGCGCACACCCCGACCGGTGTGCGCGCCGGCACCGCGAACGAGCACGAGTCCCGCGCCGGTGTGTCGATCGTCAAGATGTATCTGGCCGAGTACGTCTTCACCTACGGCGACCCCGCGGACCACGCCGACGCGACCGAGATGATCCGGTCGTCGAACGACGCGATCGCCGACCGCCTGCACGCGAAGTACCCGCAGGCGATCTCGTCGACCGCGGCGGAGTTCGGGCTCACCGACACCTACGTGCCCGGCTACTGGGGTGTCGGCACCACGTCGACGCACGACATGGTCACCTATCTCGAGACGAAGAAGCGCACCGATCCCGGTTCGCCGGTGCTCGCTGCGATGGCCACGGCCTACGACACCGCGGCCGACGGATATCCGCAGAACTACGGGACGGCGCTGATCGCCGGTGTCATCGGGACGAAGTGGGGATGGAGCGACGACCGCTCGTTCCACGCCTCCGCCTCGTTCGGTCCCGATTTCTCCGTCGCGGCGTCGACCTACGGATCGGCAGGGCAGCTCTCCGAACACGTCCTCGGCGCGTTCACCGAAGGGGTGCCGCCCGGACCGGAGACCGGTCCTCTTCGACCCGGACCGAAGACCGGCCCGTTCCTGCAGGACTGCCCGCCGCTGGGCTGGCTCGCCGGCGATCCGCTCCTCGGGCCGCCCGCGCAGGATCTCCTCGACGGACTACCGCCGGTCGTCACCGATCCGATCTGCGGCTGATCCCGGTAGGCATCAGATGCGGCGCATAACGGACACGACGGTGCCCAGCACCACCGCCTCGTCGCCGTCGAGGACGGGATAGGCGGAATTCCGGGGTTCGAGGTAGACGTGGCCGCCTCGGCGCCGGTACACCTTGACCGTCGCCTCGCCGTCGATCATCGCCGCGACGATCTGACCGGAGTGGGCCTCGTGCTGCCGCCGCACCACCACGGTGTCGCCGTCGCAGATCGCCGCGTCGACCATCGAGTCGCCGCGCACGCGCAGCGCGAAGACGGTGCCGGAGCCGACCAGATCACGGGGGAGGGTGAGCAGGTCGTCGGTGTGCTCCTCGGCGAGAATCGGTGCGCCCGCGGCGATGTCGCCGACGACCGGCACGGTCACGGTGTCGTCGGATGCGCGTTCACCGCCGGACGAGCCGAGGAAGGGGCGCACGTCGAGCTGGCGCGCCACAGCGGTGCCGCGGCGGAGGAAACCCTTGTCCTCGAGGTTCTTGAGATGCTTCGAGACCGTCGACGTCGACCGCAGACCCACCGAATCGGCGATCTGCCGGGTGCTCGGGGACGATCCCTGCGCAACGATCCAGTCGCGGATCGCGGCCAGGATCTGCTGCTGGCGCAGCGGCAGGGACGCGGGGTCGAGGCCCCCGAACATGTCGAACTCGTCGTAACCGGTCACCCGGAGAATCGTAGCTACGCGGTCTCCGCAAGGTCCGGGGGAGTACCTGCGGAGGAGCTCTGCCCGTTCTGCAGCTGTTCCATGGCCCGTCGCTCCCGCAGCGCCCGGATGAGCTGCCGCTCCTGCAACTCCGCCGGATCGGCGGACAGACCGGGAATCGAGAATCCGACCAGGGCACCTGTCAGCAGCGCAAGCGCCACCCGGGCCGTGTCGTCCTCCCGGATGCCCAGGACGAGTTCCACGAACACGAGCGCTCCGACGGCGACGAGCACTACTGCGATCAGGGCCAGGATCCGGCGGATCCTGGGCTTCGGGCGCGATCCCGGCGCCAACGGCATCGACTGGGCCGCGAGCTGCCACAACCGGGCATCGACGCTCTCCCGCAGGGGACGCTTCCGGAACTCGTCGCCGAGTCCGTTGTAGATGGCCAGATCGGCTGCGATCCGGGTCCGGAGGTTTCGGCGGGCCAGTTCGCGCGACAGACGCACGACTGCCCACGACACCACACCGGTGACGAGTGCAACGACGACAGGAACCCAGATACTCACGCCGGAACATTACGACAGCGGAGCCGGAATCGGCGGGATGCGGAACGCTTGTTCCGGCCGTGTGGCGCGAGCCGAAAAGTGGTGCCCCCGGTGAGACTCGAACTCACACTGGACGGGTTTTGAATCCGTTTCCTCTGCCAATTGGGATACGGGGGCGTTGCGGACACCACTGTAGAGGATCGGGCGAAGCGGGCGCGCACCGGTACCCTTCTTACGTTCCACCCTGCACCGGGGACCGCCAGTACCGAGGGGAAGGCCCGACCATGACCTCCGCGCCGCACGACAGCACACCAACTCCTCGTCGGGTCGTCGTAGCGGAAGACGAGGCCTTGATCAGGCTCGATCTCGTCGAGATGCTGCGCGAGGAGGGTTACGAAGTGGTCGGCGAGGCCGGCGACGGACAGCGTGCCGTCGAACTCGCCGAGGAGCTCCGGCCCGACCTGGTGATCATGGACGTCAAGATGCCGCGCCGCGACGGCATCGACGCCGCCTCCGAGATCGCGCAGCGTCGTATCGCCCCTGTGGTTATTCTCACAGCCTTCAGTCAGCGCGAACTCGTCGAACGCGCCCGCGATGCGGGTGCCATGGCATATCTCGTCAAGCCGTTCTCGAAGAGCGATCTCGTGCCCGCCATCGAGGTGGCCGTCAGCCGCTTCTCCGAGCTGCGCGAGCTCGAACGCGAGGTGCAGGGGCTCAACGAGCGCTTCGAGACCCGAAAGCTCGTCGACCGGGCCAAGGGACTGCTCATGGAGAAGCACGCCATGACCGAACCGGAGGCGTTCCGCTGGATCCAGCGCGCCGCCATGGACCGCCGCACCACCATGAAACAGGTCGCGGTGGTCGTCCTCGAGACCCTCGGAGACGACACCTCCGGCTAGGCGCGCGAACCGGTTTCGCGTGCTCACGGCGCCCCGTCGCGTTACCGCCACATCAAATCTCCGCCCTGCAGATAACGGTCGTATCACAAGGATTTCGGCCCGGTTCGCAGGGTGCTTCGGACCGCTATGTTTCGACCACATCCGGAATCCGCCGGATGCGGTGTCAGGCGTTCGAAGGAGAGTTGAATGGCAAGACGGACTCTGGTCCGCGCCGTAGCGGTACTCGGTGCTGCGACGCTCGCCCTCGCCGGGTGTGGTTCGGACAGCGACGATTCGGCATCCGGTACGTCGGCCGGTGACGAGGGGTCGGCGGCCGCGACGACCGTCGAGACCGACTGCGAACCACAGCAGGCCACAGCAGGGGCGACTCCCGCCACGGGACCGCTGAAGATCGGCACGATTCTCCCCGAGACCGGCAGTCTCGCCTTCCTCGGACCGCCGGAGGTCGCTGCCGTCCGGCTCGCCGTCGAGGACATCAACGCCGCGGGCGGTGTTCTCGACCAGCCGGTCGAACTGTTCCCGGGCGATTCCGGGGACACGACGACCGACACCGCGAACACCACCGTCGATCGGCATCTCGCCAACGGCACCCAGGTGATCGTCGGTGCCGCCTCGTCGTCGGTCTCGCTCAAGGTGATCGACAAGATCGTCAGTGCCGGTGTGGTGCAGTTCTCGCCGGCGAACACCTCCGACCAGTTCGTCTGCTACGCCGACCGCGGGTTGTACTTCCGCACCGCCCCGACCGACGTGCTCCAGGCGCAGGCCCTTGCGCAGCTGATCGCCGAGGACGGGGCGCAGCGCGTGTCGATCCTGGCGTTGAACGACCCGTACGGCACCGGTCTCGCCGAGAACACCGTGAACAACCTCGTCGACGCCGGTATCCCGGAGGACCAGATCCAGAAGATCATCTACGACCCCAACGCGCAGTCGTTCAACGCGGAGATCGACCAGGTGGCCAACTTCGCACCGGATGCGGTGGCGCTCATCGGCTTCGAGGAGTCGGCGAAGATCATCACCCGTATGCACGAGGTGGGCATCGGCCCGTCCGACGGCATGGCGGTCTTCGGCGTCGACGGCAACATGGGGAACGCGCTGGGCGAGAACGTCGCCGAAGGACTGCTCGACGGCATGGCCGGGACCACGCCGCTGACCGACACCGGCGAGGAGTTCCAGCAGCGACTGCTCGGCGTCGACCCGGGCCTGATCGACTTCAACTACGCCGGTGAGTCCTACGACGCCGTGATCGTCTCGGCGCTGGCGGCGGAACAGGCAGGGTCGACCGCCGGGGTGGACATCGCCGCGAACATCAACTCGGTGACCCGTGACGGGGAGAAGTGCACCAGCTACCAGCAGTGCCTCGACCTTCTCCGCGCGGATCAGGACATCGACTACGACGGTGCCACCGGCGAACTCACCTTCGTGGACGCGGGCGAACCCGGCGTGGGCTCGTACGGCCGGCTCGTGTTCGGCCCCGACAACACCCTGACCACCGAGGACTACATCGTGGTGGGGGAGTGACCCGCAGGTCGTGAGCGAAGGGGTGATCGCCGGTGGGCGGTCACCCCTTCCGCTTCTCCCGGCTCCCGGCGAGGGTACCGAGATACAGTTCCACGACCTTCGGGTCGTGCATGAGATTGCTGCCGGTATCGGTGTACGCGTTGCGGCCCTGGTCGAGGACATATCCGCGATCGCAGATCTGCAGGCAGCGACGAGCATTCTGCTCGACCATGATGATCGACACCCCCGCCGCGTTGATCTTCTTGCAGCGGATGAACACCTCGTCCTGGAACATCGGCGACAGTCCCGCGGACGGCTCGTCGAGGAGCAGCACCGACGGCTCCATCATCAGCGCGCGGCCCATCGCGACCATCTGCCGCTCGCCACCGGAGAGCGCTCCCGCCTTGACCTTCCGGCGCTCGGCCAACAGGGGGAACAACGAGGCCACCCGCTCGAACTGCTTCTCGAAGTCCTTCGGGCGCAGATAGATCCCCATCTCGAGGTTTTCCTCGATGGTCAGTGAGGGGAACACGTTCTGCGTCTGCGGCACGTAGCCGATGCCCTTGCGCACCAGGATGTGTGCGGGTGCCGAGGTGATCTCGTCCCCGCCGAGCGTGACGGTGCCGCTGCGGATGGGGATGAGGCCGAACAGCGCCTTGAGCAGGGTCGACTTACCGGCCCCATTCGGGCCGATGATGCCCACGATCTCACCGTCGCGCAGGTAGAAATTGCAGCCGCGCAGGATGTCGACGCCGGGGAAGTAACCGGCCACGAGATCGTCGGCGCGCAGGAGGGCGCCGGTCGCGAGACGGGCGTGTTCCTCCGGGGTCGCGGCACGTTCCGCCGGCGTCGTGCCGGTGGATGCAGGGGTGATGTTGTCGCTCACGGCTTCTCCGGTGTCGTGGTCGTCGCGTCCGTCGACGTCGCATCGGGATCGGACAGGTCGCCTCCGGCCTCGAGGGTCTGCGCTTCCGCGTCCGCGAGGGCGTCGGCGAGTTCGGCGGTCGCGCCCACGGGATTGCCCTCGTCGTCGAACTCGAGTGCCTGGTCGTGGTGACTGCCGAGATAGGCGTCGACCACGGCGGGATCGGACGACAGCGTGTCCGGCGGTGCCTCCGCGATCACCGAACCCTGCGCCATCACCACCACCCAGTCGGAGATGTCGCGGATGACGTCCATGTCGTGCTCGACGAACACCACCGTCGTCCCGTCGTCGCGCAGGGTCTTGATGTGTCCCAGCAGATTCTGCGTGAGTGCCGGATTGACGCCGGCCATCGGCTCGTCGAGCATGACGACGGTCGGCTCGGTCATCAGCGCACGGGCCATCTCGAGCAGTTTGCGTTGGCCGCCGGACAGTGAACCGGCGAAGTCGTCGGCCTTCGCGGCCAGGCCGAAACGGTCGAGCAGTTCGTATGCGCGCGTGGTGATCTCGCGTTCCTGGCGGCGCCATGTCCACGGCAACAGTGCGCCGGCCATGCGCTCGCCGGTCTGGTGCCGGGCGCCGAGACGGACGTTGTCGAGGACCGTCATCTTCGACAGCGCCTTGGTGAGCTGGAAGGTGCGCACGATCCCGCGCCGCGCCACCTGATGGGGGTGGAGGCGGCCGAGCGGGACGCCGTCCATCGCCCAGGTGCCCGTGTCGGGCCGGTCGAAGCCCGTGAGGAGATTGAACAGGGTGGTCTTGCCGGCACCGTTCGGGCCGATCAGGCCGGTGATGCACGAGCGCTGGATCTCGAGATGGCCCACGTCCACGGCCTTGAGACCGCCGAACGTGCGGCACAGATCGTCGACGACGAGGATCGGGTCGGGTTTGGCGGCGCCGGGGGTGCGGTCGACACCGGCGAACAGTGCGGCACGTTCGTCGGCACCGAGGACCGCGCGCGGCGGTTTCGGGTCGGGTCGGATCGTGTCAGGCATCGAGTTGCACCTTCCGCTTGCTTCCCAGGATGCCTTGTGGCCGGAAGACCATCATCACCGCGATGAGAATGCCGAGCAGCACGTACCGCATCGCGCCGACCTGCTGTTCGGTGAGGGGGAGCAGCGGGTCGGGTCCGGCGATCGCCTGGCGGAGGAAGGCGTCCGGGAGGGTGAGCAGGAACCAGAACACCATGGCGCCGAGCACCGGTCCGAAAACCGTTCCCGCACCCCCGAGGATCAGCGCGCCGAACGCGAAGAAGGTCTGCGCGGTCGAGTAGAAGTCGGGGTTGATCGATTTGGTCTGCAGGGCGTTGAAGACGCCGCCGAGACCGCCGATCATGCCGCCGAGCACCAGGGCCTGCATCTTGTAGGCGAAGACGTTCTTGCCGAGCGCGCGGGCGGCGTCCTCGTCCTCGCGCACCGCCTCGAGGACCCGCCCCCACGGACTGTGGGAGAGGAGGTAGACCAGCCCGCACAGCAACAGCACGAGGGTCCAGCCGACGACCATCGCCCACAGGTCGTCGCCGTAGAACCGCATCCCGAGCAGGTTGTACTGGCGACTCGAATCGAACGGGCTCAGCGATGTGAACGGGTCGGCGAATCCCCACAGGCCGCGGGTGGATCCGGTCACCGAGTCGGACGCGGTCGAGCGGAACACCAGCCGCAGGATCTCCGCCGCGGCGATCGTCGCGATGGCGAGATAGTCGGCCCGCAACCGCAGGGTGGGGATGCCGAGGACGAGTGCGAGCAGACCTGCCAGCGCGAGGCCGACGAGGATGCCCACCCACAACGGCTGGTCGTAGGTGACGGTCATGATGCCCACGCCGTAACCGCCCAGCAGCGCGAACCCGATCTGACCGAAGTTCAGCAGACCGGCGTAGCCGTAGTGCAGGTTCAGGCCGATCGCGAGCAGCGCGTAGAAGATCGCCGACGGGCCGATGAGCTGGGCGAAGGAAACCTGGAGTACCGCAACGATATCCATGGGTCACCCGATCCTTGTCCGACTGCCGAGGATGCCCTGGGGGCGGATGACCAGGATGACGATGAGTACGAGCAGACCGCCGATGTACTTCAGGTCCGGATTGATGACGAGGGTGGACAGCTGGACCAGCAGACCCACCACGACGCAGCCGACCAGCGCGCCGTAGGCGGTGCCGAGGCCGCCGAGGATGATGCCGGCGAACATCAACAGGAGCAGCTTGAACCCCATCTCCCACTGCACGCGTCCACCGAGCTCCGACAGGCCGAAGAGCACACCACCGAGCGCGGCGAGCCCACCACCGAGCCCCCACACGAACCGGATGACGTGTTCGACGTCGATCCCCGACGACGCCGCGAGGTCGCGGTTGTCGGCCACGGCGCGCATCGCCTTGCCGATCCGGGTGCGCTGCAGCAGCAGGGCGACGCCGACGAGCACCACCAGGCTGATTACGATGCATGCGAGATTGACCGGGGTGATCGCGATCGGCCCCCACACGAGCTGCTGTTGCGCCTGGTAGTCGTCGAACGGCTGGGTGCGGTCGGAGTAGAAGGCCAGGATGAGATAGCGCAACGAGATCGCGAGCCCGATCGACACCACCAGCTGGGCGATCAGGCCGGTGCGGCGGCGCCGGAGCGGCGCCCAGATGAGTGCGTTGTTGAGCAGGCCGATGACGATGCCGACGATCACCGCGAGGATCGTCGCCGGTATCAGCTGGACACCGAGGGTGACGTTGAAGATCCAGGCCGCGACCGCGCCGAGGGTCACCAGCTCGCCGTGGGCGAAGTTCGTCAGGCCGGTCGTACCGAAGATGAGGCTCAGGCCCACCCCGGCGATCGCGATGACCAGACCGAAACGCAGACCGTCGACGATGGTGCGCACCAGCGTCTCGCCCCACGCCACCGTCGACCCGGTGCGCGCCTCCCCGAACGAGAAGATCACCGTGTTCGCCCGTCCCGGTGCCACGTCGCGGGTCACCGAGGTCTGGACGGTGACGTCGTCGGGCAGGCTCTCGGTGTCGACCTCGAAGACGTAGGTGCCCGGCGGAACGGTGAGCTCCCAGCGACCACCGTCGGCCGATTCGGTTTCCGCGACCACCTCGCCGCCCTCGGTGGTCGCACGGACGACGACACCGTCGAGTCGTTCGCCGGCATTGTTGAGCGTTCCGCGGACGGTCACCCCCTCCGCGGATTCCTCGTCGGGTGCGGCCGGTGCTGTGTTCGCGGGCGGTGAGGGTGGGTCCGGTGGATCCTGGGCGGAGGAGAGGCCGGCGCCGACGAGGACGAACAGGACACTCGCGAGCGTGACGAGTGCGGCGCGGACCGATCGGTGGAGGGTCGAGGTCGGTCGTCGCCGACATCCCGAGGTAGGGGCCACGCAGGTCCTCCCGGTGGGTGCGCTGTCATCGAGCGCGGCACTGCGCCCGGGGCATCATCGTCAACCGCGGTGACGCCGGACTACGGTGTCGTGACAGGGGACTCTAACGGCTGGATCGCACGTCCACGGGAAAAATTGGATCACCCGGACGTTTCGGTCTCGTTTCTTCGGACAACGAGTGTTCGCACATACCGGAGAGGTGCTGGTCGGGCGGTGTGGCCGACGCTGTCGTCCTCGGTCCCTAGACTGGCACGCGTGACCCGTGCATCCACTTCCGCGACGTCCACCGCGGCCACCGACGACCGCCCGACCCTGCTGCTCCTCGACGGCCATTCCCTCGCGTTCCGCGCGTTCTACGCGCTGCCCGCCGAGAACTTCAAGACCCACAGCGGGCAGACCACGAACGCGGTCTACGGGTTCACCTCCATGCTCATCAACCTGCTGCGCGACGAACAGCCCACGCACGTCGCGGCAGCATTCGACGTCAGCCGCAAGACCTTCCGCGCCGAACTGTTCGCCGCCTACAAGGCCCAGCGCAGCGCCGCACCCGACGACTTCAAGGGTCAGATCGAACTCACCAAGGACGTCCTCGGGGCGATGGGGATCCCGGTGATGGCGATCGAGGGCTACGAGGCCGACGACATCATCGCCACGCTCGCGACGCAGGCGCACGCCCAGGGCTTCCGGGTGCTCGTGGTGACCGGCGACCGCGACGCGCTCCAACTCGTCAACGGCGACATCACGGTGCTGTATCCGCGGCGCGGCGTCTCCGACCTGACGCGCTTCACCCCCGACGCGGTGGAGGAGAAGTACGGACTCACCCCCGAACAGTATCCGGACTTCGCGGCGCTGCGCGGCGACCCGAGCGACAACCTGCCCGGCATCCCCGGCGTCGGCGAGAAGACCGCCGCGAAATGGATCCGCGAGTACGGAAGTCTGAGCGGACTCGTCGACCGCGTCGACGAGGTGCGCGGCAAGACCGGCGAGGCGCTGCGCGAGAACCTGTCCAACGTGTTGCTCAACCGCCAGCTCACCGAGATGGTGCGCGACGTGGCCGTGCCGTACACCCCCGAACAACTCGCCCTCGCCCCGTGGGACCGCGACCGTATCCACCGCCTGTTCGACGATCTCGAGTTCAAGGTGCTGCGCGACCGGCTGTTCGAGACGCTCTCGTCGGCCGAGCCCGAGGCCGAGGAGGGCTTCGAGGTGCGCGGCGGGATCGTCGAGCCGGGTGCCCTCGGCGACTGGCTCGCCGAGCACGCCCCGGAGGGTCGACGTCATGGTCTCGCCGTGGTGGGCACCGGCATTCCCTACGGAGGCGACGCGACCGCGATCGCCGTCGCCGGGGCCGACGGTGAGGGCGCCTATGTGAGCACAGTGGCGCTCACGCCCGAGGACGAGAACGCCCTCGCCGCATGGCTCGCGAACCCCGCCGTGGAGAAGGCCGTGCACGAGGCGAAGTTCGCCATCCACGCGCTGCGCGGACGCGGCTGGACGCTCGCCGGCATCACCAGCGACACCGCGCTCGCCGCCTATCTGGTGCGGCCCGGCCAGCGCTCGTTCAAGCTCGACGACCTGTCGCTGCGCTACCTCAAGCGTGAGCTGCGGGTGGAAGACACCGGTGCGCAACAACTCTCGTTGCTCGACGACGAGGACGCCGCCGACGCGCAGGCGGCCGAGGCGCAGATCCTCGCGGCGCGCGCCGTCGTCGACCTCGCCGCGGCCCTCGACACCGAACTCGGCGAGATCGAGTCGGTGCGCCTGCTCACCGAGATGGAACTGCCACTGCTCGAGGTCCTTGCCGATCTCGAGGCCACGGGCATCGCCGTCGACTCGACGCACCTGCACGACCTGCAGTCCGAATTCGCGGCCCAGGTCGCCGCCGCCGCGAACGCCGCCTACGAGGTGATCGGCAAGCAGATCAACCTCGGTTCGCCGAAGCAGCTTCAGGTGGTGCTCTTCGACGAGCTCGAGATGCCGAAGACGAAGAAGACCAAGACCGGTTACACCACCGACGCCGACGCGCTGCAGAACCTGTTCGACAAGACGGGCCATCCCTTCCTCGAACATCTGCTCGCGCACCGCGAGCACACCAAGATGAAGACCACCGTCGACGGGCTCGTCAAGTCCATCGCCGACGACGGTCGCATCCACACCACCTTCAACCAGACCGTCGCGGCGACGGGCCGGCTCTCGTCGACCGAGCCGAACCTCCAGAACATCCCGGTGCGGACGGAAGCCGGTCGCCGGATCCGCGACGGGTTCGTGGTGGGCAACGGTTTCGACGTGCTGCTCACCGCCGACTACAGCCAGATCGAGATGCGCATCATGGCGCACCTGTCGGCCGACGAGGGGCTCATCGAGGCATTCCGTACGGGCGAGGACCTGCACACCTTCGTGGCGTCGCGGGCGTTCGGGCTGCCGCTCGAGGAGGTCACCCCGGAGCTGCGTCGCCGCGTCAAGGCGATGTCCTACGGTCTCGCTTACGGGTTGAGCGCCTACGGTCTCGCCCAGCAGCTGAAGATCTCCACCGACGAGGCCCGCGAGCAGATGGAGGCCTACTTCACCCGCTTCGGCGGCGTGCGCGACTACCTCTACAACGTGGTCGAGGAGGCCCGCAAGGTCGGCTACACGTCCACCCTCTACGGCCGCCGCCGGTACCTGCCCGACCTCAACAGCGACAACCGGCAGCGCCGGGAGATCGCCGAGCGCGCCGCGCTCAACGCCCCCATCCAGGGCACGGCCGCCGACATCATCAAGGTCGCGATGATCGACGTGCAGAAGGCGCTGAACGAGGCCGGACTGCGGTCGCGGATGCTGCTGCAGGTGCACGACGAACTCGTGCTCGAAGTGGTCGAAGCCGAGCGCGAACAGGTCGAGGCGCTCGTGCGCGACAAGATGGACTCCGTCATCGAGCTGTCGGTGCCGCTCGAAGTCTCGGTCGGTTACGGCCGCAGCTGGGACGCCGCGGCGCACTGAGTCGCAGGCACACCGGCCGCAGGTACACGGAGCTGTACAGACGACGGCGCNCGGGGACGGGCGCCGTCGACGCGAGTGGGTCAGCCCTGCTCGGCGCGAGCCTCCGCGATCTGCTTGCGCACATCGTCCATGTCGAGGTTCTTGACCTGCGAGACGAGATCCTCGAGAGCGGCGGGCGGAAGAGCGCCGGCCTGGTTGTAGACGAGGATGCCTTCGCGGAACGCCATGATCGTGGGGATCGAGCGGATGTTCGCCGCCGCCGCGATGGTCTGCTCGGCCTCGGTGTCGACCTTCGCGTGCACGACGTCGGGGTGCTTGTCCGACGATGCCTCGAAGGTGGGGGCGAACTGCTTGCAGGGGCCGCACCAGTCGGCCCAGAAGTCCACGAGCACGATGTCGTTGCTCGTGACGACCTCGTCGAAGTCCTGCTGGGTGAGAGCCTTGGTTGCCACGGAAATCCTTTCGGTCGGGCGTGTCGACGGGTCCAACATCCGGCCGCCGCTGTTTCTTCCCGTTCGTTCCCTCCGCCACGCCTCGTGACGGGGTTCCTTCCGCCACGCTACGTGACGTGCCCGCTCCGGGGGCGCCGTCGGGAGGCGTCGATCGAGGGATGCGTCACACGCCGACCGGTTCGACGGACCGCCGGAAGGTCCGTCGGTAGGCGTGCGGAGTGGTCTGCCGCAGGCGCAGGAAATGCTGGCGCAGCACCGCAGCGGTGCCGAAACCGACGCGGTCGGCCACCACGTCGATCGGAAGGTCGGTCTCCTCGAGCAGGCGCTGCGCGGCCAGGACCCGCTGGTCGCGGAGCCAGCGCGCGGGCGTGACCCCGACCTCGGCGACGAACCGCCGCGCGAAGGTCCGCGCCGACATGTGCGCCTTCTGCGCCAGTGCGGCCACCGGGAGTTCCTGGTCGAGGTGCTCGCTCATCCAGTCGAGCAACGGCGCGAGCGACTCGTCCTTGCATTCGGGCAGTGGCATCGCGACGTACTGGGCCTGCCCACCGTCGCGGTGCGGTGGCACCACCATGCGCCGGGCGATCGTGTTGGCGACCTGGGCTCCCTGGGCGGAGCGGACGATGTGCAGGCACAGGTCGATGCCGGCCGCGGTGCCTGCGGCGGTGAGGACCGGATGGTCGTCGACGTAGAGCACGTCCCGGTCGACCTGCGCCGTCGGATACGTCCGGGCGAGACGGTCGGCGTGCATCCAGTGGGTCGTGCAGCGACGCCCGTCGAGCAACCCGGCCGCGCCGAGGATGAATGCCCCGGTGCACATGCTCGCCACGCGCGCGCCGCGGTCGACGGCGGCGCGCAGCTTCGCGAACAACGGTTCGAGGCGCACGTCGTCGAGTGCGATGCCCTCGCTGTTCACCGCCGGCAGCAGGATCAGGTCGGCGTCGTCGAGGAGATCGAGCGTGTGCGGCACCTCGATGGTGTAGCCGAAGCGGGTGCGCACCGGATCGGAGGTCGCGGCGACGAGGTGGAAGTCGTAGGTAGGCAGGCCGTCGTCTGAGCGGTCGAACCCGAACACCTCGCATGCCACGCCGAGTTCGAAGGTCTCGACGTAGGGGAGGACGGGGACGACCACCTTCTCGAGCCGGCCGGTGGTTCCAGGTGTTCCGGACACGGCATCCAGTGTGACACCGCGGTGGCAGAAAATCGATGTTCTCCGACGGCTCTGCCACTGTCGGGTGGGTTTCCGGCGCGGCAGGCTCGAAGCATGATCCTGCTGGTCCTCCTACTTCTGGCGGTCTTCCTCCTCCTCGACGTGCTGGCCCTCACCGGACGCACGCCCGACACCCATATGGAAGTGACGCAGTTCGGCGACTACCGCTTCTGAACCGCCCACCGCCCCCTGCTCAGGTGAGCAGCCACTCCCGCTTGGCCTCACCGTCCCATCGCCGCACACCCGCACTCGACCCGGTCAGCTGCCGCTCCGGCGTCTGCGCCGCCAGGACCGCGGTACCGACGCGCGCGGCCGGCACCCGCCGCGCGAGGGTGACGTGCGGCGTCCACTCACCGGGCCGGATGTGCGCGGAGATCCCGGGGCAGTCCGAAAGTACCTCGAATACCCGCGCCTGGAGTTCGAGCAGTTCGATCGACGGCACGACCGTGCGGGCGAGCGTCGCGTACCGGCCACCGAAGATCACCACGCCACCGAGCCGGAGGGTGATCCGCCGGACCGCGATGGCGGCCCGCAGCGCGTCCTCGAGTTCGTCCGGCACGGCATGGGCGACGAACAGCGTCACGTGCGGACGGTTGGACTCGGAACGGACCCGTCCCTGACTGTGCAGGCCGGCGTCGAGCAGCCGCGTCCACTCGTCGCGCACCGCCGCGTCGAGCGGGGCGTCGAGGAGGAGTTCCACCGACTGGACCACGGTAGGCAATGATGACCGGGTGACCGACGACACCGCAATGCTCCAGACCCACCGCATCGGACTTCTCGAGGGGGACGGCATCGGTCCCGAGATCGTGCCGGCGACCCGCAGGATCGTCGACACCGCCGTCGCGGCAGCCGGGGTCGCGGTCGACTGGGTGCCGCTGCCCGTCGGCGCCTCCGCGATCGAGACGCACGGCAGCCCGCTGCCACAGGTCACCCTCGACACCCTCGCCGAGCTCGACGCGTGGATCCTCGGCCCGCACGACAGTGCCTCGTACCCACCGGAGTTCCGCGGTCAGCTCACGCCCGGCGGACGGATCCGCAAGCACTTCGACCTGTACGCGAACATCCGGCCCGCGTGCGCACTGCCGGGAGCGCCGTCGGTGTCACCGAAGATGGATCTCGTCGTCGTCCGGGAGAACACCGAGGGTTTCTACGCCGACCGGAACATGGCCGTCGGCAGCGGCGAGTTCATGCCCACACCCGACATCGCGCTCGCGGTCGGGGTGATCACCCGCGCGGCGTGTGAACGCATCGCGCACACCGCCTTCGATCTCGCGTCGCGCCGCCGCAAGCGCGTGACCATCGTGCACAAGGCGAACGTGCTCTCCCGCACGACCGGCCTCTTCCGGGACGTGTGCCAGGAAGTGGGTCGTCTCTATCCGAGCGTCACCGTCGACGACCAGCACGTCGACGCGATGGCCGCGCTGCTCGTGCGCCGCGGCGCCGAGTTCGACGTGATCGCGACGGAGAACATGTTCGGCGACATCCTGTCCGACCTCGCTGCCGAACTGTCCGGCTCGCTCGGCACCGCGGCGTCGATCAACGCGTCGCGCACGAAGGCGATGGCCCAGGCGGCGCACGGCGCCGCACCGGACATCGCCGGGCAGGGCTGCGCCAACCCGATCGCGCTGATCCTCTCCGCCGCCATGCTTCTCGACCGTCTCGGGGCGCGCGCGGACATCGAGTTCTCCGCGGCCGCCCGCAGCATCGAGGACGCGGTGCGCGCGATCGTCGCGGCGGGTGTCGCGACCGCCGATCTCGGTGGCACCGCGTCGACGGACGAGTTCACCGCCGCCGTCGTCGCCCGCCTCGAGGCTTGAGCTTCGGGTTTGCATTCGGACCCCTCCCGGGTTGGATACTGTTCGACTGTGAATCGAGCAGTGCACACCCGCCGCGCGGCCTCGCTCGCGACCTCGTGGGGGCGTAGTCGCGTCCGGACCCTGAGCAGGCTGGCGGCGGGAGCAGCGGTGCTCGCCCTCGCGACCGGGTGCGTGGTGAACACCGAATCGACCGTCCCGCCCGGCGATCGCGTCACCGTCGAGAAGGTCGACGCCATTGCGAGCCAGTTGCCGGCCGACATCGCCGACGGCGGCACCCTCGAGGTCGGAGTGAACGTCCCGTACGCCCCCAACGAGTTCAAGGACGACGACGGCACCATCGTCGGCTTCGGTGTCGAACTCGTCCAGGCCCTCGGCGACGCACTCGGACTCGAGGCGGTGCTCAACGAAGCGGACTTCGACCGGATCATCCCGGCCGTCCAGGCGGGCACCTTCGAGATGGGTTCGTCGTCCTTCACCGACACGAAGGAACGCGAGGAATCGGTCGACTTCGTCACCTACTACAGCGCCGGGGTGCAATGGGCGCAGCGCACCGGTGAATCCGTCGACCCCGACAACGCGTGCGGACTGCGTGTGGCGGTGCAGACCACCACCATCGAGGACCTCGAGGAGGTCCCCGCCAAGAGCGAGGAGTGCGTCGCCCGCGGACTGCCGCCCATCGACAAGGTCAAGTACGACAGCCAGGACGAGGCCGCCAACGCCCTGATCCTCGGCCGGGTGGACGCACTGTCCGCCGACTCACCGGTCACGGCGTACGTCATCGCCCGCAGCGAGGGACGACTCGAACCGGCCGGTGAGGTCTTCGACGCCGCGCCCTACGGATTCGTCGTCGCGAAGGGTTCGCCCTTCGGTCCCGTACTGCAGCAGGCGGTGCAGTACCTCATCGACTCCGGTGCGTACGACGAGATCACCGCGCGCTGGGGCATGGAGGACGGCGCGATCACCGCCTCGCAGATCAACGGCGCGACGAGCTGAGAAAGGGAACCATGAGCGAGTCCACGTCCGCGAGATCCGCGGAACCGCGACCGGACGAACCGGAGCCGATACGCGCAGTACCCCTGCGGCATCCCGGACGATGGATCTCCGGTGCGATCGTCCTGATTGCACTCGGGCTGTTCGCCTGGGGAGCGGCCACCAACGAGGCCTACCGCTGGGACATCTACGCCCAGTACCTGTTCGACGCCCGCATCACCGCAGCCGCATGGAAGACCGTCCAGCTGACGGTGCTCGCCATGGCCATCGCCGTCGTCCTCGGCGTGGTGCTCGCCGTGATGCGTCTGTCCCCGAATCCCGTGCTGCGCTCCGTCGCGTGGCTGTACCTGTGGGTCTTCCGCGGAACCCCGGTGTACGTCCAGCTCGTGTTGTGGGGACTGTTCCCGTCGATCTACAAGCAGATCGACCTGGGGATCCCGTTCGTCCACCAGTTCGTCCACATCGACGTGCAGGGTCTGAACGCGGCGTTCCTGTTCGCCGTCATCGGTCTGGCACTCAACGAGGCGGCCTACATGGCGGAGATCGTGCGCGCCGGCATCACCTCCGTGCCCGAGGGGCAGCTGGAGGCGTCGACCGCGCTCGGCATGTCGTGGTCGCAGACCATCCGCCGCACCGTCCTGCCGCAGGCGATGCGGGTGATCATCCCGCCCACCGGCAACGAGTTGATCAGCATGCTCAAGACCACCTCGCTGGTCGCCGCCGTGCCCTACAGCCTCGAGCTGTACGGCCGGGCCCGCGACATCTCGGGTGCGAACTTCCAGCCGATCCCGCTGCTGCTCGTCGCCGCGACCTGGTACCTGGCGATCACCAGCCTGCTCATGATCGGTCAGTACTACCTCGAACGGCACTACTCGAAGGGCCTGAGCCGGCAGCTCACCGCCCGCCAGCTGCAGGCACTCGCCGACGCACAGAACGCACCGGTCACCGAGGCCGGCAAGCCGACGCCGAAGCCCGGCGCACCGGGGGAGGAACGCCTATGACGTCCGTCGACACGCCGATGGTGCGGGCCGACCGGGTCTGCAAGAGTTTCGGCGCCGTCAAGGTGCTCAAGGGCATCTCGCTCGAGGTCGGGCGCGGCCAGGTGACCTGCCTGATCGGCCCGTCCGGATCGGGCAAGTCGACCTTCCTGCGGTGCATCAACCACCTCGAACGCGTCGACGCCGGTCGCCTGTACGTCGACGGCGATCTCGTCGGCTACGCCGAGCGGGGTTCGAAGCTGTACGAACTGCATCCGCGGGCCGCGGCGAAACAGCGCCGCGACATCGGAATGGTGTTCCAGCACTTCAACCTGTTCCCGCACCGCACCGTGCTCGAGAACGTCATCGAGGCGCCGATGCTCGTGAAGAAGGCCAAGCGCAACGAGGCAGTCGACAAGGCCCGGGATCTGCTCGCACGGGTGGGGCTGGCCGACAAGGTCGACGCCTATCCCGCGCAGCTGTCGGGCGGCCAGCAGCAGCGCGTGGCGATCGCCCGCGCGCTCGCCATGGATCCCAAGCTCATGCTGTTCGACGAGCCCACCTCGGCTCTCGACCCCGAACTCGTCGGCGAGGTGCTCGCGGTGATGCGCGATCTCGCGGACGGCGGCATGACGATGGTCGTCGTCACGCACGAGATGGGCTTCGCGCGCGAGGTCGCCGATCAGCTCGTGTTCATGGACGGCGGCGTGGTCGTCGAGGCCGGGGATCCCCGCCAGGTGCTCGCCGACCCGAAGGAGAGTCGGACCCGGGAGTTCCTGTCCCGGCTGCTGTGAGCCCGGACCGGACGGTGCGCCGGGGTCAGTCGGGTTTGCGGCTGCAGAAGATGGCGGTGCCCGGGAAGATCGACCCGCGCAGCGGGCTCCACTGCCCCCACTCGCGGTCGAGATGCTCGGGCCACTCGGGTTCGACGATGTCGTAGACCTCGAGGCCGGCGGCGACGAGCTCGCGCACCCGGTCGCCCACGGTGCGGTGGTGCTCGGCGTAGGTCGCCCGGCCCGTTGCGTCCACCTCGACGTAGGGGGTCCGGTCGAAATACGGGAACATCGCGACCAGGCCCGGTTCGCCCGGATCGTCGGGGAAGATCCATCGCATCGGGTGGTTCACGGAGAACACCCACCGTCCGCCGGGCCGCAGCACCCGCGCCACCTCGCGCATCACCCGGGCGGAATCGGCGACGAAGGGCACCGCGCCGAACGCCGAGCACACGATGTCGAAGCTCGCGTCGGCGAACGGCAGGTTCTCGGCGCCGGCCTGCACGAGCGGAACCGCCGGACCGGCGGCGGCCATCGCCNCGCCGCGCGTCCGCGCTGCAGCATCCCCATGGAGATGTCCAGCCCGACCGCGCGGGCACCCTGTCCGGCGAGCCAGCGGGCGCACGGCGCCGAACCGCATCCGAGTTCGAGGACGTCGCGCCCGGTGACCGGGCCGAGCAACTGCACATCGCCCTCGTGCAGCCCTTCCGGGCACCACACGAACTCGCCGGCGGCCGAGTCCACGCCGAGGAACTCGCCGTGGGTGCGGTGGTAGTCGTCGGTGTCGGCGTCCCACCACACCCGGTTCGCGCGTTCGCTCTCGAGGGAGCCGAGGCGGGTCCGGGTGGGTCGGGTCTCGCCGAGGATCGTCTGGGCGTCCGCGTGCCGCGCGGCCTCGTCACCGGTCCCCTCCGGGGCGCCCGAAAGGTCTGGAAAAGGGGTGTTCGCGGAGCCCGACATGGGTGTGAGCCTATCGGGTGCGGGGGAGCGGTCCCGATATCGGTTTGCCCGGGTCCCCTCGAGACGCGTAGCCTGGTGATCGCGAGTGTCCGCAGTTCGGCTCCAGGGCCGAGCGAGGAACTCGCCGTGACTCGCACATCGCCGTATCGCAGTGGGTGTTTCACGTGCCCGACCGAATTTGACCAACCGACTATCAACCCGTCCGGAGCAACTCAACACATGGCCTCCACCACCGTCACCTCGCCGCAGGTAGCCGTCAACGACATCGGCTCCGCCGAGGATTTCCTCGCCGCCATCGACGCCACGATCAAGTACTTCAACGATGGCGACATCGTCGAGGGCACCATCGTCAAGGTCGATCGCGACGAGGTGCTGCTCGACATCGGTTACAAGACCGAAGGCGTCATCCCGTCCCGCG
Source organism: Rhodococcus sp. C26F (assembly GCF_053345925.1). Classification (NCBI taxonomy): domain Bacteria; kingdom Bacillati; phylum Actinomycetota; class Actinomycetes; order Mycobacteriales; family Nocardiaceae; genus Rhodococcus; species Rhodococcus sp. C26F. The sequence continues at coordinate 127,114 of NZ_JBKFBA010000008.1, forward strand.
AGCTCTCCATCAAGCACGATGTCGACCCCAACGAGGTCGTGTCGGTGGGCGATGAGGTCGAGGCTCTTGTTCTCACCAAGGAGGACAAGGAAGGCCGTCTGATCCTGTCCAAGAAGCGTGCTCAGTACGAGCGCGCCTGGGGCACGATCGAGGAGCTCAAGGAGAAGGACGAGGCCGTCAAGGGCACCGTCATCGAGGTCGTCAAGGGCGGCCTGATCCTCGACATCGGCCTGCGTGGCTTCCTGCCCGCGTCGCTCGTCGAGATGCGTCGCGTCCGCGACCTCCAGCCGTACGTCGGCAAGGAGATCGAGGCCAAGATCATCGAGCTCGACAAGAACCGCAACAACGTGGTCCTGTCGCGCCGCGCATGGCTCGAGCAGACCCAGTCCGAGGTCCGCAGCGAGTTCCTGCACCAGCTCCAGAAGGGCCAGGTCCGCAAGGGCGTCGTGTCCTCCATCGTCAACTTCGGCGCCTTCGTCGATCTCGGCGGTGTCGACGGCCTCGTGCACGTCTCCGAGCTGTCCTGGAAGCACATCGACCACCCGTCCGAGGTCGTCGAGGTCGGCACCGAGGTCACCGTCGAGGTTCTCGACGTCGATCTCGACCGCGAGCGCGTCTCCCTGTCGCTCAAGGCGACGCAGGAAGATCCGTGGCGTCAGTTCGCCCGCACCCACGCGATCGGTCAGATCGTGCCGGGCAAGGTCACCAAGCTCGTTCCGTTCGGCGCGTTCGTCCGCGTCGAGGAGGGCATCGAGGGCCTCGTCCACATCTCCGAGCTGGCCGAGCGCCACGTCGAGGTCCCGGACCAGGTCGTTGCCGTCGGCGACGACGCGATGGTCAAGGTCATCGACATCGACCTCGAGCGTCGTCGTATCTCGCTGTCGCTGAAGCAGGCGAACGAGGACTACACCGCCGAGTTCGATCCGTCGAAGTACGGCATGGCCGACAGCTACGACGAGCAGGGCAACTACATCTTCCCCGAGGGCTTCGATCCCGAGACCAACGAATGGCTCGAGGGCTACGAGAAGCAGCGTGAGGAGTGGGAGTCCCGCTACGCGGAGGCCGAGCGTCGCCACAAGATGCACACCGCTCAGATCGAGAAGATGGCTGCCGACGAGGCTGCCGAAGCTGCGGCCGGCGTGTCCGGTGGCAACTACTCGTCCGAGTCGGGTGCCGAGGCTGCTCCGGAGACCGGCGGCGGATCGCTCGCGAGCGACGCCCAGCTCGCCGCTCTGCGCGAGAAGCTGTCGGGCAACGCCTGACACAGGGTTCCACGGACGG
>NZ_JBKFBA010000008.1:128446-139518 GCF_053345925.1 Rhodococcus sp. C26F
CCGGTCTTCGTATGTCGTCGGTGGCAGGCGTTCAGCTCACGGCGAGCTCACCCCACGGCGGGAGTGGCCCACTGCGCGGGCAGGGCCGTCGCCCGCTTGCGCATCGCGGCGTGGCTGTGGCGCGCGTTCGTCAGCAGCGCGGTGAACCAGTTCCGCCGGTGCTCGGCGAGGGCGGCAGCGACCTCGGGGATGAGGATGCAGTGAACACCGTTTTCCATGCCGAGGCGATGCCGACCTGTGGTTGAGGTGGAGGATCGCATGGCCTGCCTTCTCGAATGCTCCGGACGAGCCGGGACGGACGCTTCGCAACGACGATATCGGACACGAAGTCGAATTCTCCGCATTTACCCCAGGTAGGAGGGGGTGTGTCCGGTTCCCGAGCGGCGCTGCGACTGCCCCGTGACCCTGTCGTGATCGGCGTGTGATCCCCGGGGCGCTCCGATGAGGAGATGTCGGTGACTCCCGAGCGGTCCAAGACGTACACCCGGTTCGTCCCAAGCGACGCGGTGCACCGTGTCCGAGGTCCACACACCTCGACCCGGAAGGGCGTTCCATGACCACACCGACCCCCGCGAGAAGCGCCGCGACGAAACGGATCACGCTGCTGGTGGTGTGCGTGACGACGGCGATGCTCATGCTCGACATCGCCGTCGTCAATACCGCACTGCCGTCGATCGCCGTCGACCTCGACGCGGGCGTGAGTTCACTGCAGTGGGTGATCGACGCCTACACCCTCGCCCTGGCCACCGTGGTCCTCGGCGCCGGATCGTGGGCCGATCGCCGCGGCCGCCGCCGGGTGTTCGTCGTCGGCCTCGTCTGGTTCACGGTCGCTTCGCTCCTGTGTGCCCTCGCCCCGACCATCTGGTTCCTCGACCTCGCCCGGGCCGTGCAGGGCATCGGTGGGGCGGTCCTGTTCGCCTGCTCGCTCGCCCTCCTCGCCGACGTCTTCGACCGAGGGCCGGCGCGGGCGTCGGCCCTGGCCGCCTACGGTGCGACCATCGGCGGCGCCTTCGCGGTCGGTCCGCTCGTCGGAGGTCTGCTCACCGAACTGCTCGACTGGCGCGCGATCTTCTTCGTCAACGTGCCGATCGGTCTCGTGACCCTGCTTCCGACCCTGCGTTGGGTGCCCGAATCGCGGGATCCCCGCCCGCGCGGTGCCGACGTGCCGGGGCAGCTCCTGGCCGCGGTGGGACTGGCGGCGCTCGTGTTCGCCGTGCTGCGCGGCCACGAGATCGGGTGGTCCGATGCCCAGCCGGTGCTCGCGTTCGTCGTCGCTGCCGGTGCCCTCGTCGCCTTCGTCGTGCACGAGATGCGCACCGCCGAACCGATGTTGCCGCCACATCTGCTCGCCAACCGGGCCTTCGCCGGAGCGCAGGTCGCGGCTTTCGCCATCTCGGCGTCGTTGTTCGCGGTGTTCGTCTACACCACGCTGTACCTGCAGAACGTCCTGCTGTTGTCGCCGGTGCAGGCGGGGTTGGTGTACCTGCCCGCGACCGTCGCCATGTTCGTCGTGGCCGGTGCGACGGCGAAACTCGATCGTGTCGTCCCCGCGTGGGTCTCGTTGTCGTGCTCGCTGGCGCTCGTCGCCGTCGGGTTGCTCATGATGACGGTCGCCGAAGCGGACAGCTCGAAGTACGTCCTGCTGCCGGGACTCGTCGTGGCCTGCGTGGCCGCCGGCGTGTTCAACCCGGTGATGAGCGGGATCGTCCTCGGGGAGAGCACCGCGGATCATTCCGGTCTCGCGGCCGGTATCAACGACGCGTTCCGCCAGACCGGCATCGCCGTCGGCGTCGCGGTGCTCGGGGTGTTCCTGCCCGCCGAGTCGCTGTTGCCCGGCGGGTCACCGGAGGATTTCGTCGCCGGCCTGCAGGGCGCGCTCGTGGCGGCGGCGGTCGTCGCGGCCCTCGGAGTCGTGGTGTGTGTGGCCTGCCTGCGCACCCGGCCGCAGACCGCACCTGCGTTCGGGGACACCGAGGGCGACACGGTCGAATTCCCGGCCGTGACGGGATGAGAAGTCGCCGCGCACCCGGCGAAAACTGTCCTTACACTGCAACGATCGCGTAGTTCGGCCGGGGTCGAGGGGGCTCACCACATGATGTACCGACTGCTCGGACCGCTGGAGGTGGTTCGGGTCGCGTCGACGGGTGATCCGGCGGGGCCCACCTCGGAGTCGCAGATCGATCTCGGTCCGCGGAAGCAGCGAGCGGTCCTCGCCGTTCTGCTGCTCAACCGGGGGCGGGTGGTCTCCACCGACCGGCTGATCGACGCCCTGTGGCAGGACGACGCGCCCGCCAGCGCGATGGCGAGCATCCAGGCGTACATCTCCAATCTGCGCAGGGTGCTGAGAGGGGAGAGCGGTGCGGCCTCCCCGATCGTGCGCCAACCTCCCGGCTACGTCCTCGACATCCCGGCCGAGTCGGTCGACCTGGCCCGCTTCCTCGACGACGCCGAGGCCGCCCGTCGGCACGCCGAGGACGGGGAATGGGAGCTCGCACTCGACACCGCCGACCGTGCCCTCGACTCGGTGCGGGGACATCTCCTCGAGGACCTGCGCGACGAACACTGGGTGGAGGTCGCGGCGGCATCCTTCGACGAGGTGCGCACCGAATGCCGCGAGACCCGGATCACCGCGCTGCTCGCCCTGGGTCGCCTCGCTCCCGCCCTCGTCGACGCCACCGAACTGTGCAGCGAGTTCCCGTTCCGCGACCGCACCTGCTGGCTGCGCATGCTCGCTCTGCACCGAGCGGGGCGTTCGTCGGAAGCGCTCGAACAGTTCCGCGTCCACGAGGCGAGGCTGGACGCCGAGCTGGGGCTGCGGCCCGGCACCGAACTCACCGACCTGCAGGGCGCGATCCTCCGGCACGAACCGGGACTCGCGGCGTGGCCCCGCACCCCGGGATGGACGGGCGCGGAGAAGGTTCCGACGCCGGCCGCGCCCGCCGTCCCGGCACCCACCCCGGCGCCGGGCCCCGGACGCATCTTCGTCGGGCGCACCTCCGAGACCGGAATCCTCGACCGCATGCTCGACGAGGTCCGCTCCGGCGCGACCCGCTGGGTCGTCCTCACCGGACCCGCCGGCATCGGCAAGACCCGCCTCGCCGAGGAATGCGACGCCAGGACCGCCGCGATCGGCGGGAACACCGTGTGGGCACGGTGTCTCGAGGACGACGGAGCGCCCGCCTGGTGGCCGATCCGGCGCATCCTGCGCGAATTCGGCGCCGATGCCGACACCGCCCTGATCCCGCCCACCGGAGTGGAATCCGACGAAGCGCGCTTCGCGGTCTACGAGCGGATTCTGGGCGTCGTCGAAACGGCTGCGACGCAGACTCCCGTGCTCACGATCGTGCTCGACGACATCCAATGGGCCGACCCGACCTCCCTGCGTTGCCTGCTGTACCTCGTGGGAGCCCTGCACAAGCGGGGCGTCTGGTTCGTGTGCACACTCCGCGACTCGGAGACGACCCCCGGCGTCCGGCGATTCGTGGACGCCGTGCTGCACGGCGAAGGCAACCGGCACATCGACGTCCCGGCGCTCGCCGAACCCGAGGTCGCCGCCCTGGCAGGGCACGTGAGCGGCGCACCGCTCGACGCCGATGAGGCCCGCCTCCTCGCCCAACGGACCGGCGGCAACCCGTTGTTCGTGTCCGAGTACGCGCGTCTTCCCCGGGACGAACGCCTCGACGGTGGGATCCCCATGGCGGTCCGCTCGGTCCTCGCGCGGCGGCTCGCCGCAGTGGAACCGGCCGTCCTGCAGGTGCTCCGGGTGGCAGCAGTCGTCGGGGACACCATCGAGATGGACATCCTCGCCGGTGCGACCCGCCTCGATCCCGACACTCTCGCCGACTATCTCGACGACGCCGCCGACGAACGCATCATCGTCGCCGATCCCGGATTGCGGGGGTACGCCTTCGCCCACGGACTGCTCCGCGACGAGATCCTCGCGGCGATTCCCGCCATCCGCCGCCAACGCATGCACGCACGCGTCGCGGAGGTCCTGGCGGACTCCTCCGACCCGGATCGTGCGGGCAGACGAGCCCGGCATCTCATGGCGGCACTGCCGCTCGTCGACGCTCGCGTGGTGCTCGACGCCTGTGTCACCGCCGCCCGCGAGGCCACCGAGAGGTGGAACTCGGAGGAGGCGGCCCGCTGGTGGGACGATGCCGTCCGGGCCTTCGACCGGCTGCCTGCCGCGGAACGATCCCCGGGCGACCGCGACGATCTGCTCGTCGCGCGCGTCGAGGCACTCGCCCGCGCGGGTCGCGGCCAGACCGTACTCGACGTCGTCGACGCCGGTCTGCTCGACGCGGTCCGCGACGGTCGCACGTCGACGGCCGGACGCCTGGCTGCAGCGCTGCTGCGCGCGGCCGGGGCGTGGCCGTGGGTGTCCTACGGCAAGGATCCGGGACCGGTCCTCGACCGTCTCGCCGCACTCGAACCGTTCGTCGCGACCGACCGCGCAGCGCACGCCCGGGTGCTCGCGGCGCTCGCCGTGGGCAGTTGCTATCACCTCGATTCGTCCGTCCCCGACGGGATGAGCCGCACCGCGCTGGAGATCGCGCGCGAACTCGCCGACCCGGACGTCGTCGCCGACGCCTTGCTGGGCCGCATCCTCCTCTACTCGGGGGTCGCCACACACAGTCACGAATCCGCCCGGCTCACCGACGAACTCCTCGCGCTGCCGCACCAGCAGGCGCGGTTCGACGAGGTGATCGCCCACGCCGTCGCGAGCATGACGCAGATGAACCTCGGGGAAGTCGACGCCGCCACGTCCCACGTCCGCCTGGGCATCGCCGGATGCGATCTGCTGCGTCTGCCCGTTCTGCGCGTACAACTGCGATGGATGGAGGCGACGCTTGCGGCATGGCACGGCGACTTCGCCGAGACCCGGCGCCACTACGACACCGCCACACAGTTCCACCTGCAGACCGAGCTGTACACGGCGGGCAGTTCCGACCTCGCGACCAACACCCTCGAGTGGGAGTACGGCACCCTCGCCGACGCGGATCCCGGCACCGTCGAACCGGATTCCTGGAGCATCGCCATCGCCGGCGCCCGCCGGGACACCGCGGCGGTGATCCGCGACATCGAACAGTGGGCAGCCAAGGGAGCACCCTTCACCTGGACGACGCTCGGTCACCGCACACTCATCGCGCGCGTCGTCGCCGACCTCGCCCTCGTCGACTACGCCGAGATGTTCCTCGAACTCCTCGACACGTTTACCGATCGCATCGCGACGGTGGGACAGGTCGGGGTGATCGGGTCGGTGGCGGAGGTCTGCGCGCGCCTGCACGCACTGCTCGGACGCACCGACGACGCCGCGGCGCTGCTGGACCGGGCCGAGGACCTCGCGACCCGTACATCGAGCCCGCCGACACTGCTGCGGTGCCGTCTGCTGCGCGCCCAACTGCGCCCGGCCTCGCCCGAACGCAGCCGGGAGATCGTCGCGATCGCCGACGAAGCCACCCGCACCGGCATGCTCGGCCTCGCCGCCTACGCCCGCTCGATCCCCACCTGACCGGTTCTTGGCGGACGCTTGGACCACGCCCCATGTCGCCGCAAGAAGCCGCCAAGCCGGTCCCGGCACTCTTTCGTCGCACCCCATCCCGTGCGACGAAAGGAAGTGCACATGAACCTCCGGACGCCCACCATCGGCACCGACCCACTCGACGCCCTCCGCACCGCGGTCACCGGATCGATCTCCCTGCCGGGCGAACCCGGCTACGACGCCGCGACCCCGTGGAACGTGGCGGTGCCGGTCCGTCCCCGCGCGGTGATCGCGGTCGAGAACGCCCTCGACGTCAGCGCCACCGTCCGGTTCGCGGGCGAACACGGCCTGAAGGTGGCCGTACAGCGCACCGGACACGGCGCCGTGCCGCTCGGCGACGATGTGCTGCTCGTGCACACCGGCCGCCTCACCGAATGCCTGATCGATCCCGACACCCGCACCGCCCGTCTCGGAGCCGGCCTGGTGTGGCAGCAGGTCATCGACGCCGCCGCACCCCACGGTCTGGCCCCGCTCGCGGGATCGTCACCTCACGTCGGCGTGGCCGGTTTCCTGACCGGCGGGGGCATCGGCCCGCTGGTCCGCACCTACGGGCTCTCCTCCGACCACGTGCGGGCCTTCGATCTCGTCACCGGTGACGGAGACCTGCTCCGGGTGACTCCCGAGCAGCACTCGGAACTGTTCTGGGGCCTGCGCGGTGGCAAGGCGACCCTCGGCATCGTCACCGCGGTGGAGATCGACCTGATGCCCCTGCCGCACTTCTACGGTGGAGCGCTGTATTTCGACGGCGCCGACGCGGCCGCGGTGGCGCACGCCTGGCTGGACCTGTGCGCCGACCTGCCCGAGCACAGTTCGACCTCGCTGGCCTTCCTGCAACTGCCGCCGCTGCCGGGAGTCCCGGAACCGCTGGCCGGTCGCGCGACCGTGGCCGTCCGCTTCGCGAGCGTCGCCGGCGAAGCCGAGTCCGAGGCGATCCTCGGTGCGCTGCGCACGGTCGCGACCCCGATCCTCGACGGCATCACCACCCTGCCGTACGCGGCACTCGGAGCGGTGCACGCCGACCCGGTCGACCCGATGCCGACCCACGAACACAGTGCGCTGACCCGCGAACTGACGCACGACGCGATCGACGCGTTGCTCTCGGTGGTGGGACCGGGCTCGCACTCGCCGCAGACCATCGTCGAGGTGCGGCTCCTCGGCGGAGCCCTGGCACGCGAACCGCGGCATCGCAGCGCCTTCTGCCACCGCGACGCCGCCTTCACCCTCTTCGTCATCGGTGTGCTCGCGTCCCAAGCGGCCGACGCCGTCGTCGCACACACCCAGGTCATCGACCGGGCGCTGGCGCCGTGGACCACGGGCACCTCGCTGCCCAACTTCACCGCCACCTCGGATCCGGACCGCATCGCGCGCACCTACGACGACGACACCGCGCACTGGCTCGGCGCCCTCGCCGACGAGCACGACACCCACGGCGTGCTGCGCGTCGGGCAGGTCGTGCGCCGGCCCCGATGAGACCGACACCTCCCACCCCGAACCCTTCCACTCCCACAAGGCAGGCATTGCGAACTTCTCGATCGATCACCGCACTCTCCCTCTCGACCTGCGCCGTTCTGGCCCTCGCGGGCTGCGGCGACGGATCCGTCCCGACGGCCGAGGGCGCGCAGTCCGCGGGGCACCATCACGGTGTCACCATCCTCTACGGACCGGAACGCGAACTGGGGGAGGGCATCTCCCGCACCTACGTCGTCGTCGATCACGAGGGAAGGCCGCGCGAGGTCGGTATCCGGATGTCGGAGTCCGTGCTCACCGGCCTTCCCGACGGCCCGGACGCCGAGATGACGATGCTCATGCTGGATCTTCCCGCCGGCGCCCCGGACACCGGTTTCGACCACGTGCTGCTGGACTGGAACCCGAACGGGCACGATCCGGAGATCCTCTACGGCGCGCCCCATTTCGACATGCACTTCTACACGACGGACGCCCATCGCGAGGTGGACCCGGACGCACCCGATTTCGCGGAGCGCGCGGCGCGGCTGCCGGAACCCGAATACGTTCCCCAGGGGTACATCCCACCACCCGGTCCTCCTGTCGAGAACACCGTGCCGTTCATGGGCATGCACTGGACGGACGCCGCCGACGGCGTGATCCCCGGCTCCTTCGAGTTCACCGAGGTGCTGCTCAACGGGTCGTGGGACGGGGAATTCATCTTCATCGAGCCGATGATGACCCGGGAGTGGCTGGCGACGAAGCCGTCCCTGCGGGAGATCGTGAAACAACCGTCGTCCTACCGGCGGACCGGCTACTACCCGACGGTGTACACCGTCGGCTTCGGCGAGCAGACGGACGAATATGTCGTCGCGCTGTCGGGACTGACGATGCGCGAGGCGTCGTAGGGACCGCGAAGATGCCTCGGGGACGCGGTGATGCGAGACTGGGCAGCGTGCTGCGAATGGGGTTGACCGGAGGAATCGGGGCGGGCAAGTCGACCGTCGCCAAGGAGCTCGTCGAACTCGGGGCGGTGATCGTCGACTCCGATGTCGTCGCCCGGGAGATCGTCGCTCCCGGCTCCGAGGGACTCGCCGAGCTCGTCGACGCCTTCGGTGAGGACATCCTGCAGCCCGACGGCACCCTCGACCGCCCTGCCCTGGCGGCGAAGGCGTTCGCCAGCGAGGATGCCCGCGCGGTTCTCAATGCCATCACCCATCCCCGGGTCGGACGCCGTACCGCCGAGCTGGTCGCCGCTGCGCCCGACGACGCGGTGGTCGTGCAGGACATCCCGCTGCTCGTCGAGGGTGGGATGGCGCCGGCCTTCCACCTCGTCGCCGTCGTGCACGCCGACGAGACGGAGCGGATCCGGCGTCTCGTCGAACTGCGCGGCATGCCCGAGGCGGACGCCCGCGCGCGGATCGCAGCGCAGGCGACGGAGGAACAACGGCGCGAGGTCGCCGATGTGTGGCTCGACAACACCGGTGATCAGCAGGTGCTGGTCGAGCAGGTCCGGACGCTGTGGAACGACCGCCTGGTGCCGTTCGAGAAGAATCTGCGCACCGGCACGGTGGTCGAGGTGGATCCGGTGCTCGTGCCCGCGCGCGAGGAGTGGCAACGGCAGGCGCAGCGCCTCATCGCCCGGCTGGCCCTCGCAGCCGGGGGAGCGGCGAAGCGCATCGACCACGTCGGTTCCACCGCGGTGGCCGGTCTGGCCGCCGTCGACGGCATCGACCTGCAGATCACCGTCGGCGACCTCGCGGCAGCCGACGCGCTCGCACCCGCGTTGGCCGCTGCGGGCTTCCCGCACATCGACGATGTGGTGACCGACGAACCCAAGCCGTCCTACGGCGCCGGAGGAGAGACCGACCCGGCGGTGTGGGAGATGCGGCTGCACGGCAGCGCCGATCCCGGTCGTCCGGCGCGGGTGGCGGTCCGGGTGGACGGCTGGCCCGCTCAGCAGTTCGCGTTGCTGCTGCGTGACTGGTTGTCTGCGGTCGACACCGCGAAGCGCGAGTACGCCGACCTCAAGGCCGATGCCGCCGCCGAAGCGGCGCAGAAGTCGGATCCTGCCGAGGCGGCCGCCGCCTACGCGGCGCTCAAGGCCCCGTGGTTCGACCGGGCGCATCATCGCGCGTGGGAGTGGGCCCAGAGCACCGGCTGGTCGGCCTAGGGAGCCCGGACCCCGGGCGGGGACCCGCCCGGGAATCTTCCGGATGCCCCGTCCGTTAGAGTAGTTGACAGTTCAACTACTTGACGGAGGTTCGACCGTGCAGTTCGGCATCTTCACCATCGGCGACGTCACGCGCGACCCCACGACGGGCCGGGTCCCCACCGAACACGAGCGCATCGTCGCGATGACGAAGATCGCGCTGAAGGCCGAGGAGGTGGGCCTGGACGTCTTCGCGTCCGGCGAGCACCACAATCCACCCTTCGTCCCGTCCTCGCCGACGACGATGCTCGGTTGGATCGCCGCGAGGACCGAGAAGCTCATCCTCTCGACCGCGACCACTCTCATCACCACCAACGACCCGGTGAAGATCGCCGAGGACTTCGCGATGCTGCAGCACCTCTCCGGCGGCCGCGTCGACCTCATGATGGGGCGCGGGAACACCGGACCGGTCTACCCATGGTTCGGCAAGGACATCCGGCAGGGCATCCCGCTGGCGATCGAGAACTACCACCTGCTGCGACGGCTCTGGCGCGAACGCGTCGTCGACTGGGAGGGCAAGTTCCGCACACCGCTGCACGGCTACACCTCCACCCCGTGGCCGCTCGACGACACCCCGCCCTTCGTCTGGCACGGCTCCATCCGTTCGCCCGAGATCGCCGAGCAGGCCGCCTTCTACGGCGACGGTTTCTTCCACAACAACATCTTCTGGAACAAGGAACACATCCAGCAGATGATCGCCCTCTACCGGCAGCGGTTCGAGCAGTACGGTCACGGGGCCGCAGACCAGGCCGTCGTCGGGCTCGGCGGCCAGGTGTTCATGGCGGAGACCGAGGCCGAGGCGAAGCGGATCTTCCGTCCCTATTTCGACAACGCTCCCGTCTACGGTCACGGCCCGTCGCTCGAGGACTTCTCGACGATGACACCGCTGACCGTCGGCACACCCGAGCAGGTCGTCGAACGCACGCTCGGCTTCGCCGACTACGCCGGGGACTATCAGCGTCAGCTGTTCCTCATGGACCACGCCGGCCTGCCGCTCGACGTCGTGCTCGAGCAGATCGAGATCCTCGGCCGGGAGGTCGTGCCGGTGCTGCGAACGGAATTCGAACGTCGCCGCCCCGCCCACGTGCCGTCCGACCCACCCACGCACACCACCCTCGCCGCGCAGGGGGCCGACTCGGCGCACCACCAGGTGATACCGGCCCGCGTCGACCTCGTGCCCGAGGAGGCGGACGCCCGATGACCCGCCGCATCGTCGTCGTCAGCGGTGGCCTGTCCGAACCGTCCACCACCCGTCTGCTCGCCGAGGCCACTCGCGTCGCGGTCGGCGCGCAGGGCGACCACGCGGAGATCGAGGTGATCGAACTGCGTAGCCTCGCGACGGATCTCGCCACCACCTTCACCGCCGGTGTCCCCACCGCGGCGGTCGCGCGGGCCCGCGAACAGCTCGCGACCGCCGACGGGCTGATCGCGGTGAGCCCGGTCTTCGCCGCCGGCTACTCGGGCCTGTTCAAGATGTTCTTCGACGCGCTCGATCCGGACACGCTCACCGGTGTGCCCACCGTGATCGCCGCGACCGCGGGCAGCGCCCGGCACTCGCTGGTCCTCGACCACGCGATGCGGCCGCTGCTGAGCTACCTGCGCGCGCTCGTCGTGCCCACCGGCGTCTTCGCCGCCACCGACGACTTCGGCGAGAGCGAGGCCGCCACGGCACTGAAGGGGCGGATCGGCAGGGCTGCGGACGAACTCGCCGAACAGATCACCCGCAGCACGGGATCACCACACGTGGTCTCGGACGCCTCGCCCGCCGGACGGCCGCGCGTGTCGGGGAACGCGGTCCACACGGACGGACCGTCCTTCCGGGAACTGCTCGGTGCTCACCTGAGGTGACCCCCGACGTCGCGGGCCGGTCGG
>NZ_JBKFBA010000008.1:139549-145898 GCF_053345925.1 Rhodococcus sp. C26F
CGGCCGCCGGGCCGTTCACCCGGTACAGTCCGCCGGTCGCCAGTGCTCCCACGATCGAGATGTGCAGTCGATCGGCGAGACAATCGCTGTGGGGCCCACTCCGGCGCGGCGGACGACCTCGTCGACCCCCACTGTGCGAACACCGTTGGCGTAGAAGAGCTCTGCTGCGATGTCGACCAGCTTCTCACGCAGGGCCTCGCCGCGTACCTGCTTGGCCGCTTCGCTCACACTGTCCCTCCCGGTCGCCCACCACTATCGCCGCTTTGCCGAAGCCGAGGCGGTTCGTCACCCAGGCCTGGGCCTCGACCGCACGATACAGATCGAACCGCGCGCCGACGACGACCCGGATGCGTCCCGTGTCGACGAGACCGGCGATCGCCGTGAGTGCTACGGGATCCGGCTCGACGAGGCACGCGACCGCCCGGATACCGCGTGCCTCGGCCGCCGCCCGGTACTGCGGGATCGACCACGCGATCGCCAACGCTACGGTCCCGCCCGGTGCGACCAGATCGAAGAGCGAGCCACCGAAATCACCGCCGACCAGATCGAGTGCTGCATCGACCTTCCCGATGGCGGCGACGGCAGGACGGTCGATGTAGTCCACGCACGACCGGGCGCCCAGTTCGTACAGGGCGGCGTGGTCGTGGGGACGCGCAAGTGCGACGACCGTCGCGCCGCGTGCGACCGCGATCTGCACGGCGAGGTGTCCGACCCCACCCGAAGCGCCGCTGATCAGGACACGACATCCGCTGTCCACTCCGGATCCACTGCCCACTCCGGCCGCGTCGAGCATCTGCCACGCGGTCGGCGCCGCCATCGGAAGGCACGCCGCCTCCGCGAACGAGACCGACGCGGGCAGCGGCACCAGTTGGTAGGCGGGCACGGTCGTGTACTGCGCGTACGTTCCGGCGGGGTAGGGGAACCGGGCCGGACCGAATACCCGGTCCCCGACCTCGAACCGCGTGACGCCGTACCCGATGGCGTCGACGACGCCGGCGACATCCCATCCGGGCACGAAGGGGAGTCGCATCGATTGTTCGTAGCCGGCATTGCGCCCGGTGTACATGTCGATCGGGTTGACGCTCGTCGCCTCGACAGCGATACGGGCCTCTCCGGCAGCGGGTTCGGGACGCGGAACGTCGACGATCCCGAGGGGAGACCCCCACTGTTCGTGGCGGGCGGCCGGCATGGTGCCGGTACCGGGTCTGCGTGCGCCGACGATCATGATTCGCCTCCGTGGTGGGAATCGATATCGAGGCAGATCTGTCTCTTTTATCCCCGACGGACGGAGGGGCATGTCAACAGGGCATTGCTGGGGGTGGCTCGGCGACTTGCCGTTCCCGAGAGGCACACCTATAGTTCCTTAAGTTATGGGGACTAACTTAAGGCGATCGGAGGGGCGAACGGGGTGGCCGGCGTCCGCAGGCGTGCACGCAAGATCGACGTGGAGGACATCATCCGCGTCGGTCGGGCGATCGGGCTGCGACAGTTGAGCCTCAACGCCGTCGCCGCCGAACTCGACGTCTCCACGGCGGCGCTGTACCGCCACGTGGACGGCCGCTGGGGACTCGAACTCGTCGTGGGGGAGAGCCTGCTCAGCGATCTCGTTCTGCGCGACGATCCGGCGCACGACATCGAACAGCACCTGCTGTCGTTCGGTCTGCAGCTACGCGCGTTCGTCCTGGCCCATGCGGGCCTGGGAACCTACATGCAGACGCTCTTCCCGCGTGGGGAAGCGGGACAGCGTCTGATGGTGAGCGAGGTCGAAGCTCTCGTGCGCCGCGGGTACACCCCCGACGTCGCTGTCGCTCTGGCCAGTGCGGTGGCGAGCACCGCGATCAACTTCGCGGTGGCCGAGGAAGCGCAACTCGAGCGGATCTCGGGGCTCCAGCAGCAACGCGACGACGTCGCCGAACGGCTGAGCGCCGACGAACGCCTGGGTGAGGCTCATCGCGACCTTCCGGAGTTCGACCACGAGGGGTTCTCGACGATGGTCCTCACAGCGACGATCCGAGGTCTGCTGGCGGTCGGTCCGGTGGGGCGACCACTGCACGAGGTGGTCGTCGACCTCGGATCGACAGGGATGGGGCTGCAATGATTCAGGCCGAATCTCGGCAGGACGTACGATCAGAAGTCGGGATCGTTTGTGTCGACGATGAATTCCGGTTCAGGCGGATCAGCGAGGTCGAGATCGCCGAGGTACTCGATCGGCAGGTCGTCGATGACGGGGTGCTCGATATCGTCCTCATCGATTCCCTCGACAGGAACCAGTTCGGTTCCGATGCGAGGGGTGAGGGGATCGGTGGCGATATCGAGCACCCGACACCAGACGCCCTCGGGCAGGTCGGGTATCCGGTCCATCAGGTCGAGACCTAGCGATTCCCCCAACGAGGGCAACGGATTCGGTTCGCTTGGCGTCACTGCTCATCCTTCCGGGTTTCTCCGGCCGTTCGGTGCCCTCCGTGCCGGCCACCCCGATCGTCGTTGCCGGATCGATATGGGGCCGAACGCCGGTCGGAGACGACTCATTCTGCGCCGAGCAGTGCCGGACTCGGCAGATCGACGAGTTGCGTACGGGCACGCCTGATCCGGCTCTTCACCGTCTGCACGCCCACACCTTGGTGTTCTGTGATCTCGGCGTAACCGAGTTGTGCATACTCGCGCAGCACGATAGCGACCCGAAACTGTTCGGGGAGAAGGAAAAGGGCTCGACGGACCGCATCACCGTCGACCACGCTGTCGGCGAGAAGCGTTTCCCCGACTGCGTATTCGTCCCCGACCCGTTCGCCGAGGACCTCGCCACGTCGCCTGCGCACGACGGCGAGCGCCGCATTGCTCGCGATGCGATACAGCCATGTTCCGAATGCTGCTGTGCCACGGAACTTGTCGAGGTTCTTCCACGCCGCGATCAGTGCATCCTGCAGTGCGTCCTCGGCGTCGTGCCGGTTTCCTGTGATCTGCACGCAGACCGCCCATACACGTTCGCGTGACGGTGCGACGAGTTCGGCGAATGCTGCCCGATCGCCTGCCCGGCACCGCTCGATCAACTCGGCGTCGTTCATCGATCCCCCTCACCATACCGAGCAGTCACATTGTCCCGCATGCGCATTCGGGTATCTGCTCGATGGGCGGGGGAGTTACGAATATACCGTGGTTCGAAGTGGTCGACGCCGTCGGGGGCAGCGTCGACCACCCGTCGACAATACCGCGAGATCAGTTCTCGCCCGAGCCCATCTCCTCGGATCGGACGAATTTCACGTACTGGGTGGCCATCCGCTGTGACATCGTACGAAGCGAGTCGTTCGCGGGATCCTCGTTCCCCACCGGCCGCAACCCCGAGAGCCCGCCATGTACCGCCCGTGGACCATCAGGCACACACTCGCCCGCCCCTGCGCCACATCACCCGACCAGCAGCGTGTGCCGGGGATGTTCTGCGGAACCGTCTCGTCCTCGACGAGGTCCGGATACATCTCCCGGGTCGTCTCGACGAAGTCGTCCCGCAGGAGCTCCGCCTCTGCGGGACCGGCCGTGCGGTAGACGTTCGACGCGGCCTTGGCGATCCGATCGGTTCCGGTGACCTGAGGGATCACTGGCGAGCGGCGTCGTCCTGTCGACCTGCTCGAAGTCGTGCACGACCTGCGCGGCCTGCGCGGCGTCGTCGGGAGTCGGGAACCGCGCCACCGCGACCTGCAGCATTCCCGACTCGTCCTCGGTGCTGCGGGAGGTCCGGAATCCCGTGATCATCCCGAAGGGTTCGAGGAGATCGCCGGCACCGTCCGCCAGGATCCTGTCGGTGGAGACCGAGACACCGGTACTCGCTCCTCCCGTCGTCAGCGTCGGATCGATGTCGTGGGGGTGGACGACGAACTCGGCCATCCGGTGTCCCTCGATCACCGGCCCGGCTCCACCGGCCGCGAAGTTCTCCCCGACGAAGTCGCGCGGTTCGACCCGATACTCTCCGGTGTCCAACGACGCGATGTCGATTCCTTCGGTGCTCTCCTGTTCGGGAGAGGTTGCGGGTTCGGTCCCGCTTCCGGCGACGGACGTGTCGGAACCGCACCCGGCGACCGCCAGGATGGTTGCCGTCGCGACCGCCAGGACGGCGCGCGTGGCACGATAGGTGACGCGGATTGGAGAGCGCGGACCGCAGGAATGTGCCCGCCCCGTCGGATCTGTGACGCCATTCACAACTGTTCGGTGGGAACGTGCCGAACGCCCTGATCTCACGAACTCGGCGCCCGGGNCGGGCGCCGGAAGGAAATTCCGCGGGGAGGGTCAGATCAGATCTTCGCCGTTCCGTCGGGCCTGCAGCCACTCCTTGAAGAACCCGCGGCACAGCACCGCCAGTACACCGGCGACGAGTATGGGCCAGATCAGGACGTAGATGGTCAGTGCGAGCGTGCTCATCGGTTCTCCTTCTCCGGAGTGGTTGCCGCGGGGTCCTTCTCGGACGCGGGGGCGTTCCCGGGCGCAACGTCGTTCTCGGGCGCGGTGTCGTCCACCACGTCGAAGTCACCGACACGCTGCGCGATGACCTCGAAGTCGAAGTCCTCGTCGGAGTTCACGGACATCGCCCAACAGACGACCGTGCTGACGGCGTAGGCGACGAGCGAGGCGCTGAGCACGGCGTAGTCGTGGACCGAGCCGAGCGCGAAGGGCGCCACGACCACCGCGGCGACGACACCGACGACGCGTGCGGCCCGGAGTCCGAAGAAGCCGAACGCCATCAGGCCCGCGATCACGCCGACACCGATCACCGACGCGATGTCCACCGTCCAGGCGATCACCCCGTCCATGGGGAACCATCCGAAACGCACCGGCAGGAACGCCGCCAGGGCGACGAGCACCGACGTCGTGAACGCCTTGTTGGTGACCTTGTGCCAGTAGAAGCTCGCGATGACGGGGAAGACCAGCGCACCCCACAGCGCGCCGACGAACACGAGCAGGTCGAGGATGCTCAACCTCATGCTCGCGAACGCCACGGCGGCGGCGGTCGCGACGACCATCGTGGCGCGCCCGATGAACAGCATCCGCTTGGGATCGGCGTTGCGGGTGCCGCCGGCGATGTTCTGGCCGTAGATGTCGGCCATGACGATCGACGACAGCGCCGACAGGTCGGAATCGGCCGTGGACGACAGCGCGCCGATGATCATGACGAAGAACACGACGACCAGTGCCGTGGGCAGGAACGACGCCACCATCTGCGGCACGATGTTGTTGACGTCGCCGCCCATCGGGTCGACGCCCAGGTACAGCGCGAGCACACCGAACATGCCCACGCCGATGACGGTCGCGCCGTACCCGATCGTCGCGGTGACGAAGGTCGGCTTGATGAGATCCTCGCGCACCGCGAACAGGCGCTGCGCGATCGTCTGGTTGCCGATGGCATACGCGAGCACGGCCGCGATGTACGGCGCGCCCTGGTTCAGGAAGGCGTCGCTCGAGAAGAAGTCGCCCTGCTGGTCCGTGAGGTTCGCGGACCCACTGTCGAACGCGTCGGGGAAGCCGGTGATGAAGAAGACCGCCGGGATGATGACGACGACCGCACCGAGCATCGCCACGACCTGCACGAAGTCGGTGAGCACGGACGCGCGGAAGCCGGACCACAGGGTGTAGAGCAGCACACCGGCTGCGATGAAGACGACGCCCTGGACGAAGCCGAACGGCGAGATCAGCGAGATGAGCACACCGCCGGCGATGAAGTTGGACATCAGGCTGATCAGGCTGCCGACGAGGTTCGAGCCGGCCAGCATGAGCTGGCTCGACCGTCCGTGCCGGGCGAACATGACCTCGGCGAGGGTGTGCGCCTTCGGCGCGACCGCGCGGATCCGCTTGCCGAAGGGGTAGATGAACAGGATCATCAGCGCGCCCCACAGCCCGTAGTGGATGGGGCCGGAGATGCCGTAGGTGTATCCGGAAGTCGCCGAGGCGTACAGCGAGGACGCCCAGATCCAGGTGGCGGTCATGCTGGCCGCCGACACCCCGAAACCGACCTTGTTGCCGGCGGTCATGTAGCCGTCGGCGTTCTCGTCCTTCTTCCCGATCCGGGCGGAGATGAGAAGCGTTCCACCATAGAAGATTACGAGCAGGACAACGATCGTCGCGGCGCTGAACCGAACGAGCTCGGTGCCGTTCACTGCGACCTCCTTCGTCTTCGCGTCACGTCCGCGGCGATCGGAGCGCAGCGGAACCCAGGGCGCGCTGTGCGCGTCCTGTCTGTCGGTTCCGCTTCGGTGTCGGTCCGATCCACCGCCGGACGGTGGGCATGCGTCGAGCGCCCGATCGGCCACGGGCCGGCGGGCGCGGCATACCGCTCCAGCAGGGCACGCCCGGATCCGGGCGTGTGCCG
>NZ_JBKFBA010000008.1:145928-168753 GCF_053345925.1 Rhodococcus sp. C26F
GGGCGCGCGCCGCCGGCGCGAGGGGTTTCCTCGGTCGGGCGATGTGCACGCGGAGGGGCGATCCGGGCCGGCCCCGATGGTCGCTTTCTCGGTGCACTGCTTCGCCGGCCGAGGCAGATTACCATGTCCTTTGCGGCAGTAACTTTTTCGCTCCTGCGCCCCGCTGTCTGCGCAGGTGACGGCACCTGCGCAGCGGTGGTGCGCGTCAGCGCCAGGAGACGGGCGCACCCCGTTCCCGCAGCCACGCGTCGAGGTCGTGGCCGTGCGCGGCGATGCCGTCCACCGCCCGCAGCGCCGTGTCGATCGCCGTCTCGGCCGCGGCCGCGTCGATCATCCCGGTGGTGACCGCGACCACCAGTTCGTCGATGTCCTCGACGATCGTGTCGCGGCCGGTACGGACGATCAGGTCGAGATAGTGGTCGTGGGAGTACCAGATGTCGCCCTCGCGCCGGAACTCGCCGACGTCGACGTACCGGTCCTGGTCGCGTTCGTTGCCCGGCGTGAAGTGGAAGATCGAGGCCCGCAGGCGCAGGTTCGGCAGCAGCCACGATTCGAGATAGTGGAACTGCGGGTGGTCGGACGGTCGCGCCATGTACAGGCCCCACTCCTCGACGCGGTACTCGTCGACCGCGCGCACGAAGCCCTTCGGGTCGATGTTGGTCTTCGCGGCGACGTCGAACGTCTCGGTCTTCACGGGATGGGGGGTCGCGGACACGGGATGCACGCTAGCGGGCGAACCGTGCCGCATGCAGGACCGCGATGCGTGTCGGTGGGAGCGCTTACTCTGGATTCCATGGCGTTCGCAAGTGAACATCCCGTCGTCGCACACTCCGAGTTCCGGCCGGTGGGTGAGATCGAGCGCACCGAGGCCCGCTTCGAGGTCGTCAGCGAGTACGAACCGGCGGGCGATCAGCCCGCCGCCATCGACGAGCTCGAGCGCCGGCTGAAGTCGGGGGAGAAGGACGTCGTCCTGCTCGGTGCCACCGGTACCGGCAAGTCCGCCACCACCGCGTGGCTCATCGAGCGCGTCCAGCGACCCACCCTCGTGATGGCGCCCAACAAGACCCTCGCCGCGCAGCTCGCCAACGAGCTGCGAGACATGTTGCCCAACAACGCGGTCGAGTACTTCGTCTCGTACTACGACTACTATCAGCCCGAGGCGTACATCGCGCAGACCGACACCTACATCGAGAAGGACTCGTCGATCAACGACGACGTCGAGCGGCTGCGGCACTCCGCCACCTCGTCGCTGCTGTCCCGCCGCGACGTCGTGGTGGTCGCGTCAGTCTCGTGCATCTACGGTCTCGGTACCCCGCAGTCCTATCTCGACCGGTCCATCCAGCTCGAGGTCGGTGTGGAGGTGCCGCGCGACGCGCTGCTGCGCCTGCTCGTCGACGTCCAGTACGCCCGCAACGACATGGCGTTCACCCGCGGATCGTTCCGCGTCAAGGGCGACACCGTCGACATCATCCCCGCCTACGAGGAACTCGCCGTGCGGATCGAGTTCTTCGGCGACGAGATCGACGCGCTGTACTACCTGCACCCACTCACGGGCGACGTCGTGCGCAAGGTCGACTCCCTGCGCATCTTCCCGGCGACCCACTACGTGGCCGGTCCCGAGCGCATGGAACGCGCCGTCGCGAGCATCGAGGCCGAGCTCGAGGAGCGTCTGGCCGATCTGGAGAACCGCGGCAAGCTGCTCGAGGCGCAGCGTCTGCGCATGCGCACCCAGTACGACATCGAGATGATCCGGCAGGTCGGCTTCTGCTCCGGCATCGAGAACTACTCCCGTCACATCGACGGACGCCCCGCCGGGTCCGCGCCGGCGACGCTCATCGATTACTTCCCGGAGGACTTCCTCCTGGTCATCGACGAGTCGCACGTCACCGTGCCGCAGATCGGCGCGATGTACGAGGGCGACATGTCGCGCAAGCGCAACCTCGTCGACTTCGGTTTCCGCCTCCCGTCGGCGGTCGACAACCGGCCCCTGACCTGGGAGGAGTTCGCCGCCCGCATCGGGCAGACGGTCTACCTGTCGGCCACCCCCGGCCCGTACGAGCTCGGGCAGACCGGAGGCGAGTTCGTCGAGCAGGTCATCCGCCCCACCGGCCTCGTCGACCCGCAGGTCGTCGTCAAGCCCACCAAGGGTCAGATCGACGATCTCGTGCACGAGATCCGCGGACGCGCCGAGCGCGACGAACGCGTCCTCGTCACCACGCTCACCAAGAAGATGGCCGAGGACCTCACCGACTACCTGCTCGAACTCGGTATCCGGGTGCGCTATCTGCACTCCGACATCGACACCCTGCGCCGCGTCGAACTGCTGCGACAACTGCGTCTGGGCGAATACGACGTGCTCGTCGGCATCAACCTGCTCCGTGAGGGTCTCGACCTCCCCGAGGTGTCGCTGGTGGCGATCCTCGACGCCGACAAGGAAGGCTTCCTGCGGTCGACGACCTCACTGATCCAGACCATCGGCCGCGCGGCCCGCAACGTCTCCGGCGAAGTGCACATGTACGCCGACAAGATCACCGACTCGATGGCGCGGGCCATCGAGGAGACCGAACGGCGTCGCGAGAAGCAGATCGCCTACAACACCGAACACGGTCTCGATCCGAAGCCGCTGCGCAAGAAGATCGCCGACATCCTCGACCAGGTCTATCAGGAGGCCGAGGACACCGAGGCCGTCGAAGTGGGCGGCTCCGGCCGCAACGCTTCGCGTGGTCGCCGAGCCCAGGGCGAGTCCGGGCGGGCCGTCAGCTCCGGTGTCGTGGAAGGTCGCGACACCTCGACGATGCCGCGCGCCGAGCTCGCCGATCTCGTGCAGCAGCTCACCGATCAGATGATGCAGGCCGCCCGCGACCTGCAGTTCGAGTTGGCCGCACGGCTCCGCGACGAGATCTCCGATCTGAAGAAGGAACTGCGCGGGATGGACGCCGCGGGCTTGAAGTAGTCGCCCGGCCCGGCCGGCGCCGGCGACTCGGTAGGGTCGCTTCCCATGGATCCCTCTTCGGCCGGGCGTGCTGCCCGCGCACTCGAACTGCTGCACGCGGTCGTCTACTTCGCGCCGGACACCGCGAGGGAACTCGCCGCGCTGGGTGTCGACGGACCGGCTGCGCAGTACTTCGGTGGACGCGCGGCGCCCCTGGGTGCCGTCGGCCCCGGGGTCGTGACGGCGACGTTCTACAGCTTCTCGCCCCGCCTGGTGGCCTCGGCCGTCCCGGCCGTGTGGCAGAGCGCCGAGCCGGCCGCGATCATCGCGGCGCGGTTGCGCGGACTCGACGCTCTCCACCGGCGGGTCCTCGGGCAGGACGTGCTCGATTCTGCGGAGATGAACGAGGCCGCGGACCTCGCGGCCACCGCGGCGCGGGCGATCCCCGGCCCCGACGGGCGGCCGCTCTACGCCGCCCACGCCGACCTGCCCTGGCCCGAGGTGGCGCACCTGCGCCTGTGGCACGCCCTGACGCTGCTGCGCGAATATCGCGGCGACGGTCATGTCGCGGCGCTGCAGACCGCGGGACTGTCGGGTCTCGACGCGCTCGTCACCCACACCGCGACCGGTATCGGGTTCGCCACCCATCCGGCCCGGAAGCTGCGTGGCTGGGCGCGGGACGAGTGGGCGGACGCCGAGAAGGAACTGCGCGGGCGCGGCCTGCTGGACAAGCGCGGCGAGCTCACCGGCGAAGGCTTCGAGGTCCGCGAACTTGTCGAGGATCTCACCGACGACCTGGCGGCCGCGCCGTGGATTGCGCTCGGTGACGACGGTGTGGAGCGTCTGCTCGACCTCGCGTTGCCGTGGCGCGATGCCTTCGTCGACGCCGAGGTGTTCCCCGCCGGTCTCTTCGGCCCGCGTTACGGTGACGCGCGGTAACATCAAACGCGATTGTGGGATGAGACCCAAACGTCCCACCCGGGCCGCCCATCCCGCTACTGTCGACGCAGCGTATGGCGGGGGAGCGTGCGTGTCCTCCGTCGACGACGGCATCGGCGGCACGCGTCGATGGACCACACACTCGATGGAGGATGAATGAGCGCCTACCGGACCATAGTCGTCGGAACCGACGGTTCCGAATCGTCGTATCGGGCCGTGGAGAAGGCAGCTGCTCTGGCCGGTGACGCCGGCGCCCAACTGGTGATCGCCTGCGCCTACTACCCGGCCGACCCCAAGGACACCGCGCAGGCCGCCGACGCGCTGCGCGACGAGGCATACCAGGTCACCGGCTCGGCACCGACCTACGAGATCCTGCGCACCGCACGGGAGAAGGCGACCGTGGCCGGCGCCCGCAAGATCACCGAGCGACCCATCGTCGGCGCTCCTGTCGAATCGCTCCTCACGCTCGTCGAGGAGGTCGACGCCGATCTCATCGTCATCGGCAACCGCGGCCTCAACACGCTGACCGGGCGCCTGCTCGGCTCCGTCCCGTCGGACGTCGCCCGCAAGGCCCTGTGCGACGTACTGGTGGTGCACACCGTCCGCTGACGGATCAGCAGTACTCCTCGCGGGCGGTCTCGAGGTAGCGCGCGGCGGCGTCGTCCGCCGACATCCGCGACCCCGAGGCGCCCGCGGCATAGGCGGCGATCGGCCGGAGCGTGACGAGGACGTCGTGCTCCGGCACGCCCGCGCTCAACTGGTCGCACACCCCGCGCACCACCGCGAGCACTGTGTCGTCGTTGACGTCGGCGACCAGACCGGACGCGTCCAGTGCCTCTCGCACCCGCAGGAAACGCGCGTCGGGCGGCGTCGACGAGGTGGGGGCGATCGACGTCGTGGATGTCGCGTCCTGCGCTTCGTCCTGGGTCGGCGTCACCGATCCGCACGCGGCGGAGACGAGGAACCCGCTCAGCGCCGCGAACGCCGCGCACCCCGCTCGACGTATCCGGTGGTGCGCTGCCCGATAGGCCACGTGTTCGTTCCCTCCGCGGATGATCCGTCCCGTCTCCCTGCCCCGAAGGACGGTACCGTCCGGTGACCGGTCGTGGGGTGGGCTCGACGGTGTCGGCTCGACCGTGTCGCCTCAACAGTGTGTCGGTGCGACGAGACCGGTCAGCACGTCCGGCAACGGCTCCGAGTGCACCACCCCGAGACGCTGGGTGGCGCGGGTCAGCGCCACGTACAGGTCGTTCATCCCGCGTGAGGAATCGGTGAGGATCTCCGCCGGTTCGACGAGCAGCACCGCGTCGAACTCGAGGCCCTTGACCTCCTTGACGGTCGCGACCGTGACCGACTCGGACGCGAGATGCTCCCACGCACCCACGAGCCGCGCCGGAACGAGCACGGCCGTCGTGCCCGGGCCGGTCTCGGCGTCGAGAGCGGCCTGCACGGTGGCGAGCACCGCGTCCGCGTCGACGTGCTGCGCCCACGGCTCGAAACCGGACTCGCGCACCGACTGCGGCGGCACCTGGTCGGGATCGATCTCCGCGAGCACCGCGTGCGCGATCTGCATGATCTCCGCCGGCGTGCGGTAGTTGACCGTCAGTTCGGTCTTCTTCCACCGGTTCGCGACGTACGGTTCGAGGATCTGTTGCCACGACTCGGTTCCCGCCGGATCCCCGGTCTGCGCGGTGTCGCCCACCAGGGTCATCCAGCGGTTCGGGATGCGGCGCATGATCGTTCGCCATGCCATCGCCGACAACTCCTGCGCCTCGTCCACGATCACGTGGCCGTACGTCCAGGTGCGATCGCCGGCCGCCCGCTCTGCAGTGGTCTCGTGGCGGCGGTGGTTCTGTCGTTCGGCGAGCTGGGTGGCGTCGATCAGGTCGTACGCCATGAGCAGTTCGGGGTCGAGGTCGTCCTCGAGATCCTGCGGTGCCGAACCGGTGAGGATGTCGAGTGCGCCCTGCGCGTCGGCGATCTGCTTGCGCCAGCGCCGCTGCGCGCGTTCGCGTTCGGCGGCGTCGTCCACACCGAGCAGTTCGGCGAGCTCGTCGAGCAGGGGAGCGTCGGCGGCGCTGAAGTGCCCCGGTGCGTCGGGGCGGTGCAGCGCGTCGATCTGCTCGTCGGCCAGGGCAGGAGCCGCCGACGCGATCCGGTCGCGGGAGGCGAACAGATCCGAGAGCACCTGCTGCGGGGACAGTTCCGGCCACAGCGCATCGATCGCAGCGACGATGTCGGGGTCCGAACGCATCTCGGACCGGATGTCGTGGATGTCCTCCCGGCTCAACAGATTCGCGCCGCCGAGCGGGTTCGATCCGATGATCCCGGCGAGCTGGTCGGCGAGGGCGTCGATGACCCCGTTCACGAAGATCGGCCGGGCCAGGTTGTGCGGTCGGCGGGACGACCGGGCGCGACCCCGCGCGCGGGTCACCATCTTGCGGTCGAGGGTGAGCGCGTAGGTGTCGAAGCTCAGCTGCACGGGGGAGCGGGGCACCTCCTGCCGGTCGCGGACGGCCTTCTCGAGCACCTTCACCATGTCCAGGGAGCCCTTGAGCTCGCCGGCCACGGGATCGTCCTCGACGGTCGGCGTGACCCCCGGATACAGATCCCCGACCGTCGACAGCAGCACCCCGGTCTCACCGAGCGAGGGCAGCACCTGACCGATGTAGTCGAGGAAGCGGCTGTTCGGGCCCACGATGAGCACGCCGCTCTTCGCCAGCTGCTTTCGGTAGGTGTAGAGCAGGTAGGCCGCGCGGTGCAGCGCGACCGCGGTCTTGCCGGTGCCCGGACCGCCCTGGACGACGAGGACGCTGCGATGCTCGGATCGGATGACCGCGTCCTGCTCGGCCTGGATCGTCGCCACGATGTCGTGCATCTGCCCGGTGCGCGCGGCGTTCAGAGCGGCGAGCAGTGCCGATTCTCCGGCCACGCCACCGGCCGGCGGGGTGTCGGCGTGCTCGAGGGCGGCGTCGAGGTCGAGGTACTCGTCGTGCAGTGCGGTGACGGAGCGGCCGCGGCTGCGGATGTGGCGACGCAGCACGACACCGTCGGGCGCGGCGGGGGTCGCGAGGTAGAACGGACGGGCCTGCGGCGCGCGCCAGTCGAGCAGCAGCGACTCGTAGTCGTTGTCCTCGTCGAGGATGCCGAGGCGGCCGATGTAGCGGGTCTCCGCGCCGTCCTCGGTCGTGGGTCCGGAGGCGTCCGTCCCGTCGTCCCGCACGTCGATGCGGCCGAAACACAGGCCGTGCTCGGCGGCGTCGTACTTCGCGATGTCCTCGGTGTACATGTGCGTGTACGACTCGCGTTCGCTGCGCGCCTGAGGGGTGCCTCCGGTCTCGCGCAGCACGCGGGCCAGCCGGGTCTTCGCGTACTCGCGCAGACCGTCGAGATGCGTGTAGAGCATCGCCACGTAGGCCTGCTCGCGATCGAGCTCCGGATGGGACGCGCCATCAACCGGCACAGGGACTCCTCGGAGATAGACAGGACGAGATCGCTCGCCGCCGCAGAGGTGACGCGTCGACGAAAGTGCCCGAGAAGTCTAGTCGCCGCAGGAGGAAAACGGGCAGAAAGCCTGATCACAGCAGTGCGGGCGTGCGATTCTCACGCACGCCCGCACCACTGTGCCGTACCGGACTACTTCTTCTTCTCGATGCTCTTCTCGAGCGCCTTCAGGTTCTTCGCGAGCTTTTTCTCCGCCTTCGTGCCCTGCTTTCGCGCGGCCTCGGCACGCAGACGGGCCTTCTCCGCGGCGACGTGGGCCCGAGCGTTCAGGATCGCGGACTGCTCCTCGGCGAGCTTGGCCCACTCCGAGCTGCGATCGACCGTGGTGTCCCACAGCTTCGAGCCACGTTTGCGGGCGACGTCGGCGAGCTCGGGGGTGCGCTCACGCGCCAGCCCGAGGAGTTCGGTGCCGCGTTCGCGGGCGCCCTCGGCGAGTTCGGGGGCGCGCTCCCGCGCGACACCGAGGATCTCGGCGCTGCGATCGCGCGCACGCTCGGTCAGCACCGGGCCGCGGTCGCGGGCGACCTCGAGCAGTCCGCTGCCCCGCTCGCGCGCGGCCTCCGCGAGTTCCGGTGCCCGTTCCTTGGCGATCTCCAGGAAGTGGCCGCCCTGCTCGCCGGCTTCCTCGGTCAGCGCCTTCACCCGCTCGGCGACGGTGTGCAGCGCTTCGGCGGTGTGGCCGTCCGAGGAATGGCTCGGCAGCGCAGCGGCCACCGACTTCTGCGCGGCGCGCGCGGCGCGACGGCTCCGCCAGCCGAGCGACGGCTTGCCCTCGGTGTCCACGGCGGCGATGAGCAGACCACCCATCAGGCTCACGTTCTTGATGAGCTGGGTGCGCTGCTGGGCGCGGGCATCGGGGTCCTCGACGTTCCAGAAGTCGTGTCCCGCAACGGTTGTCGGCACGAGACTGCCGATCAGGGCGAGAGCGGACAGGCGCGGTGCCTTGCCGAGTGCGAACAGGGTCCCGGCGCCGATCTGCACTGCGGCGTTGATCTGGACGAGAGTCTCGGGATTGCTGGGGAGCCGGTCGGTGATCGACGCCGGCAAGGCGTTCACAGCCTGATCGAGCCCGGGCTGCGCGGCACCTGCTTTCGGCTCGGGCTTCCGCAGGGCGTCGATACCCCCGGCGATGAAAATGGACGCGAGCATGGGCCGCGCAATTCTCCGGACGAGCATGTGGTTCCTCCCGTGGTCGGCTGTGTTTCCAAACCCTGACACAGGTACCCCGGGCGTCACGGGAATATGCGCGAAGCAGGGTCGAAGGACACGAAGCGGTATTTCGGACCGTACGGAAATCAGAGAAATTCAGAACTCGACCTCGATGGGTGCCACCCCTCCGGGCTCACCTCGACGGCTGTTCCTCCGCGCGAGCGGATGCGACCTCGGGTGGCCGATCCTCGGTGGTCAGGGGTACTTCCGCGACGGTCTCGAACAGATGCGGACCCGACGCGGTCTCGACGCTCCGCTCGATGGTCAGACGCGCGGAGCGTCCTCGCGTCCGCAGGGTGGCGATCTGGTTCCCGAAGCTCGGACCTGTCACCTTCGTCCACGAGAACGACGTCTCGGGAACGGCAGTCACCCGGCCGAGCAGCAACCGTACGACGCGCTCCGCCTTGCGGCTCCATGCGGCACGGAAGGCTACCCGGACGGCTGCCGGGACGTGGTTGTGCAGGGGCGAACAGGTCAGCTGGTAGACCGCGCCGGCGGTCGGCATCGCGAATCGGACGCGGGCGGCGTAGGCATGGTGCACGTCGCCCGAGAGAACGCAGATCGTCGCGGGCGCGCGGCCGGACGTTCCGGCGCGACGTCCGGCGGCGACATCCCGCAGCAGCCGAGCGAGTCGCTCGAACGAATCACGGAAGGCCGACCAGTGTTCGAGATCCGCGGCGCGGCGGAGTTTCTCGGCCCAGCGTGCCGGTTGGGCACCGCGCGCACCGGACGCGAGTTTCTCGTCCCACGCCTCGAGGTCGTGCATCGCGCGGGGCAGGAGCCACGGCAGCGACGTGCCGATCAGCAGATGGTCGTAGTCGCCGTCGGTCTGCTCCTCGATCCAGTCGAACTCCGGATCGGACACCATGTCGCGCCGGTCGGGCGCGAGCACCCGGCCGCACCGCGAATCGATCACCAGCAGACGCACCGGTCCGAAATCACGGCGGTACGACCACCGCACCCCAGCGCTGCCGTCGGCTTCCTCGTCGGCTCCGGACGCGAACGCACGCAGGATCGGTTCGGCGTCCCCGGCACAGTTCCGCACCCGGTCGTAGAGCGGATCCTCGTCCAGTTCGGCGGGGGAGAGGTTCCCGATGTGCTGATAGATCCAGTACGACGCCAACGCCCCGACGATGCGTTCCTCCCACCATGCGGAGGCCTCCATCTCCCGGCGCCACGAATAGGAGGTGTTCCAGTCGTCGTGCACGTCGTGATCGTCGAAGATCATCGAGGTCGGCACGTTCGACAGCAGCCACCGGACGTTGTCCTCGGACCACGACCGGCTGTACAGCCAGGTGTACTCCTCGAAATCGCGTACCTGGGCCCCGGGCGGTTCCGACAGATCGTGACGCTCACCGACCCGTCGCTTCATCTCCTCCGACAATTCGTCGGCGTAGACCTGATCTCCCAGTAGCAACAGCGCGTCGGGCCATTCGTCGATCGGCAGCGAACGCATGCGCTGCGCGTAGGCGACGAGGGCGTCTTTTCCCAGGACGGCTGTCGGTTCCGCGCCCTCCGAGGCCACCCGGCACGACCCGAAAGCGAGCACGAAGCCGTCGGGGTCGTCTCCCGCGGTCCTGATCAGCGGTTGTGCAAGGCCGGCCGGCGGCCACACGACCCGGCCGTCGAGATCCACCTCGTAGGGCGTCACCGATCCGGGTTCGAGGTCTCGGACCGTGACGAGCGCATAGTGGTGTCCCGCGACCGTCCATGTGTGTTCGGAGCTGCCGAGCACGTGCACCGTGCAGGGCTCGGACGTCTCCACCCAGATCGTGGCGTCCGTGTCGCCGATGTGCCGAAGCACCGGCCCCAGTACGAGATCCGCCACAGTGTCAGGCCTCCGTGCTCGTGCGAGCTCGTCCGGTTTTCGAGCGTACTCGCGGCAGTGGCGCACAGGAGGATTCCGGCGAACTCCGATCCCCGTTCGGCCTCCGGGACTCCGCGACGGGGCGCACCCTGGAACGGACGCAGCCGAATCGGCCCACTCGGGTCGGTGCCGCGTGCTGGAAGGGGGCCCGGACATGACCGACGCGGAGGATCCGACCCGCTGGGATCGGTTCGACGACGAAGAGAAACGGCAGGCGAAGGAGAAGGCCGAGGAGATCGACCGCATGTACGAACCGGGAGCACGACCGACCACGGTCGTGCCGGGCACGAACGGGATGGTCTCGGGAACGGCCTTCGCGGACACGGTGGGCGAGCGCTCGAGCGACGAGCACGCCGATGCGGGCAGAGGCGAGGAAGGGACCGACAGGGAAAATACTCCCGACTAGACGCCGATCTTCTCCGAGCGACGAGCCCACAGGGAGCGTGCTGTGAACTCGGCTGCGCTTTTCCGGGAGTGTCCTCTGAATGCACCGTCCGAACGGACGTCGTCATCTGAAGCGTGGAATGCGGGTCGAGTGACGCTTTCCGATCCGTTCAGGAACTGCCTTCCGGACGATCGACGCTGGGAGAGCTTCTGACATGATGCGGCGATGACGATGGACCGACTTTTCGTGGAGGAACCTGAAGGCTGGAGATTGCGCGGCGACCCGTATGGGTGGGCCGCACTACGAGAGCATCTGGCCGGAGTTCCTCTTCCTGACGACGAGGCGACGTTGGAAGAGTCACTCTTCTCGGCCTTCACGGCGGTCGTGGGCTCGGACCTGCGAACTGAGCCGGTGGACCGGGTGTATCGGGAGGAGTTCGCTCACGGCGGCATGTCGAGCGGCCACGTTCATCTGTCGACATGGCGGGATTCTCTGATCCCGCTGTTGGTGAGTAGGGGACGACCGGCCTGAGCGACGGCGTAGGCAGGATCGCCACCTCAGCGGGAGTCCCGACATCACCGGTCGAAGATCTCAGAGTCGACGTGGCCGAACGGGAGCGACCTGGGTGGGTGTGCTCGGCTGTCGCAGGCTAGGGCTCGTACCGAGTGCCGTCCGGTCCGATCCAGGCGCTGATCCTTTCCCCGTGGGCTGCGATCGCACACCATGCGGTCTTCGCTGTGCCGTGACCGAGGCCGTTCCAGTCCCCCTCACCGCTCGAGAACCATGTGTCCTGCTCGAACGACGAGAGGGATCTCCGGCCCTCCGGATGCTTCCACTCCACGTTCATCACTTCGACGGTCCATCCGGACATGTCCGCATCCGCGGGGTCGACGATGACGTACCGCATGCCGTCGACGTCCGAACAGAGGGTGAACGGCGGCGGCACGTCAGCGCGATCGGATTGCACGTGGGCTCCTGCCTCTGCGGGCCCGGTACGGGACCGTCACCAACCGCGTTCGTGCCACTCGCCGAGGTGCGGGCGCTCGGTTCCGAGGGTCGAGTCCTTGCCGTGTCCGGGGTAGAAGATCGTCTCGTCGTCGAACCGGTCGAAGATCTTGGATTCCACGTCGCCGAGGAGCGATCGGAAGGCGTCGTCGTTCGGGGTCTTGCCGACCCCGCCGGGGAACAGCGAGTCGCCGGTGAAGATGTGCGTGCGACCCGTGCCCTGTTCCGTGAGGACCAGCGCAACCGAGCCCGGAGTGTGCCCTGAGAGGTGGATCACCTCGAGATTCAGCTCACCGATCTGCACGGTGTCGCCCTCGGCCAGGATCCGGTCGGGCTTCACCGGCAGGGGACCGGCGTCGAGCTCGTGCGCGGCCGTCGGCACATCGGTCTCGGCGGCGACCCGCTCGAGGCCCTGCCAGTGATCCCAGTGCTGATGGGTGGTGACGATCAATTCGAGCTCCGGCGCATTGTCGCGGAGGAACTGCACGAGACGGTCGGGTTCGTTTGCGGCGTCGATGAAGACGGACTTGCCGGTGGCGTCGTCGGTGACGAGATAGGTGTTGTTGTTCATCTCGCCGACGGCGAGTTTGACGATGCTCGCTCCGGGAATCCTTCGGCGTTGCGCGGGTCCGCCGGGAGTGACGTCGCCGGTGTAGGTGTCCTCGATGATCACGGGCTGCTGCGTCATGCAGCCAACCTACCTTCGCGTGCACGCGCGTGAGCCCCGGGCGCGCGGTGTTCGTCACGGAAACGTGTCGGTACCCGCGCCTACCATGGCTGAGGGCCGAACTCCGGCCTTGTCTACAGGAAGGATGTGGCGTGGCAGACCGCCTGATCGTGCGTGGAGCCCGGGAACACAACCTGCGTGGTGTCGACCTGGACCTGCCGCGCGACAGTCTGATCGTTTTCACCGGACTGTCGGGTTCGGGCAAGTCGAGCCTCGCGTTCGACACCATCTTCGCCGAGGGGCAGCGGCGCTACGTCGAGTCGTTGTCGGCCTACGCCCGCCAGTTCCTCGGACAGATGGACAAGCCGGACGTCGACTTCATCGAGGGTCTGTCGCCCGCGGTGTCGATCGACCAGAAGTCCACCAACCGCAACCCGCGGTCCACCGTCGGCACCATCACCGAGGTCTACGACTACCTGCGTCTGCTCTATGCGCGAGCCGGCACCCCGCACTGCCCGGTCTGTGGTGAGCAGATCTCCCGGCAGACGCCGCAGCAGATCGTCGACCGGGTGCTCGAGATGGAGGCCGGAGCCCGATTCCAGGTCCTCGCGCCCGTCGTGCGCACCCGCAAGGGCGAGTTCGTCGACCTCTTCGAGCAGCTGACCATCCAGGGCTACTCCCGCGTGCGCGTCGACGGGGTCGTCCACCCCCTGTCCGATCCGCCGAAGCTGAAGAAGCAGGAGAAGCACGACATCGAGGTCGTCGTCGACCGCCTCGCCGTCAAGCCCAGTGCTCAGCAGCGCCTCACCGACTCCATCGAGACCGCGCTGCGGCTCGCCGAGGGTGTCGTCGTGCTCGACTTCGTCGACCGCGAGGAGGACGCCCCCGACCGCGAGCGCCGGTTCTCCGAGAACCTGGCGTGCCCGAACGCGCACCCGCTGTCCATCGACGAACTCGAGCCTCGGTCGTTCTCCTTCAACTCGCCCTACGGCGCGTGCCCCGAGTGCGCGGGTCTCGGCGTGCGCAAGGAGGTCGATCCCGATCTGGTCGTGCCCGACCCGGATCTGAGCCTGGCCGACGGCGCGATCGCGCCGTGGTCGATGGGTCAGAGCGCCGAATACTTCGGCCGACTGCTGTCCGGCCTGGCCGACGCCCTCGAATTCGACATCGACACCCCGTGGCGAAAATTGCCCGCCAAGGTGCGCAAGGCCGTGCTGGAAGGCAGCACCGAGCAGGTGCACGTGCGCTACAAGAACCGCTACGGCCGTGTCCGTTCGTACTACGCCGAGTTCGAGGGCGTCATGCCGTTCTTGCACCGCCGCCTCGAGCAGTCCGAGTCCGAGCAGGCCAAGGAACGCTACGAGGGCTACATGCGGGAGATCCCGTGCCCGGCCTGCGCCGGTGCCCGCCTTCGTCCCGAGATCCTGGCCGTGACGGTCAGCGCGGGCGACTTCGGTGCGATGTCCATCGCCGAGGTGAGCGACCTGTCGATCGCCGAGTGCGCACGCTTCCTCGACAGCCTGGTCCTCGGCGCGCGTGAGGCCGCGATCGCCGGGCAGGTCCTCAAGGAGATCCAGGCGCGGCTCGGCTTCCTGCTCGACGTCGGACTCGACTACCTCACCCTCTCGCGTGCCGCGGGCACCCTCTCCGGTGGTGAGGCCCAGCGCATCCGTCTCGCCACGCAGATCGGGTCCGGTCTCGTCGGCGTGCTGTACGTACTCGACGAACCGTCCATCGGTCTGCACCAGCGCGACAACCGTCGCCTCATCGACACCCTCACGCGACTGCGCGATCTCGGCAACACGCTCATCGTCGTCGAGCACGACGAGGACACCGTCCGCGCCTCCGACTGGGTCGTCGACATCGGACCGCGCGCGGGCGAGCACGGCGGGAAGGTCGTCCACAGCGGCACCTACAAGGAACTGCTCGACAACCCCGAATCGCTCACCGGTGCCTATCTGTCCGGACGCGAGGAGATCGAGATCCCCGCGCTCCGGCGGCCGATCGACAAGGGCCGGCAGGTCACCGTCGTCGGTGCCCGCGAGAACAACCTGCGCGAGATCGACGTGTCGTTCCCGCTCGGCGTCCTCACCTGCATCACCGGTGTGTCCGGCTCCGGGAAGTCGACGCTCGTCAACGACATCCTTGCCACCGTGATGGCCAACAAGCTCAACGGCGCGCGGCAGGTCCCCGGACGGCACACCCGCATCAACGGACTCGACCAGCTCGACAAGCTCGTCCAGGTCGACCAGTCGCCGATCGGCCGCACCCCGCGCTCGAACCCCGCGACCTACACGGGTGTGTTCGACAAGATCCGCAGCCTGTTCGCCTCCACCACCGAGGCGAAGGTGCGCGGCTACCAGCCGGGCCGGTTCTCCTTCAACGTCAAGGGCGGCCGGTGCGAAGCGTGCTCAGGCGACGGCACGTTGAAGATCGAGATGAACTTCCTGCCCGACGTGTACGTGCCGTGCGAGGTGTGCCACGGCGCCCGTTACAACCGCGAAACGCTCGAGGTGCACTACAAGGGCAAGACCATCGCCGAGGTGCTCGACATGTCGATCGAGGAGGCCGCGGAGTTCTTCAAGCCGGTCACCTCCATCCACCGCTACCTCAACACGCTGGTGGAGGTGGGTCTCGGTTACGTCCGCCTGGGCCAGCCGGCGACGACCCTGTCCGGTGGTGAGGCGCAGCGCGTCAAGCTCGCCGCAGAGCTGCAGAAGCGCTCCAACGGGCGCACCGCGTACATCCTGGACGAGCCCACCACGGGTCTGCACTTCGAGGACATCCGCAAGTTGCTCGGGGTCATCAACGGTCTGGTCGACAAGGGCAACACCGTGATCGTCATCGAGCACAACCTCGACGTCATCAAGACCGCCGACTGGATCATCGACATGGGTCCCGAGGGCGGTTCCGGCGGCGGCACAGTGGTCGCGGAGGGCACTCCGGAAGAGGTGGTCACGGTGGAGGAGAGCTACACCGGACGCTTCCTCGCGGAGATCCTCGATGGACGAACCACCACGCCCACTCCGGCGCCGGCACGCAAGCGGGCGGCGAAGACGACCAAGGCGACTGGTAGCAAGGCTGCTGCGACGAAGACGGCCGCCACGAAGACGGCAGCGAAGGCGAAGACCACCAAGAAGAAGGTGGCCGCCGCGAGCTGACGAGCCGAGCNCCCACCTCAGCGGTGGGCGGCTCGGTCGCGTCGATCGTGAAGTAAGGCGTGGATCGTGAAGTAGGCGAAAAGTGCCGGTTCGGCTCAGTAGACCGGGCCGGTGTACTTCTCGCCCGGGCCCTTGCCGGGCTCGTCGGGCACGGCCGACGCCTCGCGGAAGGCACGCTGCAGTGCCTGCAGTCCTTCACGCAGCGGACCGGCGTGCGGACCGAGATATTCCACCGACGAGGTGATCAGGCCGGCGAGGGCGGTGATCACGCGGCGGGCCTCGTCGAGGTCGCGTCGTGCGCTGCTGTCGGGATCCTCGTCGGCGAGACCGAGCTTCTCGGCAGCCGAACTCATGAGCATCACGGCTGCGCGGCTGATCACCTCGACGGCCGGGATGTCGGCGAGTTCGCGCACATCCTCTGCCGCAGCGTCCTGATCGGGGGTCTCGGGAGCATCCGTCATAGCGTCGAGCATAGGGTCGCGCCGCTCGTCGCCGCCCGCGCGGGTGGGGCGCCGACGCGCCGATTCGTCGTCGACGTGGCTTTTTG
The DNA here is from genome assembly GCF_053345925.1 of Rhodococcus sp. C26F. Lineage (NCBI taxonomy): Bacteria > Bacillati > Actinomycetota > Actinomycetes > Mycobacteriales > Nocardiaceae > Rhodococcus > Rhodococcus sp. C26F. The sequence continues at coordinate 162,145 of NZ_JBKFBA010000008.1, forward strand.
TTAGACTTGATCCCACGACCGCCCGCGGTGATCCTCCGTGGGCAGCAAAGTGGAGTCCGACTCCCACCTCTGGCGGCACATCGATGCAGCTCAGGGGTCCGGTCCTCCGGGTGCGGAAGCCCTGGACGTCCGCCCTTCATCGGGCGGTGCGGATCACCCGGCGCGAGCCGGATGACCGTCGACCGGTCGGTATCGGACCCCGCGTGGAGCCTCGGCACCACAGCGGGGTCTTCTTGTCGAGGAGTAGGGCCACGTGCTGCGGTGCGGTCAGACCGACCACACCGCTCTACCTAGGAGGCCCCATCAGCGCTGAGACCCGCATCAACGAACGCATCCGAGTTCCCGAAGTCCGACTCGTCGGACCCGGCGGTGAACAGGTCGGAATCGTGCGTGTTGAAGATGCCCTCCGCCTGGCAATCGAAGCCGACCTCGACCTCGTCGAGGTGGCACCCGACGCCCGGCCGCCGGTCTGCAAGATCATGGACTACGGCAAGTTCAAGTACGAAGCCGCGCAGAAGGCGCGCGAATCGCGCAAGAACCAGCAGCAGACCGTGATCAAGGAGCAGAAGCTCCGTCCGAAGATCGACGACCACGACTACGAGACCAAGAAGCGCAACGTCGTGCGCTTCCTCGAAGCCGGTTCGAAGGTCAAGGTCACGATCATGTTCCGCGGCCGCGAGCAGTCGCGCCCCGAACTCGGATTCCGGTTGCTGCAGCGCCTCGGCGCCGATGTGGCCGAACTCGGTTTCATCGAGACCAGTCCGAAGCAGGACGGCCGGAACATGACGATGGTGCTGGCCCCGCACAAGGGTGCGAAGACCCGCGCGAAGGCTCAGGAAGCCGCGCAGGCCGCACCGGCGAAGTCCGCTCCGCGCCCGGCAGCCTCCGCAGCCCCGTCCACGGAGTCCGCGCCGGCTCCCGAGACGGGCGACGCCCAGAGCAACTAGCCCGCTCAGGCAGCACATCCGGTGCTGTCCGTGAGCACCGATGTACGCACACGACAAGAACTGAGGACTCCATGCCCAAGTCGAAGACCCACAGCGGCACCGCGAAGCGATTCAAGGTGTCCGGTAGCGGAAAGGTCCTGCGTCAGAAGGCGGGTCGCCGCCACCTGCTCGAGCACAAGTCCTCGCGGGTGACGCGTCGCCTCGACGGCAAGGCCGTCGTCGCCGATGCCGACGCTCCGCGCGTCAAGCGCATGCTCGGGCTCTGAGCCTCTCCGACCGATCCATCCGGGGACACCTCGTTCGTCCCCCGAACTCTGACAGGACACATAACCAGTGGCACGCGTGAAGAGGGCCGTCAACGCCCAGAAGAAGCGTCGTTCGATTCTCGAGGCCTCGAAGGGCTACCGCGGACAGCGCTCGCGCCTGTACCGCAAGGCCAAGGAGCAGCAGCTTCACTCGCTGACCTACGCCTACCGCGACCGTCGCGCCCGCAAGGGTGATTTCCGCAAGCTGTGGATCAGCCGCATCAACGCTGCTGCCCGCGCCAACGACATCACCTACAACCGCTTCATCCAGGGCCTGAAGGCCGCCGGTGTCGAGGTGGACCGCAAGATCCTCGCCGAGCTCGCCGTCTCCGACGCCGAGGCCTTCGCCGGCCTCGTGGCCGTCGCCAAGGCTGCCCTGCCGGCCGACGTCAACGCTCCGGCTGCCTGAGTGCTGCCCTGAGCTACGACAACATCCAGGAACGACCCGTGGACACGCTCACCGAGCGCACACCACGGGTCGTTTCTGCTGTGAAACTGCTCCGGACCGCCGAGCGTCGCAAGACCGGGCGGTTCCTCGCCGAGGGTGAGAACTCCGTCACCGAGGCGCTCGCCGTTGCACGCGTGCACGAACTGTTCGTCACCGAGGCGGCCGCCGGCCGGTACGCGACGGTCGTCGACGAAGCACGCCACAAGGGTGTGCGCGTGGGGATCGTCACCGAGCGGGCCGCCGCCCGGCTGTCCGACACCGTCACCCCGCCTGGCCTCGTCGCCGTGTGCGACACCCTCGACGTGCCGCTCGCCGAAGCGGTGACCCCGCGGTCGCGGCTGCTCGCCGTGCCCGTCGCGGTCGCCGAACCCGGCAACGCCGGCACCCTCATCCGCGTCTCCGACGCCGTCGGCGCCGACGCCGTGGTCCTCGCCGGCGACAGCGTCGACCCGCACAACGGCAAGTGCGTGCGCTCCTCGGCCGGCAGCATCTTCCACCTGCCGGTCGCGCGCGAACGCGACACCGACCGGGTACTGGCCGCGCTCGCCGAGGCCGGCGTGCAGATCCTCGCGACGGCCGCCGACGGGGAGATCGACCTCGACGACGCCGACGAGCTGCTCGCCGCGCCCACCGCGTGGCTGTTCGGCAACGAGGCCCACGGACTCGATCCGCAGGTCGCCACCCGCGCCGACCACCGCGTCCGCATCCCCATCCGCGGACGCGCCGAATCGCTCAACCTCGCCACCGCCGCCTCGATCTGCCTGTATGCGAGCGCGCGGGTGCAACATCGGGCCGCTCGGCCCATCACATAGGATTTCCCGGGTGCGCCGCGGCCTCCGGCCCGGACCGCACCCACCGAGATCACCCGTTCGTCCGAAGAAGGAGATGCACCGGTCGTGGCCAAGAAAGAGGGCGGCACCCCGCCGGCAGTCGATCCGAGCGCCCTGACCGAGGACGCGCTCACCGCCGCCGAGAAGTCCGCGATCGACGCGTTCGCCGCTGCGACCGACCTCGACGAACTCGCCCAGGCGAAGATCGACCACCTCGGCGACAAGGCACCCATCTCCCTCGCCAAGCGCGCCCTCGGCTCGCTGCCCGGCAACGAGCGCGCCGACGCCGGCAAGCGGGTCAACGCCCACCGCACCACCGTGCAGGCCGCCTTCGACGACCGCAAGGCGGTGCTGCAGGCCGAACGCGACGCCGCGGTCCTCGTCGCCGAGGCCGTCGACGTCACCCTTCCCGCGACCCGCCGCGCGCTCGGCGCCCGCCACCCGATCTCGATCATCTCCGACGAGATCGCCGACGTCTTCGTCGCGATGGGCTGGGAGGTCGCCGAAGGTCCCGAGGTCGAGACCGAGCACTTCAACTTCGATGCCCTGAACTTCCTGCCCGACCATCCGGCGCGCACGATGCAGGACACCTTCCACATCGCCCCGGAGGGTTCGCGGCAGGTGCTGCGCACCCACACCTCGCCCGTGCAGGTCCGCACCATGCTGCACCGCGACATCCCGATCTACGTCGTGTGCCCCGGCCGCACCTTCCGCACCGACGAACTCGACGCCACCCACACCCCGGTCTTCTCGCAGGTCGAGGGTCTCGCCGTCGACAAGGGCCTGACCATGGCGCACCTGCGCGGCACCCTCGACGCGTTCGCGCGGGCGCTGTTCGGTCCGGAGACCCGCACCCGGATGCGTCCGAACTACTTCCCGTTCACCGAACCGTCCGCCGAGGTGGACGTGTGGTTCCCGAACAAGAAGGGCGGCGCCGGCTGGGTCGAGTGGGGCGGCTGCGGCATGGTCAACCCCAACGTGCTCCGGGCCTCGGGCATCGACCCCGACGTGTACACCGGGTTCGCGTTCGGAATGGGCCTCGAACGCACCCTGCAGTTCCGCAACGGCATCCCCGACATGCGCGACATCGTCGAGGGCGACGTGCGCTTCACCCTGCCGTTCGGCGTGCAGGGCTGAGAGCCCGCTCCCGACACCGACTCCACCGACCGACGACCGAACGAAAGAGCTGAGCACAAGTGCGAGTAGCGCAGTCCTGGCTGACCGAGATCCTGCAGCGCGCCACCCCGGAGTGGAACGTCACCGCCGAGGAACTCGACGCGGGATTCGTCCGGGTCGGACTCGAGGTCGAGGACATCGAGACCCTCGGCCGCATCGACAACCTCGTCGTCGGACGGGTCGTGGAGATCACCGAGCTCACCGAGTTCAAGAAGCCCATCCGCTTCTGCAAGGTCGACGTCGGTGAGGACGAACCGCGCGGCATCGTGTGCGGCGCCCGCAACTTCGCCGAGGGAGACCTCATCGTCGCCGCCCTGCCCGGCGCCGTGCTCCCCGGCGACTTCGCCATCGCCTCGCGCAAGACCTACGGGCACGTCTCCGACGGCATGATCTGCTCGCTGTCCGAGCTGGGCATCGGCAAGGACCACTCCGGCATCCTCGTGCTCGAGCCCGGCACCGCCGAACCCGGCACCGACGCCAACGACCTGCTCGGCCTCGGCGACACCGTCATCGAACTGAACATCACCCCCGACCGCGGATACTGCTTCTCCGTCCGCGGACTCACCCGCGAGCTCGCGTGCGGCTTCGACCTCGAATTCGCCGATCCCGCGGCCGTGCCGGCGCTGCCGTCCGACGGCGGCGAGGCCTACCCGATCCGGCTCGAACCCGAGACGAAGGCCACCCGGTTCGCCGCGCGGCGCGTCACCGGCATCGACTCGAAGGCGGTCACCCCGTGGTGGATGCAGCGCCGCCTGCACACCGCCGGTGTCCGCCCGATCTCGCCCGCGGTCGACGTGACCAATTACGTCATGCTCGAACTCGGCCAGCCGCTGCACGCCTTCGACGCCGCCACCCTGCAGGGTGAGCTGGTCGTGCGGCGCGCCCGGGCAGGGGAGAAGCTCACCACCCTCGACGGTGTCGAGCGCGACCTCGACCCCGAGGACGTCGTCATCACCGACGACTCCGGGGTGATCTCCCTCGCCGGCATCATGGGCGGCGCCACCACCGAGGTCGGCGACAGCACCACCGACGTGCTGCTCGAGGCCGCCACCTGGGATCCGCTCGCCGTCTTCCGCGGCAACCGCCGGCACAAGCTCAGCAGCGAGGCCGGCAAGCGGTTCGAGCGCACCGTCGATCCGGCCCTCGCCCCCGTCGCGCTCGACCGGGCCGCGAGCCTGCTCGTCGAGATCGCCGGTGGACAGGTGGAATCGACCCTCACCGACATCGTCGTGCCCACCGAGAGCCCGACGATCCGCATGGACATCGACCTGCCCGACCGCATGGCCGGGGTGAGCTACCCGAACGGCACCGCCGCCCGCCGCCTCACACAGATCGGGTGCGCGGTCGAGGTCGGCGTCGGCGAGGACGGCCACGGCCAGCTCGTCGTCACCCCGCCGACCTGGCGCCCCGACCTGCGCCAGCCCGCCGACCTCGTGGAGGAGGTGCTGCGCCTCGAAGGTCTCGAGCAGATCCCGTCGGTGCTGCCCACCGCCCCCGCCGGTCGTGGTCTGACGGCCACGCAGAAGCGTCGCCGCGCCGTCTCCCGCGCCCTCGCCCACGACGGTTACGTCGAGGTGCTCGCCCCGGTGTTCCTGCCGGCCGGCGTGTTCGACACCTGGAAGCTCGACGCCGACGACCCGCGACGGGTGACCACCAAGGTGCTCAACCCCCTCGAGTCCGACCGTCCGGAGCTGGCCACCACTCTGCTGCCGGGTCTGCTCGAGATCCTCGGCCGCAACGTCTCGCGCGGACAGCGCGACCTGTCGCTCTACGCGATCGCGCAGGTCGTGCAGCCCACCTCCGAGACGAAGCCGGTCGACCTGCTGCCGGTGGACCGTCGTCCCACCGACGACGAGATCGCCCTGCTCGAAGGGTCGCTGCCGAAGCAGCCCGTCCACGTCGGTGGTGTACTCGCCGGGCTGCGCGAACCGGCCGGTCCGTGGGGCACAGGCCGCGCCGCCGATGCCTTCGACGCCTTCGCAGCCGCGGAGACCGTCGCACGCGCCGCCGGGGTGCGCCTCGAGCGCCGCGCCGCGCAGTACCTGCCGTGGCATCCCGGCCGCTGCGCCGAACTGCTCGTCGACGGGGTCGTCGTCGGCCACGCCGGTGAACTGCATCCCGCGGTGATCGAACGGGCCGGCCTGCCCGCCCGCACGTGCGCCTTCGAACTCGACCTCGACGCGTTGCCGATCGTGGAATCGCTTCCGGCGCCGGTGGTCTCGCCGTTCCCGGCGGTCCTGCAGGACGTCGCCGTCGTGGTCGACGCGGACGTGCCGGCCGCCGACGTCGAGAGCGCCCTGCGCTCGGGTGGCGGCGACCTGCTCGAGGACATCCGCCTGTTCGACGTCTACCAGGGCGCCCAGCTGGGGGAGAACCGCAAGTCCCTCGCGTTCGCGCTGCGTTTCCGCGCTCCCGATCGCACCCTCACCGAGGGCGAGGCCAGCGCCGCCCGCGAGGCGGCGGTCGCTGCCGCGGCCACCGCGGTCGGCGCCGAGCTACGCGCCTGAGACAATGCGCGCGTCCCCGCCCGGCAGCCACACGTCGGGCGGGACCGTGGTGACCTTGCGGCCTGTCCGGTCGAGGATGTGCCCGGCGAGCTTGTGGATGCGCAACACCAGCACCCGGTCCCGCACGGCCAGGTCCGGGCAGCGCGCGAGCAGCCGTGTCTCGAAGTCCGGGACCTCGGCGGGGGAATGCAGCCACGCCTGCACCACGAGGTTCGCGGCGCCGACGACGGCGAAACAGTTGCGCACCTCCGGTTCCCGGCTCACCACCCGCCCGGTGGTGGTCAACCGATCCACGGGCACCGTGCACCACAACGTCACGAGCACCGCGAAACCCGCTGCGGGATGAGCGAATTCGCATCGTAGGCCGACGACGTCGGCGGCCAGCAGCGCCTCGAT
>NZ_JBKFBA010000008.1:168928-171994 GCF_053345925.1 Rhodococcus sp. C26F
GAGCGCGTTCAGCCGCCACGCCCCGCCCTCGGTGAACCACTCCGAGACCACGTGGGTGCGGACCGATGCGACACCGGGCAGCTGCCCCAGGTCGTCGACGACCAACCGGGTCATCTGCTCGTAGGTCGCGGTCGCGGCGGTGACGAGCAGGTCGGCGCCCGCCGACGGCACCTCGACGGTCACCGCGTGCGGACGCCCCGTCATCACCTCGGTCACCGACCTCCTCGCGCCGGGCACCACGGTGATCTCGAGCAGTGCGGTGGTGACCTGCGCGAGGATGCGCGGCCCCGGGGTGATCGTGGTCCATGCCAGACGTTCGCGTTCGAGGCGACGCCAGTGCCGGGCCACCGTGGCGGCATCGAGACCGAGCGGACCGGCCAGCGCATCCCACGTGGAGCGTGGGGACCACTGGAGCGCATTGATTATTCTCAGGTCGATTTCATCGATCGATCGCGCAGTTCCGTACTCGGAATCGTCCATTTCGTCATTATCCTGCAAATTCGGTGTCGAATTCGCGTGGCCTGCCAGCCTACGACACATGGAGACGGAACAGAAGTATGCGCTGATCGGGGCGGGGCCTTCGGGACTCGCCGGAGCCCGCGCGCTCTCCCGGCACGGCATCGACTTCGTCGGTTTCGAGTCCCACAGCACCGTCGGGGGGTTGTGGGACATCACCAATCCGGTGAGCACGGTCTACGAGTCGGCGCATCTGATCTCCTCGAAGACGACCACCGAGTTCGCCGAGTTCCCCATGCCGCCGCAGACACCGGACTATCCGGGGCACGCGGCACTGGCCCGGTATTTCCGCGACTACGCCGACGTCTTCGGCCTGGGCCAGCACTACCGCTTCGACACGACCGTGACCCGTGTCGAGCCGGACGGTGACCGGTGGCGGNATGACCGCCACCGGTCGGGACGGCACCGCGACCACCGAGCTCTACCGCGGTGTCGTCGTCGCCAACGGCACCCTCGCGACCCCGAACCACCCGCAGATCCCCGGCGAGTTCGACGGCGAGATCCTGCACACCAGCGCCTACAAGGACCCGACGATCTTCCGCGGCAAGCGGGTCCTGATCGTCGGCGCCGGCAACAGCGGCTGCGACATCGCCGTCGACGCCGTCCACCACGCCCGATCGGTGGACCTGAGTGTGCGACGCGGTTACCACTTCGTGCCCAAGTACCTGTTCGGGCGTCCCGCCGACACCCTCACCCGCGGCCGATCGCTGCCGGCGCCGATCGAGCAGCGCCTCGACGCGCTGGTGCTGCGCCAGTTCACCGGCGACCCCACCCGCTTCGGGCTGCCCGCCCCCGATCACCGTCTCTACGAATCGCACCCGGTCGTCAACTCGCTGATCCTGCACCACCTCGGGCACGGGGACGTGCAGGTGCGGCCCGACATCGAGCGCTACGACGGCGCCGAGGTCCGGTTCCGGGACGGCTCCGTCGCCGGCTACGACATGATCGTGCACGCCACCGGCTACGTCCTCGACTATCCGTTCCTGGACCGCGACCTGCTCGACTGGCGCGCCCACGCACCCGACCTGCTGCTGAACATGATCAGCCGCCGGTTCGCGAACCTGTTCGTGCTCGGCATGGTCGAGTCGTCCGGGCTCGGCTGGCAGGGCCGCTACGAACAGGCCGAACTCGCCGCCGCCGCGATCGGTCTCGCCGACACCGACCCGGCGGCCGCGGCGCGATGGCGCGCGGCGCTGGCGGCCTCGCCCCCGGACCTCACCGGAGGTTACCGCTATCTGAAGCTCGGCCGGATGGCCTACTACGTCAACAAGGACGCCTACCGTGCCGCGCTGCGCGAGCAGACCCGCGCGGTCCGCGAGGCCACCGGCTCGTCCACCGGGGCGGGCGTGCGGTGAACGTCGACGACGTCAGGCTCTCCTTCGACTCCGGTTCGCTGCTCGTCCTCAACGTCGTGCTCGCGGCGATCATGCTCGGCATCGCCCTCGACGCCTCTGTCGACGACTTCCGCCGCGCGCTGCGCGCACCGAAGGCCATGGCGGTGGGCATCGCCGCGCAGTTCCTCGCGCTGCCCGCCGTGACCTGGCTGCTGACGCTGCTGCTCGACCCCGCCCCGTCGATCGCGCTCGGCATGATCCTCGTCGCGTGCTGCCCACCCGGGAACATCTCCAACGTCCTCACCCACCGCGCCGGCGGCGATGTCGCCCTGTCGGTGTCGATGACGGCCGTGTCGAACGTGCTCGCCATCGTGCTCATGCCGGTCAACTTCGCGTTCTGGGGCAGCCGCAGCGACGACACCCGGGCACTGCTGCGTTCGGTCGAACTCGACGGTCTCGACATGGTCGTTCAGATCGCCCTGATCATCGGGCTGCCGTTCGTCCTCGGGATCTGGGCCGCGCAGAAGGCACCCGGCTTCGCGTCCCGCGCCCAGCCGTGGGTGAAGAACGGATCCCTGCTCGCACTGCTCGCGTTCATCGTCGCCGGGCTCGCCGGCAACTTCGCCGACTCCCTCGACTACATCGGGCTCGTCCTGCTCGCGGTGTTCCTGCACGACGCGATCGCCCTCGGCCTCGGTTATCTGTGCGGATGGGCCAGCGGACTGCCCGAGTACAGCCGCCGGGCGGTCTCGTTCGAGGTCGGTATCCGCAACGCCGGTCTCGGGCTCGGCCTCGTCATGACCTTCTTCGACGGCCTCGGCGGCATGGCGATCGTCGCCGGCTGGTGGGGGATCTGGGACATCGTCGCCGGACTGCTCTTGGCCACCGTCTGGGCCCGTCGCACCGCAACCCGAAAGGTGACCGCATGACCTCCCTCGCCGCCCTCGTCACCGGCGGCAACGGCTTCCTCGGCAGCGCCGTCGTCGCGACCCTGCGCTCGCGCGGCGTCCGGGTGATCAGCGCCGACCTCCACGAACCCGCCGACCTCCACGAACGAACAGACGCCGACGACGCCGTCACCCACGTGATCGCCGACGTCCGCGACCGCCGCCGGATCGCCGAGGTCGTCGGCACCCACCGCCCCGACGTGATCGTGCACCTGGCGTCCATCGTCAACCCTGGGCGCGACACCACCCCGGAGCAGGAATACGCCGTC
>NZ_JBKFBA010000008.1:172001-187510 GCF_053345925.1 Rhodococcus sp. C26F
AACGTCGTCGACGCCGCACTGACCTACGGGGTGCGCCGCCTGGTGGTGGCGTCCTCTGGCGCCGCCTACGGCTATCACGCCGACAACCCGGTCCCGCTCACCGAGGACGATCCGATCCGCGGCAACGACGAGTTCACCTACAGCCGGCACAAACGCCTCGTCGAGGAGATGCTCGCCGGCACCCGGGTCGAGCATCTGCAGCTCGAACAGGTGATCCTGCGGATCGGCACGATCCTGGGGGAGACCGTCCGCAACCAGATCACCGCACTGCTCGACCGCAAGCGGCTGCTCGTCGTCGCCGGCAGCGACAGCCCGTTCGTGTTCGTCTGGCACACCGACGTCGCGGCGGCCTTCGCCGAGGCCGTGCTCGGTCCGGTCACGGGCATCTTCAACGTCGCGGGCGACGGGGTCGTCACCGTGCCCGAGATCGCCGCGATGACGAACCGCAAGACCCTCACGGTGCCGGCCGCGGTGCTCAAGCTCGCCCTGCGGATCGGACGCGCGTTGCGTCTGACCGAGCACGGCCCGGAGCGGGTCGGCTTCCTGCGGTACCGTCCGGTGCTCGACAACCGGCGGTTGCGCGAGGAGCTCGGGGTGCGGCTGCAGTACACCAGCAGGGAGGCCTTCGCGGCGTATCTGCGGGCTCGCGCCGAACAGGACGCAGCGGGAGCCGAGCGACGTAGCCTGGATGCATGAGCAAGGACGAAGCCGGCCGGGTGCCGTCTCCCGAGGAACCCGACAAGCCGGAGCAGCCCGTCCCCGACGTCACCCCGGCCGGGCCGGAGACGCCGACGGTGCCGGATGTGCCGCCGGGCCCGGACATTCCGGACGTGCCGCCGATCGACCCGGAGCCGAGCCCCGATCCCGACGTGACCCCGCGCGAGGACGACGTCCACGAGGCCCAGGTGCACGAGGCTCAGGTCCACGAGGCCGAGATCGTCGAACCGGGTGCCGTCGATGCCGGAATCGTCGACAGCGTGGTGCGCGCACCGACGATCGAGGAGATCACCGGATACACCGCAGACGGGGTGCCGACCTTCGACTCGGTGCGTGAGAAGATCGAACAGCGTTCGGCGACCGCGCTCGGCGCGGAGGAACTCGCTCACGCGACCGGTGCGGGTCGCACGCTCGAGGAGCAGTACGAGGAGCGCAAGGCGGCCGCTGCCGACCGGCTCGCGGAGATCCGGCGGTCGTTGCGGTCGGAGTGAATCCTCCCGAAGGGACACCCCCTATGAAATGATTTGCATGAGGGTGCATAATCATTCGTATGGGTACTTCACCGGACTTCACCGCCACCCCCGAGTCGCCGCTACGGGCCGCCGTGGCCGGCGCCAGCGGCTACGCGGGCGGCGAGATCCTGCGCCTGCTCCTCGGCCACCCCGCCTATCAGGACGGCTCGCTCGTCATCGGCGCGCTCACCGCCGGGGGTAACGCCGGCGCCACCCTGCGTGAGTTCCATCCCCATCTGCTGCCGCTCGCCGACCGCGTGCTCGACGCCACCGACATCGACACCTTGGTCGGGCACGACGTCGTCTTCCTCGGCCTGCCGCACGGCCACTCCGCCGTGATCGCCGAGCAGCTGCCCGAGACGACCGTCGTCATCGACTGCGGCGCCGACTTCCGGCTCGAGAACGCCGCCGACTGGCAGCGCTGGTACGGCAGCGACCACGCCGGCACCTGGCCCTACGGCATGCCCGAGCTGCCCGGCAAGCGCGACGCCCTCGTGGGCGCCACCCGCATCGCGGTCCCCGGTTGCTACCCGACCTCCGCCTCGCTCGCCCTCGCCCCGGCCGTCGCCGCCGGCATCGTCGAACCCGTCGTGAACGTCGTGGCCGTCTCCGGCACCTCCGGCGCCGGGAAGTCCCCGAAGGTCGACCTGCTCGGCTCCGAGGTCATGGGCTCGGTCCGCGCCTACGGCGTCGGCGGCGCCCACCGGCACACCCCGGAGATCAAGCAGAACCTCTCCGCGCTCGCCGGCACCGACGTGAAGGTCTCATTCACCCCGATCCTCGCGCCCATGCCGCGCGGCATCCTCGCGACCTGCACCGCACCGACCACGGTGACCGCCGCCGAGGCCCGCGCCGTCTACGAGAAGGCCTACGCCGACGAACCGTTCGTGCAGCTGCTGCCGGAAGGCGCACTACCCGCCACCGGCGCGGTGGTCGGCTCGAACGCCGTCCAGATCGCCGTCACCGTCGACGCCGACGCCGGACTGCTCGTCGTCGTCGCCGCGCTCGACAACCTCACCAAGGGCACCGCCGGTGCCGCCGTGCAATCGATGAACCTGGCACTCGGCCTGCCCGAGACCGCCGGCCTGTCCACCGTGGGAGTGGCTCCGTGACCGAGAACAAGTACGCAGACGACGTCTACACCGGCGCCACCGAGATCGCCGGGGGACGCCTGATCCGCACCCAGGGTGTCACCAGCCCCGCCGGCTTCCGGGCCGCCGGCATCCCCGCCGGCATCAAGGTCTCCGGCAGACAGGACCTCGCGCTCGTGGTCAACGAGGGCCCCGAACTCACCGCCGCCGGTGTGTTCACCACCAACAAGGTCAAGGCCGCCCCCGTCCTGTGGTCCCAGCAGGTGCTGAAGTCCGGCAGCCTGCGCGCGGTGATCCTCAACTCCGGCGGCGCCAACGCGTGCACCGGCGCCGGTGGTTTCCAGGACACCCACGCCACCGCCGAGGCCGTCGCCGACGCCCTGAGCAACTGGGGCACCGAGACCGGTGCCGGTGAGGTCGCCGTGTGCTCGACCGGCCTGATCGGCGACCGTCTGCCGATGGACAAGGTGCTCTCCGGGGTGCAGGAGATCGTCCACGAACTCGCCGGAGGCATCTCCGGCGGCACCGACGCCGCCTACGCGATCATGACCACCGACACCGTGCCCAAGCAGGCCGCCCTGCACCACGCCGACAAGTGGAACGTCGGCGGCATGGCCAAGGGCGCCGGCATGCTCGCCCCCGCCCTGGCGACGATGCTGTGCGTGGTCACCACCGACGCCGTCGCGACCGCCGAGCAGCTCGACACCGCGCTGCGCCACGCGTCCCGGCTCACCTTCGACCGCCTCGACGTCGACGGCGCGACCTCCACCAACGACACCGTGCTGCTGCTGGCCTCCGGCGCGAGCGGGATCACCCCGAGCCAGGACGAGCTCGACGCCGCCGTCCTCGCCGTGTGCGACGACCTCGCCGAGCAGATGATGGCCGACGCCGAGGGCGTCACCAAGCGGGTCACCGTCACCGTCCGCGGCGCCGCCAGCGAGGCCGACGCCCTGATCGGTGCCCGCACCGTCGCCCGCGACAGCCTCGTCAAGACCGCACTGTTCGGCTCCGACCCCAACTGGGGCCGCGTGCTCGCCGCCATCGGCATCGCCCCGATCGAACTCGACCCCGACAAGATCTCCGTGTCGTTCAACGGCAACCCGGTGTGCATCGACGGTGTCGGTGCCCCCGGCGCCCGCGAGGTCGACCTGTCCGCCGCCGACATCGCCCTCGACATCGACCTCGGCCTCGGCAACGCGCAGGTGTCCATCCGCACCACCGACCTCTCGCACGCCTACGTCGAAGAGAACTCGGCGTACTCGTCGTGACCGGAACGAACACAGGAGACGACGTGACCGACGCACTGATCGCCGACCTCACCTCGCACCAGAAGGCGTTCGTCCTCGCCGAGGCCCTGCCGTGGCTGCAGAAGTTCCGCGACAAGATCGTCGTCGTCAAGTACGGCGGCAACGCCATGATCGACGACACCCTCAAGACCGCCTTCGCCGCAGACATGGCGTTCCTGCGCACCGTCGGCATCCACCCCGTCGTCGTGCACGGCGGCGGCCCGCAGATCAACGCCATGCTCGAGCGACTCGGCCTCGAAGGTGAATTCCGCGGCGGCTTTCGCGTCACCACCCCCGAGGTCATGGACGTCGTGCGGATGGTGCTCTTCGGGCAGGTCGGACGCGAACTCGTCGGCCTGATCAACAGCCACGGCCCCTACGCCGTCGGCACCTCCGGCGAGGACGCCGGACTGTTCACCGCGACCCGCCGCACGGTCGTCGTCGACGGCGAGGCCACCGACATCGGGCTCGTCGGCGACGTCACCAGCGTCGACCCCGGCGCGGTGCTCGACCTCATCGCCGCCGGGCGCATCCCCGTCGTCTCCACGATCGCGCCCGACGCCGACGGCGTGGTGCACAACATCAACGCCGACACCGCCGCGGCCGCCCTCGCCGAAGCGCTCGGCGCGGAGAAGCTGGTCGTGCTCACCGACGTCGAAGGCCTCTACACGAACTGGCCCGACCGCAGCTCGCTCACCTCGCGGATCGACGCCGACGCGCTCACCGCGCTGCTGCCGTCGCTCGACTCCGGCATGGTCCCGAAGATGGAGGCGTGCCTACGCGCCGTGCAGGGGGGAGTGCCCACCGCGCACGTCATCGACGGGCGCCAGCCGCACTCCGTGCTCCTCGAACTGTTCACCGAAGAAGGCATCGGCACCATGGTGGTGCCGTCCTCCGAGAAGGAAGGCCCCGCATGACCGGCACGTCCGACCTCCAGCAGCGCTGGGCGGGTTCGCTGATGAACAACTACGGCGTGCCCAAGGTCGCGCTGGTCGCGGGCGACGGTGCCGTGCTCACCGACGCCGACGGCAAGCAGTACCTCGACCTGCTCGGCGGCATCGCCGTCAACAGCCTCGGCCACCGCCACCCGGCGATCATCGAGGCCGTCACCGCCCAGCTGAACCAGCTCGGTCACGTGTCGAACCTGTACGCCTCGCCGCCGGTGCTCGAACTCGCCGAGAAGCTCCTCGATCGCTTCGGTCACGAGGGCCGCGCCTTCTTCTGCAATTCCGGCACCGAGGCCAACGAGGCGGCCTTCAAGATCGCCCGGCTCACCGGACGGCCGAAGATCGTCGCGTGCGAGAAGGCCTTCCACGGCCGCACCATGGGCGCCCTCGCCCTGACCGGCCAGCCCGACAAGCGCGCCCCCTTCGAACCGATGCCCGCCGGCGTCGAGTTCGTGCCCTACGGCGACCTCGACGCCCTCGAGGCCGCGGTGGACGAGAACACCGCCGCCGTCTTCCTCGAACCGATCATGGGCGAATCCGGCGTCGTCGTCCCGCCCGAGGGTTATCTCGCCGGCGCGCGTCGCATCACCACCGAACGCGGCGTCCTGCTCGTGCTCGACGAGGTCCAGACCGGTATCGCCCGCACCGGCAGCTTCTTCGCCCATCAGGCAGCGGGCATCACCCCCGACGTGATTACCCTCGCCAAGGGTCTCGGCGGCGGACTGCCCATCGGTGCGGTCCTCGCCACCGGCCCGGCCGCCGAGCTGTTCCGGCCCGGCAAGCACGGCACCACCTTCGGCGGCAACCCGGTGTGCGCCGCGGCCGCCCTCGCGGTGCTGCGCACGATCGACGAGCAGAACCTGCTCGACCACGTGAACACCGTCGGCAAGACCCTCGCCGCCGGCATCGAGGAACTCGGGCACCCGCTCGTCTCGCACGTGCGCGGCTCCGGGCTGCTCCTCGGTGTCGTCCTCACCGCCGCGAAGGCACCGGCCGTCGAGACCGCCGCCCGCGAGGCCGGTTTCCTCGTCAACGCCGCCGCGCCGGACGTGATCCGTCTCGCGCCCCCGCTGATCCTCACCGAACAGCAGGCCGAGAGCTTCGTGACGGCGCTGCCCGCCGTCCTCGACACCGCCGACCGGGAAGGGAACTGACGACCCGTGCTCCGCCACTTCCTGCGCGACGACGACCTCACCCCGGCCGAACAGACCGAGGTGCTCGAAATCGCCGCCGAACTGAAGAAGGCACCGCTGTCCCGCCGCCCCCTCGAAGGGCCCCTCAGCGTTGCCGTGCTGTTCGACAAGACCTCCACCCGCACCCGCTTCTCCTTCGACGCCGGCATCGCCCAGCTCGGCGGACACGCCATCGTCGTCGACACCGGCTCCACCCAGATCGGCAAGGGTGAGACCCTCGAGGACACCGCCCGGATGTTCTCCCGGTTCACCGAAGCGGTCGTGTGGCGCACCTACGGCCAGGACCGCATCGAGACGCTCGCCGAGCACTCGACCGTGCCCGTCGTCAACGCACTCACCGACACCTTCCACCCCTGCCAGGTCCTCGCCGACCTGCAGACCATCCGCGAGAACAAGGGCGCCACCGCGGGCCTGCGGATGACCTACTTCGGCGACGGCGCCAACAACATGGCGCACTCGCTGATGCTCGGCGGCGTCACCGCCGGCATGCACGTGACCATCGCGTCCCCGGCCGGGTTCACCCCCGACCCGCAGGTCGTCGCCGCGAGCCGCGCACGGGCAGAGGAGACCGGCGGCAGCGTCACCGTCACCGACGACCCGCGTACCGGAGCCACCGGCGCCGATGTGCTCGTCACCGACACCTGGGTGTCGATGGGGCAGGAGGACGACGGCAAGGACCGCGAGGCACCCTTCCGGCCGTTCCAGCTGAACGACGACCTCGTCTCCCTCGCCGACACCGACGCGATCGTGCTGCACTGCCTGCCGGCCTACCGCGGCAAGGAGATTACCGCCGAGGTCATCGACGGACCGCGGTCGGTGGTGTGGGACGAGGCCGAGAACCGCCTCCACGCACAGAAGGCCCTGCTGGTGTGGCTGCTCGAGCAGAGCCGGAGCTGACCGTGAGCACCGCGGCGAACCATGCGGACAGCGCAGCGACCGCGCCGACGCGCGCGGCGCGGCAGGCCCGCATCGTCGCACTACTCGCCGCGCACCCGGTGCGCAGCCACACCGAACTCGCCGCCCTCCTCGCCGAGGACGGCATCGAGGTGTCCACCGCCACCCTGTCCCGCGACCTCGAGGAACTCGGCGCCGTCAAGCTCCGCGCGGCCGATGGGGGCGCGGGGGTGTACGTCGTCCCGGAGGACGGCAGCCCTGTGCGCGGCGTGACCGGAGGCACCGACCGCCTGTCCCGGTTGCTCGGCGAACTGCTGGTGTCCACCGACTCCAGCGGCAACATCGCCGTGCTGCGCACCCCACCGGGGGCGGCGCACTATCTGGCCAGTGCACTCGATCGGGCATCATTACCCGAGGTGGTCGGAACGATCGCCGGCGACGACACCATCGCGGTCATCGCCCGCGAACCGACGACGGGAGCCGAACTGGCCGCGAAAATCGAATCACTCGCCTGACCTACCACTCATAGACGCACGTCGAAATACGAAGGAGCACAAAGACAATGGCCGAACGCGTCGTACTCGCCTATTCGGGCGGGCTGGACACCTCCGTCGCCATCAGCTGGATCGGCAAGGAGACCGGCAAGGAGGTCGTCGCCGTGGCCATCGACCTCGGCCAGGGTGGCGAGGACATGGAGGTCGTGCGTCAGCGCGCCCTCGACTGCGGTGCCGTCGAATCGATCGTCGTCGACGCCAAGGACGAGTTCGCCAACGAGTACTGCCTGCCCACCGTCCAGGCCAACGCGCTCTACATGGATCGCTACCCGCTCGTCTCGGCCATCAGCCGCCCGCTGATCGTCAAGCACATCGTGCAGGCCGCCCGCGAGCACGGCGGCACCGTCGTCTCCCACGGCTGCACCGGCAAGGGCAACGACCAGGTCCGCTTCGAGGTCGGCTTCGGCGCCCTCGCACCCGACCTCCAGGTCATCGCACCGGTCCGCGACTACGCCTGGACCCGTGAGAAGGCCATCGCCTTCGCCGAGGAGCACGGCCTGCCCATCAACGTCACCAAGCGTTCGCCGTTCTCCATCGACCAGAACGTCTGGGGCCGCGCCGTCGAGACCGGCTTCCTCGAGGACCTGTGGAACGCCCCCACCAAGGACGTCTACGACTACACCGAGGACCCCACCGCCCACTGGCAGGCCCCCGACGAGCTGATCATCAGCTTCGAGGCCGGTCGCCCCGTCGCGATCGACGGCAAGCACGTCACCGTCCTCGAGGCCATCCAGGAACTCAACCGTCGCGCCGGCGCTCAGGGTGTGGGCCGCCTCGACATGGTCGAGGACCGCCTCGTCGGCATCAAGAGCCGCGAGATCTACGAGGCCCCCGGCGCCATCGCCCTCATCACCGCGCACCAGGAACTCGAGCACGTCACCCTCGAGCGCGAACTCGGCCGCTACAAGCGTCGCGTCGAGGAGCGCTGGAGCGAGCTGGTGTACGACGGCCTGTGGTACTCGCCGCTGAAGACCGCCCTCGACGCCTTCATCAAGAACACCCAGGAGCGCGTCACCGGCGACATCCGCATGGTGCTCCACGGCGGACACATCACCGTCAACGGCCGTCGCAGCCCCGAGTCGCTGTACGACTTCAACCTCGCCACCTACGACGAGGGCGACAGCTTCGACCAGTCCAACGCCAAGGGTTTCGTGCAGATCCACGGCCTGTCGTCGAAGGTCGCCGCGAAGCGCGATCTGGGCCTGTAGTCATGACGGCTCACGGCACCAACGAAGGTGCCCTGTGGGGCGGCCGGTTCGCATCCGGACCGGCCGCCGCCATGGCGGCGCTGAGCAAGTCCACGCACTTCGACTGGGCGCTCGCCCCGTACGACGTGCGCGCCTCGCAGGCCCACGCCAAGGTCCTGCACCGCGCCGGACTCCTCACCGACGACGACCTCGCCACGATGCTCGACGGCCTCGACCGTCTCGCCGCCGATGTGGCTTCCGGTGCGTTCGGTCCCGCCGAGTCCGACGAGGACGTGCACGGTGCGCTCGAACGGGGACTCATCGAGCGCGTCGGCCCCGAGGTCGGCGGCCGGCTCCGCGCGGGCCGCTCCCGCAACGACCAGGTCGCGACGCTGTTCCGGATGTGGCTGCGCGACAGCGCGCGGCGCATCGCCGACGGTGTCCTCGACGTGGTCGACGCGATCGCCGGCCAGGCCGCGGCGCACCCCGATGCCGTGATGCCGGGCAAGACGCACCTGCAGGCGGCGCAGCCCGTGCTGCTCGCGCACCACCTGCTCGCCCACGCGCATCCGCTGCTGCGCGACGTCGACCGGTTGCGCGACTTCGACAAGCGCGCTGCGATCTCGCCGTACGGGTCGGGCGCGCTGGCCGGATCGTCGCTCGGTCTCGACCCCGACGCGATCGCGGCCGATCTGGGCTTCGACTCGGCGGCGGACAACTCGATCGACGCGACCAGCTCCCGCGACTTCGCGGCGGAAGCGGCGTTCGTGTTCGCGCAGATCGCCGTCGACCTCTCCCGCATGGCGGAGGAGGTCATCCTGTGGAGCACCCCCGAGTTCGGGTACGTCACCCTCGCGGACGAATGGTCGACCGGGTCGTCGATCATGCCGCAGAAGAAGAACCCGGACGTCTCCGAGCTCACCCGCGGTAAGGCCGGTCGTCTCATCGGTAACCTCACCGGTCTGCTGGCCACGCTCAAGGCGCAGCCGCTGGCCTACAACCGCGACCTGCAGGAGGACAAGGAGCCGGTCTTCGACTCCGTCGCACAGCTCGAGCTGCTGCTCCCGGCGATCGCAGGGCTCGTCTCGACGCTGACCTTCCACACCGAACGCATGGCCGAGCTCGCACCCGCCGGATTCACCCTCGCGACCGACATCGCCGAGTGGATGGTCCGCCAGGGCGTTCCGTTCCGCGTCGCCCACGAGGCGGCCGGGGCATGCGTGCGGGTCGCCGAAGGCCGCGGGGTCGGTCTCGAGGACCTCACGGACGAGGAGCTGGCCGGTGTCGATCCGGCACTGACCCCGCAGGTGCGGGAAGTGCTCACCGTCGAAGGATCCATCGCCTCGCGCGACGCGCGTGGCGGCACCGCGGGCGTGCGGGTGGCCGAGCAGCTCGGCCGCGTGCGCGACGCCGCGGCACACCTGCGCAGCTGGGTGCGCGGCTGACACGCCTGCCGTCCCGGGCACACCCCGAGTTGCCCGGGACGGTGAGGGCGGTGTGGCAGGCTGACACATACTCTCGGCATGCAGCGGGTACCGGTGTAGAACCGCAGGTGCCGGGACCGCTGCGGATACATCGTCGAGAAGGGGAGCGGACCGTGGGACTGGACGCCGATGTAGTGACCGAGTCGGTGCGACGGCTCGTCGCCACTGCCCAGAACGGTCTCGAAGTCCTGCGTTTCGGTGGCCTCGAACCCGGCCGCTCGTCCTCGCCGTACCAGGTCGTCGAGCGCACCTCCATGTACCGGCTCCGCCGGTACTTCCCCGAATCCGACACCGCCTCCACGGGCATCCCGATCGTCCTCGTGCCACCGATGATGGTGTCCGCCGAGGTGTACGACGTCACCCGTGACGCCGGCGCCGTCGGCACCCTCCACGAAGCGGGTCTCGACCCCTGGGTCGTGGACTTCGGGTCGCCCGACCAGGAGGAGGGGGGCTGGAAACGCACCCTCACCGATCACATCCTCGCCCTCGACGAGGTCGTCGACTGCGTCCGCGCCTATACCGGCCGCGACGTGCACCTCGGCGGATATTCGCAGGGCGGCATGTTCTGCTACCAGGTCGCGGCGTACCGGCGTAGCCGCGGCATCGCGAGCCTGATCACCTTCGGCAGCCCGGTCGACACCCTCGCCGCCCTGCCCTTCGGGATCCCGGAGATCGTCGCGACCCACTCCGCGGACTTCCTCGCGGACCACGTCTTCAACCGCCTCGCGATCACGGGGTGGATGGCGCGCACCGGATTCCAGCTGCTCGATCCGGTCAAGACCGTGCGATCGCGCATCGACTTCCTGCTCCAGCTCCACGACCGGGAAGCGCTGCTGCCGCGAGAACCGCAGCGCCGGTTCCTCGACACCGAGGGGTGGGTGGCGTGGTCCGGACCGGCCGTCGCCGAGGTGTTGCGCCAGTTCATCGCTCACAACCGCATGGTCAGTGGCGGTTTCGTCATCAACGACCGGGCGGTGAGCCTCGCTGAGATCACCTGTCCCGTCCTCGCGTTCATCGGTGAGGTCGACGACATCGGGCAACCGCTCGCCGTGCGCGGCATCCGCAAGGCGTCGCCCCGCGCGGAGGTCTACGAATACACCTTGCGCGCAGGGCATTTCGGGCTGGTGGTTGGCAGTGTCGCCGGTCAGCAGACGTGGCCGTCGGTCGGGGAGTGGGTGCAGTGGCGCGAAGGCGTCGGGGACCGGCCCGTCGGCATCGCGCCGATGGCGGTGCCGAACCCCACCGACGAGGGCACCGGCGTCTCGGTCGCATCCCGCATCACGCACACGGCCGCAACGCTCGCCGACGTCGGGACCGATTTCGGCAAGGGGCTCGCGGGGATCGCGGTGGGTGCCGTCCGCGGAGCACGCGATCTCACCGGCGAGGCCGCCCGCGCCCTTCCCCGCCTCGCGCGGCTCGGGCAGATCCAGCCGCGCACCCGCATCTCCGTCGGCGGCCTGCTCGCCGAAATCGGCCGCAAGTCGCCGAAGCGGGAGTGCTTCATCTTCGAGGACCGGGTCTACACCTTCGAGGCCGTCAACCGACGGATCGACAACGTCGTCCTCGGGCTCGTCGACAACGGCATCCGTCCCGCGATGCACGTCGGCATCCTCATGGACGTGCGCCCCAGCGCAATGGCGGCGGTCGCGGCGATCTCCCGTCTCGGCGGCGTGTCCGTCCTGATCCCGCCCGGACCGGACATCGCCGAGGCCGTGCGACTCGGCGGTGTCGAGAAGATCGTCGCCGATCCCGAGAACCTCGACGCGGCCGTCGCGACAGGCCTGCCCGTGCTGGTACTCGGCGGCGGCGACGTCCGCGACCTCGACATCGAACCCGGCGCCGACGTCGTCGATCTCGAACGACTCGACATCTCCTCCGTGCAGCTGCCGGGCTGGTACGTCGCTGATCCGGGACTCGCGCGCGAACTCGCGTTCATCCTGTTCTCCGGTGGCGGCGACACGCTCGCGGTGCGACGGGTCACCAACTACCGATGGGCGCTGTCGGCCTTCGGGACCGCCACCGCGGCCTCGCTCGGACGTGGCGACACCATGTACTGCCTTGCGCCCCTGCACCATTCGTCGGGTCTGCTCGTCAGTTTCGGTGGTGCACTCGCCGGTGGGGCGCGTATCGCGTTGTCGCGCGGACTGAATCCGTCGCTCTTCAGCGACGAAGTGCACCGCTACGGTGTCACCGTCGTCACCTACACCTGGTCGATGATGCGCGAGGTGCTCGACAGTCCGTCGCTGCACATCGACGCGATCCATCCCATCCGATTGTTCATCGGCTCCGGCATGCCACCGGGGTTGTGGCGCCGCACCCTCGATCGGTTCCAGCCCGCACGGGTTCTCGAGTTCTACGCGTCGACCGAGGGCAACGTCGTGCTCGCGAACGTCTCCGGTTCGAAGATCGGTTCGAAGGGCCGGCCGTTGCCCGGTAGCGCCGATGTGCGCCTCGCCGCCTACGACGCCGGCGTCGGCCGACTCGTGGAGGACGAACGCGGCTTCGTGCGGGAGGCGCAGGTCGGCGAGGTCGGACTGCTGCTCGGCAGGCCCGGTCCCGCAGCCTCGGCAATCACCGGTGTGATGCGCGGCGTGTTCGAACCGGGCGACGTGTGGGTGCCCACCGACAACCTGTTCCGACGCGACGACGACGGCGACTACTGGCTGCTCGACAGTCGGCGGACGGTGATTCCCACCTTCCACGGCCCGGTCTTCACCCAGAGCGTGGAGGACGTGCTCGAAGCGATCCCGCGTGTCGATCTCGCCGTCGCCTACGGCATCTCGGTGGGAGGTCGCGACATCGCGGTGGCCGGCTGCTCGCTGCGGGGCAACCGTACACCGACGGCCGCGGAGATCACTGCGGCGTTCGACTCGGTCCCGGCCGACGAACGACCCGATCTCGTGCACGTCGTGCCCGACATCCCGTTGGGCCCGTCCTATCGCCCGTCCGCCGATCGTCTGCGCGAACAGGGATTGCCCGTGCCCACCGTCCGTACCTGGTACCTGAACCCCGATACCGGGACGTACAAGCGGTTCACCAAGGCCGTGGCCACGGCGTGGAAGGCGGGCACGGCCGGTTCGCCGGCCGGAGCGCGGTAGCCTGGGTCCGGTTCGGTTCCGCCCTTCGAAAGGACATCCGTGGCTGTCGATCCCACGTTGCTGAGCATTCTGGCCTGTCCGGAGGACAAGGGGCCGTTGCTTCTCGTCGACGACGCCGTCCTGTACAACCCGCGACTGCGGCGGGCGTATCCGATCGAGAACGGCATTCCTGTCCTCCTCGTCGACGAGGCCCGCGAGGTCAGCGACGCCGAGCACGAGGACTTCACCGCGCGCGGTGTCGCCGGATGGAGCACCGACTGAGCCGCAATCGTCGATCCGTCCGCGGCGAACTCGAAGGACTCGATCCGGTCGAGGCTGCCGAAGCGCTGCTCGGAGCAACCGTCCGAGTGGGGGAGACCGCCGTCCTGCTGACGGAAGTCGAGGCCTACGGCGGCCCCGAGGACGGACCGTGGCCGGACCCGGCCGCGCACTCGTACCGCGGACCTACCCCGCGCAACTCGGTCATGTTCGGGCCCGCGGGGCACCTGTACGTCTACCGCAGTTACGGACTGCACTTCTGCGCGAACGTCTCCCTCGGTCCCGATGGCACCGCCGCGGCAGTGCTGTTGCGCGGTGGTGAGGTGATCGAGGGGGAGCAGGCCGTCCGTTCCCGACGCACGTCCGGCACGCCGTTCGCGAACCTTGCGCGCGGTCCGGGCAATCTCGCTGCTGCGCTCGGCCTCGATCTGGCCGACAACGGCGTCGACGTGGATGCTTCCGACGCTCGGGTGCGGGTGGAACTTCCGGCCGCACCGCTCGTCGGGGGGGTCGCGCGGGGGCCGCGGGTGGGGATCAGCGTGGCGGCCGACAGACCGTGGCGGTTGTGGGTTCCCGGGGCGATCGGGGTCTCCCCGTACCGGCGCAGCCCACGCGCGCCCGCTGCGCCTCGAGCGTGATGGGATGATCGAACGGTGACTGAGCACATTCTCGACGAACTGACCTGGCGCGGGCTCATCGCGCAATCGACCGATCTCGACGCACTTCGAGGCGAACTCGACAAGGGTCCGATCACCCTCTATGCCGGTTTCGATCCGACCGGCCCGAGCCTGCACGCCGGTCACCTCGTTCCGCTCCTCGCACTCAAGCGTTTCCAGCGCGCCGGCCATCGGCCCATCGTTCTCGCAGGTGGTGCGACCGGCATGATCGGTGACCCGCGGGACGTGGGGGAGCGCACCATGAACTCCGCCGACACCGTCGCCGAATGGGCAGGGCGGATTCGTGGGCAGCTCGAGCGGTTCGTCGACTTCGACGACTCCCCGACGGGAGCTGTGGTCGTGAACAACCTCGACTGGACCGGCAAGCTGTCCGCGATCGACTTCCTGCGCGACATCGGGAAGCACTTCTCGATCAACGTGATGCTCGCCCGCGACACCGTCAAGCGCCGCCTCGAAGGTGACGGCATCTCGTACACCGAGTTCAGCTACATGCTCCTGCAGGCCAACGACTACGTGCAGCTCCGCCGCGAGTACGGATGTGTGCTGCAGGTCGGTGGTTCCGATCAGTGGGGCAACATCATCGCCGGCGTCGAGCTCAACCGGCGTACCGACGGTGAGAGCGTGCACGCCCTGACCGTCCCGCTCGTGACCTCGTCCGACGGTAAGAAGTTCGGCAAGTCCACCGGTGGTGGCAGCTTGTGGCTCGACCCGGAGATGACGAGCCCGTACGCCTGGTACCAGTACTTCGTCAACGCTGCCGACGCGGACGTCATGAAGTACCTGCGGTGGTTCACCTTCCTCGACAAGGACGAACTCGCCGAGCTCGAGACCGCCACCACGGAGCGTCCGCACGCACGTGAGGCCCAGAAGCGACTCGCTGCCGAGATGACCACGCTCGTGCACGGAGCGCACAACACCGCAGCGGTCGAGTTGGCCAGCCGCGCTCTGTTCGGACGAGGCGAGCTGGGCGAGCTGGACGAGCCCACGCTCGCGGCCGCCCTGACCGAGGCGTCCGTGACGGAGCTCCGCGCCGGCGAGCCGGACACGATCATCGACCTGCTCGTCGCGTCGGGTCTGTGCGAGAGCAAGGGAGCCGCGCGTCGCACCGTCAAGGAAGGTGGAGTATCGGTCAACAACGTGCGCATCTCCTCGGAGGAGTGGACCCCGCGCGACGGAGAGCTGCTGCACGGACGCTGGCTCGTCCTGCGTCGGGGCAAGCGGAACTTCGCCGGCGTGCGAGTCGTCCGCGACTGACGCATTCGCCGACGCTGGCGAACCTCTGACCAGCGGATTTGACGGCTCG
Organism: Rhodococcus sp. C26F; assembly: GCF_053345925.1. Classification (NCBI taxonomy): domain Bacteria; kingdom Bacillati; phylum Actinomycetota; class Actinomycetes; order Mycobacteriales; family Nocardiaceae; genus Rhodococcus; species Rhodococcus sp. C26F. The sequence goes on from NZ_JBKFBA010000008.1 coordinate 187,203, forward strand.
TTAGCGTCGGCGTAACTTAGTCGTCGTTCGAGCGACACCGAACAGCCCGCCGGACCGAGAGGTTCGGAAACAGGCATGTTCGATGTCGCATCGATCGGCTCTCACAGAAGAGAACAGGAAAGCAGCGATTTGCGGCCCTGAAATCGGATGTGGTAGCTTGGAACGGTTGCCTCGGAGCGAGCCGGACAGGTGTCCGGTAACGTAACGATGTGCGCGTGTTCTTTGAGAACTCAACAGTGTGCCGATGAATGTCAGTGCCAAATATTATTTGGTGCGGCCACTTCACTTTTTGTGGGTGGTTGTTGCTG
>NZ_JBKFBA010000080.1:0-9414 GCF_053345925.1 Rhodococcus sp. C26F
CCGGCAAGTAGTGGTTGCTTCGCGCTGTTGTCAGCGCGTGGCTCGTGACCTTCCGGGCACTGGTCTGTATGTGCTTTGTGGGCGAACGAAACTCTGCGGACAGGGGTCCGGTTTTCCGGAGCCGCGTTGGCCGAGCAGTGCAGAGGCGTGGCTCAGGGTTCCGGCGATCTGTACCTTTGGGTCCGCGTTGATCACGCCGCCGGACTTCTCGCCTTGTACAGCGGCGACCTGGGTCGCGCCTGCACGTTTCTAGAAAGGATTCACGGGGCGGTGTTCTGCCCGTCGTCGACGAGGACGACTCACGGACCGCTTCCGACGAAAGCCCCGAAGGAGCGCGGGGCGGAGGACCGGATTCCGCGCGGTGACGCGAAGGGCGCCCTCGTAGACCCGCGGGACGAACAACGCCGAGACCCCGCCGCCGAGCAGGAGGGATGTGGCCGATGGGGTCCGGCATCGCCGGAGATGAGAACATCGACTCACCCCGGCGGGTGGTCGTCCATGCAGGGGGGCGAGGGGCGATCACCGATACGTCGAGTCTACGCCCAGCACTCGCTGTCGGGGGGATGTGTCCACGAAGTGCCGCCGACGGGGCGGATCGATGTCTCCGGCCCCCTGCGCCGGAAGTGTCGTGCCCCGTCGACGCTTCTCACTGGTGAAAGACCGCCAGCGAGAGAATCATTCGTTTCTCGTTCAGTGTATTCGTAATGTGCATGATCAATGTCTTGAACGGGGTTTGTTCAGTCGTGCGCCAGGGTGTGGTGAGGGCTCCGGCCGTAGACGGGCCGGTACTGCGTCGCGAAGCGGCCAGGGGAGGAAAAGCCCCACCGCGCCGCGATCGAGACGACCGTGTCACCGCTCTGCGGATCGGCGGTCTGCAGATCCCGATGAGCTCGCTCGAGGCGTACCGCTCGCAGGTATCGCATAGGTGTCGTGTGATGATGCCGTGCGAAGGCGTATGGCAGAGCCCGCGCTCCGATGCCGGCAGCAGCGGCGATGTCCGTCAACCCGATCGGCCGGGCTGCTGCGGATTCGATGAAGGCGACGGCCTTGTGCAGGGCTGCGGGGGTGGACGTGGCCTCGAGAACTTCCCGAATCGAGGGCGGTTCGTCTGTCCGGTCCGCGGTGAGCACGGCTTCGGCGAGTGTGCGCATCGGCGTGTTCGTCCGGTGCGAGGCCTGCACCAGCGTCTGCTTCGCCGCGTCGGCGTCGAGACCGTACCGTTCCATCAGCACGCCTGTGGCTCGTTCGATCACCGCACGTGACGCAGGTTGTCCAGCAGTGCGCATTTGAGGACGGGAGTTGTGTCCGTAGTTCAGGACTCCGGCTCCGGCAAGAGAAGTCGAGGTACTTATAGAACGTGCATCCGTTGCGTCGAATCGGATCGCACCCCTTCGTGGAGTTTGGGGGTAGAGCGGGTGGGTACTCGAAGGCCGTGAAGGCGAGCGAGCACCCGCAATCTGCTGCGGCGGGTGAGCGGGTCTCAGTGCTGTTTATCGCGGATCCCGGCGAGCCAGCGGCTCTTGCCGAACGCATCGCGGAGTACCTGCCGGAACGCCTGTACAACTCCGACCGACCTGAGCGGCGATGGACGACGGACGTGCGCTGCAAACCGTACCTGCCAGACGAGCAAGCAGATTTCGAAGAGGTCGTCGACACGGTCGATCCGTCCTCCGAACAGGAAGACATCGTCGTGTATCTCACCGATCTGCCGCGCCGGGAGGACACCTTGCCGGTGGTGGCCGACGTCAGCGCCGACCACAACTTCGCGCTCATCTCCGTCGCCGGCGTGGGCGGGGTCTCCATCGAGCACCGCGTCCGCACCGTCACCGAACTCGCGATCGCCCGCGTTCTTGGTGAACCGGAACTCGTTCCCTCCCGCGCGGCGCGACAGTTCCCGGGTGTGCAGACTGAGAGTGGTATTCGGTACTTTGCGCCCTCGGGACTGCGGCGACTGCGGCTGCTGTCGGGAATGGTGCGGGCCAACCGGCCGTGGCGACTGGTCACCGGACTGTCGAAGGTGCTTGTCGGGGCCTTCGCCACGGGTGCGATCGCGCTGGCTACCAGCACGATCTGGTTGTTCGCCGACACCATGGGACCATGGCGTATGAGTGCAGCGACGGTCCTGTCGATCGTGGCGATGGTTCTTTGGCTGATCATCGAACACGAACTGTGGGAACGGCCGAAGTCGCCGGAGGAGCGTAATCGTTCGGTGCTGTACAACACCGCGACCGTGGTTACTTTGGTCGTCGGCGTGATCGTTCTTCACGTGGCCTTGTTCGGCCTGCTGCTGTTCACCGCGTGTCTGACTCTGCCCCCGGAACTGTTGTCGCGCACTCTCGGGCACGGGGTGAGTTTTTCCGACTATCTCACGCTTGCATGGCTTCTAGCATCCATCGCGACCATCGGTGGTGCCCTCGGGTCGGGTCTCGAGGATGACGCCGCTGTCAGAGACGCGGCGTACGGGGTCCGGCAGCGGCAGCGCATCGAGGAGATGGGACAGCCGTCGAACGGGGCGTAAGGAGCGCGGTCCGTGAAAAATGCGACCCACGCTGGTCTATCCCCGTCGAACCTGTACTGCGGATCATTCGATGCGGATCTGCGGCGGCAACTGCCGTCGCGACAGGACGAGCGGTGCACGTACCTGGGACCCTCGCACCGCTGTGCGGACGCAGCGAGTTCGCGGACGTGGTGTGTCGAATGCGAGGACGCGACTGGGCTTCTCTGGATCAAAGGGGTTGCTGCTGATGACGGTGAAGGTACCCGCGCGAAGCATCTCGTCCCAGATGCCACAGGCGTACGGCCACGGCGGTGTGGTCGGGGGTTTCGAGTGAACTCACTGATAGAGAGTGTTTCGAGCGTGACTGCGCGAGTTCCGTCGAGCTGGGTGATGCGCTCGGTGCGTTCGAGGGTGACGGTTCGATGTAGTGACATGGATACGCGTGGTCGAGCTTCGGCGGGGATTATCGACCGCAACTGGACTACTGCCCGCCGGCGTGACCGCGTACCATCGGTGATGTCGCAGGGCTCCTGTTGCAGGGCCGATTACGGTTCCTGTTTGCCTTTATGTGCCGGGCACTTCTGGAGTCCGATTGGTTAGGTGACGGCCGCGGGAGCCGTCCGGCGGGCGGAAACATGCTTCGGGTGGAGCCGAAGCGGGTGCGCGTCCGAGAACGAGGTGAACTCCGACCCTAGGAGGCACGTTGAAGGCGATGGTATACCGAGGACCGTACAAGGTTCGGGTAGAAGAAAAGGATATTCCGCGCATCGAGCATCCCAATGATGCGATTGTGCGGGTGCAGCGCGCGGCAATCTGCGGGTCGGATCTGCATCTCTATCACGGCATGATGCCCGACACTCGGGTCGGCATGACCTTCGGTCACGAGTTCATCGGCGTGGTGCATGAAGTCGGGCCGTCCGTCCGCAACGTGCAACCCGGGGATCGGGTGATGGTGCCGTTCAACATCTACTGCGGTTCGTGCTATTTCTGTGCGCGGGGCCTGTATTCGAATTGCCACAACGTCAATCCCAACGCCACCGCGGTCGGGGGGATCTACGGGTACTCGCACACGTGCGGCGGATACGACGGTGGACAGGCGGAGTTCGTACGTGTGCCGTTCGCCGACGTCGGGCCTGAGAAGATTCCGGATTGGATGGACGACGAGGACGCGCTGCTGTGCACCGACGCGCTCGCGACCGGATACTTCGGGGCGCAACTCGGTGACATCGTCGAAGGTGACACCGTGGTGGTGTTCGGCGCCGGCCCGGTGGGGTTGTACGCCGCGAAATGTTCGTGGTTCATGGGTGCCGGACGGGTGATCGTCATCGACCACCTCGAATACAGGCTCGAGAAGGCGCGCACTTTCGCGCACGCCGAGACCTACAACTTCGGTGAGTACGACGATATTGTCGTGCAGATGAAGAAGGCCACCGATTATCTCGGGGCCGACGTAGCTATCGACGCGGTCGGCGCCGAAGCCGACGGCAATCTCCTGCAGCATGTGACTTCAGCCAAACTCAAGTTGCAGGGCGGGTCACCTGTCGCGTTGAACTGGGCCATCGATTCGGTCCGCAAAGGTGGGACGATCTCGGTGATGGGAGCTTACGGGCCGATGTTCAGTGCCGTGAAATTCGGGGACGCGATGAACAAGGGCCTGACGTTGCGGATGAACCAGTGTCCGGTGCACCGCCAGTGGCCACGTTTGTTCGAGCACATTCGGAACGGCTTGATAAAGCCGAACGACATTGTCACGCACCGGATTCCGTTGGAACACATTGCCGAGGGTTATCACATCTTCTCCGCCAAACTCGACGAGTGCATCAAGCCGGTCATTGTGCCGGGCGCTGCATGAAAGGACTGTGTGATGACGAAGTCGTCGACACCGGCCGCATATACCGCAAGCCCCTCATCGCGTGCGAACCCCGACGATCTACGCGCCCGGATACCGGGATGGGGAGTCGACCTCGATCCGAAGGACCGGCCGGCGGTGCCGAAGGAGCGTTTCGCGCCGGAAAGCACGGGAGCCCATTGGGACTTCCCGGAGCGGCAGGAAGAGAAATGGCCCCGCGAACGCTCGGTCGAACATGCCTTTCTTCCCCCAGTGTTCGGCACCTCTTGCCCGCCGAAGGGACTGTCGGGAATCGTCCGCAAGTACGCTTACCGCCGATTCAGCGAAGGACGCGCTGCGCACTGGCTGCTGCTCCTCGGTGCCGACCGGATCGACGCGGTCGAATCCCATGTGAAGTCTTTGGCGTCCCGGCGGCCGGACAATCCGGTCACCGAGACCGGTATCCGGAGTGAGTTCACGCACTCAGGAGTCCGCTCGCGCGTCGGACGGCGGCGCGTTGACACCGCTCATCAGTGGATGGATCCGATTGTCGTGGGTGGACCGTGGATTCTCGGGGTCGGGGCAGTTGCAGCTGTGGCCCTGCGTGGTGCGCGGATGCATGCCCGGAGGGATGGCGCCACAGCATGAACCTCTCCATTGCCGAAGTCGACCGGGTCGGCCTCGCACGTGTGCGTATGCATGGAGGGTGCAACGTCCTCGCCGGCGGTGACCGGTCGTGCACAGGTGCAGTTTCGAAGCGATCTTCGGTCTGAAACGGGACCGGTGGTGACGGTGCGCGGTCGCAGGTCTGCTCGTCGGCAGTGGATGGGTGCAACTGCGGTCGGAGGGTGCGCCCGAGGAATATGCACAGTGCGGCGGGTCGGGGTAGCTACCACCTGTCGGCGACGCTCGAAAATGAGGCCACAACGACGCTCGAAACGAGGCCGCCCGGACAGATTGGATGGGCGATCCCAGTGGAGGATTGGGCGTTGATCCGACAACTGTCGCGGACGGAGTTCCGCGACTGCAGGGGCCGCGGGGTCTGGGGTCGGCAGGGCCTGGCATGCCCCCTGTGGTAGGTCCGGGTCGTTCTAGAGTCCTGCTTACCCTGGTGGGGGCGGGGCCGGTGGGCTCTGCCTGGGGCAGGGGTCACGGATAGGGCACTCCGGCATCAGGGATGGCCATTGACCTTGAAACATCCGTGCCACACGCCCATGCTCGACGGGTGCACATCTCATTGCGAGATCTGGATGACGACGAGCTCTTTGCCCATGTGCTCGGTTTGCGCGCTGCGCTGCTTACGGCCGCCGATGAGGACGCCGACGACGCCACGCTCGAGGATATTGCCCGCTCGATCAAGGACTGCCGGGCGGAGATGGATCGCCGCGGCCTCGAGTAGCGCGGCGACAGGATGGGAGGCCTGTAGATAGCCGACCGCCCCCGTTCCTGCAGGGGGTGAGGAGCGGGGGCGCCCAGGCGTGGCCCGACAATAGCGGGGGTCATCGGGCCACGGCTGGTGTATCGGTCACAAGATCAGAGTGTTACGGCGGTGTCATCCGAACGGGTGAATCTGCGGGTGGCTTACCTACTTGTCGGTGACAAACAGGCGAATCGGATCGTGGTTCGGTATGTGAACTGGGTTTTCTGGCTGATCGTCGCGTGGATCGCCGTATCGGCGACCGTCGCCATCATCGTCGGTTGTGTCATCCGTGCCCGCGGCAAACGCGAGATGCCGCCCCTTGATCAGGACAACAACGATGAACGGTGACGAGACGCCGGCTGAGGTCATGTAAGTGCGAACGCGGGATGCGATACAGGCTGCGCTCACCTCCGACGCCGCTCCGCGGCAATCTCTTGGAATTGCTCTATCAGCCGTCTTGCCGTTGCCCAGGCATGCTCTGTTGCTGCTGCTTCGTACCCGCCTCAGTGCTGCGACCCCGTGGCGGCGGCACCAGCAGCTCCTCGCGGGGAAACCTGTCCATCAGCTCGATCCTGTGCTCGACCTGGATCGTGATCGGCTTTCCCTGCTCGAGCTCCCAACCAAGAGTTTTCAGAGTCGCGGATTCATCGACTTAGCCCTTGTTCTGCACGAAGTCATTGCCTATCAGGCGAATGACGCCGAAGACGTCGCTGGCAACGTCGTTCTTCGTGAAGGTCTCGTTGATCGAGATGTCGATACTGGCGCCGTCCAGCTGTATGTGGGCTACGAGGTTGCCCGCCGGCATCGGCCACTGCGATGTTCGACGACGAGTCGATCTCGCAGGCTGTGGCCTGCCCGGCGGCGATCCCCGGCTGCGCGTCGTCGAGGGACATCGAGGTGTGGTTCGCCGTTATGACCCGCCCGCCCGGGGCTTTGCGAACTGCTCGACGATGGCCTGACAGAACGCGGGTAGGTCGTCGGGTGAGCGGCTCGAGATCAGGTTCCCGTCGACCGCGACCGCTTCGTCGACGACGTCGGCCCCGGCGTTGCGCAGGTCGGTCCGCAGACTCGGGTAGGAGGTGAGCGTTCTGCCTTTGGCCACACCGGCCTCGACGAGGGTCCAGGGACCGTGGCAGATTACCCCGACCGGCTTTCCCGAGCCGACGAAGTCACGCACGAACGATACCGCCGCCTCCTCGATGCGCAGCTTGTCCGGGTTCACCGTGCCGCCCGGCAGCAGCAGACCGTCGTAGTCGTCGACCGCGGCATCGGACACCGCCCGGTCTACGGTGAATGTGCCGGCCGCGTCGAGGTCGTTGTTACGTGCCTGGATTTCGCCGGTCTTCGGCGACAGCAGGTCCGTGTGTCCACCGGCCTGGTGCACCGCGTCGCGGGGTCGCTCGAGTTCGACTCTTTCGACCCCGTCGGCAGCGAGAATTGCGATCCGCTTGCCCTGCAGTGTCGTTGCCATCGTTGTGCTCCTCTCAGTCCGGGCCGGCTCACGGATGCAGTACGACCTTGGTCCATCCGTTGTCGCGGGCATCGAAATGCTGGTAGCCGGACTCGGCCTCGGCCAGTGGGAGCTCGTGAGAGACGATCCAGGACGGCGTGGCCCGGCCTTGGTGGATCAGGTCACGCAGCTGCCGGTTGTAGTGCTTGACGTTGGCTTGTCCGGTACCGATCTTCTGCCCCTTGAACCAGAATTTGCCCATGTCGAAGACGATCTTGCCGTTGCGTTCGAGTTCGTCGGGGCCGTTTTGGTCCTGGGGCAGGAAGATGCCGACCACGCCGATGTGGCCGGTGAAGCGCACCGAGTCGACGAGCCGGTTCATCGTCATCGCGGCGTCCTCGTGACCTTGCGGGTCGTGCGCCTGGTACCCGACGCACTCACAGCCCTTGTCGGCGCCGTGCCCATCGGTCTGATCGAGGACCTGCTCGACCGGGTCGCCGCTAGAGTCGTCGATGGGGAGGGCCCCGATCTGCTCGGCGAGCCGCAGCCGGTCGGGGTGACGGTCGACGACCATCACCTTGCTCGCGCCCTGGATCATTGCCGAGTATGCCGCCATCAGACCGACCGGTCCGGCCCCGTAGACCACTATCGAATCGCCGGGCTGCATGTCGGCCAGGCGGGTGCAGTGCCATCCGGTGGGAAAGATGTCCGCGAGCATCACGTAGTCGGTTTCCTTGTCCTGGGCATCCTCGGGCAGCCGCAGACAGTTGAAGTCGCCGAACGGTACCCGAAGATATTCTGCCTGTCCGCCCCAGAATGGTCCCATCCCGGCGAAACCGAATGCGGCGCCGGCCATCTTCGGATCCGGGTGCACCGTCAGGCAGAACGCGGTCAACCCTTCCTCGCAGTTTCGGCAGAAACCGCAACCGATGTTGAACGGCAGGCACACCCGATCCCCGGGGGAGACCTTGACCACGGCGTTGCCCACCTCGGCGACGATCCCCAAATTTTCGTGACCGAGGACCATCCCGGGCTCCAGATCGGTGCGGCCCTCATACATGTGGAGATCCGACCCGCAAATGTTGGTGCTGGTGATCTTTACCAGCACATCGGTCGGCTGCTCAATCCTCGCATCGGGCACATCTTTCACATGAACCTCACGTGGCCCGTCGTACACAAGCGCTTTCATCTCGACACTTCCTGACATGCGGCGTTTCTCGGTTGATCCCGGCCCGGCGGCCACAGCCGGTGATGTGTGAACGACAAACCGAGTGAATTGTGCTTCCGAGGGGCAGACGCGACAGCGCTCGAAACTGAGAACCGCACCAAAATGTCGGCACAACACAATGTTCCGCGTCACTGCCGACGGCGGCGGGTGCATTCCAGGCGTCGCATTTCCTCCACCTCGCAGTCTCCTCTTTCGGCTCCACGATCGCTAGGGGTGAGATCGGTTTCCTGGATTCGCGGGCCCAGGGCTCCTGTCCTTCACCGGCCGGTGGTGTGGTATTGGATCATGTCCACCATCTCGGAGCAGGAGACCCGAGATGGCCACTGCGGCGCTGCTGGTCCGACTCGAAGCCGAACCCAGCGAGGAAAGAGCGGGCGAAGAGTCTCTCCGCTGGGAGCCGCCACTCGCCGAGGCCGGCACGAAGCCTCGGTTGGGCTTCAGTGAGATCCTCGGATGCGACAGATCGTGCGAAGGCCTCAGCGATTCGACGACTCGGCCATCTCGGCGATCCGCAGGTCGCGGGTGCGTCTCTGGTGGGCGACCATCAGTTCCTGTGCGCGTCCGCCGTCCCCTTCGGCGACGGCGTCGTAGATGGCCTCGTGTTCGCATTCGATGAGGTCGAGGTTCGTCGGGGCCCGGGAGGCGTTGCCGTCGTAGACGTGCAATCGCTTCAATACCCGACAACCGACGTCGACGACCGCAGCGCCATGTCTCCGCTACTGCGAGCCGGTTAGTGCCGTATCATGTTGCGCTACCGAATGTGTCACATCTGGTGACGCTTGGTTTAGACCGATTCGGTTGCCATTCAGCGGAATACGGTGGAGATAAATCCAATGGATGGATAAACCGACAGTTGGAAAGTGAATTTCGCGGCTGGTCGGCTTTCTGTGCCGGGAACTAGTGCCGCATCACGCAACGTTTGCCCTGTCGACGATCTCCCGTAGCTGTTGATCCTCGGCGTGCTTGTTGCGCCAGATGATGTAGCGACGGA